>DASVMX010000167.1:0-29548 GCA_036384215.1 Ktedonobacteraceae bacterium | reverse complement strand
GGCATGCCTCTCTCAGTTTTTGGCGTCGCTCTCATCCATAACGCGATCAAAACGCAGATCTTTCCACGTAACGCCCTGTTGCAGGGTGAGTTCCATGATGAAGAGCCAGGGGATACCGCGCAGGTCGGCTCTCTCAAAGTGCGCGCCTTTCAAGGTGGCTTTTTCGAGTTGGGCACGTTGGAGGTTGGTTTCAATGAGTTGAGCGCGGCTCAGGTTGGTATGCTCCAGATTGGCCTCGCTCAAGATAGTCGCGTGCAGATCAGTTCCGCTCAAATCCGCGTAGCTCAGATCTGTGTGGCTCAGGTCCGCCCCACTCAAGTTGGCTCCGCTTAAATCAGCCTTGCTCAGATTGGACAGGTGGAGTTGCGCGTGGCTCAGGTTCGCATTGCTCAGATTGGCACTGCCCAGATTGGTCTTCCCCAGACTTGCCGCGCTCAGTTTGCCACTGTTCAGCCTGACACCACTCAGATTCGCTCCGCTCAGGTTGGTGCCGCTCAGATCGGTGCCGCTCAAGTTTGCCGCGCTCAGACTGGCATCGCTCAGATTGGCCTCACTCAGAATTGCCTCGTTTAAATTGGCTTCATCCAGATGAGCGCGTGGCAACTGGGCACGCCTCAAGACGGCTGAGTGCAAATTCGCGCCTCTCAGGTCAGCGCTGTTCAATCTAGCCTCGCTCAGATCGGCTTCTTCTAGCCTGGCTCCGCTCAAATCGACTTCGCTCAAATCAATCTGGCTCAGGTCGCTCCGCTTTAAATTCACTCCGCGTAAAATGGCCGAGCGCAGGTCAACGTTCTTTCTCAGTTCTGTCTGGCTCAGGTCTGCATAGCTCAAATTGACGCCGACCAGGTTCGCGCCCCCCAGTTGAGCATAACTCAGCTTTGTTCCACTCAGGTTGCTCCAGCGCAAATCAGCATCCAACAAACTGGCCCCTCGCAGATCTACAGCGCAAAGAGAGGCTTCGCTCAGCCTGGCTCCACTCAGATCGGCTCTGCGCGCGTTGGCATAAGATAAGATCGAGCATCTCAGATTCGCCCCGGAAAAGTTGGCTCCGCTCAAATTGGCTCCGCTCAGATCGGCGCCCTGTAAACAGGCCGCGTTCAGGTTCGCGCCGCGCAGGTCCGCTCCACTCAGATTCGCGTAGCTCAGGTTCGCGCCGCGCAGATCTGCTTTATATAACTTCGTGTGGCTCAAATCAGCTTCACTCAGGTTCGCGTCGCGCAGGTCCGCCTCACTGAGATCTGCATAGTTTAACCATGCCTCACTTAAACGAATCTCGCGCAGATCCGCGCCTCGCAGGTCCGCCGCAATTAATCTTGCTCGATTCAGCTTGGCGCCGTTCAGCAGGGCGCTGTTCAACGAAGCTTCTCGCAGATCCGTCTTGTACAATTCGGCCCCTTGCAGGTCTACTCCACTCAGATCAGCTTTACTCAAGCGGGCATGGCTCAGATCAGCGCCGCGCAGATTAGCTCCGCTCAAATTGGCTCCGCTCAGGCAAATATGGCTCAAGCCAGCACTGGTGAGATCAAGCACCTGTGGCTGGTCATATCTCCATTGATTCCATTCTTCGCGGCCTTGCCTGAGTAAAGCCAGTTGCCCCTGGTCGGCCATAAACGTCTTCTTCCTGCGCGCAGACCCGCGTGCCTGGAAAAACAGTCTTTCCTACCAGGAAGTATAACAGAAAACCAGGTCGCACGTCGTCACATCCTGGTAACATTTTCTTTGGGAATAGAGATCTGCGCGTGATGTAGATCAAGAATCGTCGTCATGGATAAGAGCTTTCTTTATTTATCTGTTACTCGCGTTCTTTTTGCGCTTGATGTAGAACGTGCCCAACACCTGAGCAATGGCCCACTCGCCACCGGGACCAGCATCGCTCGGCGCGGTGAGATCGTCGCTTTGATCTCTCTAACACCTTATTATCTCTCAGTCTATCTCTTCTTTAAGAGAACTGGCAACCCCAGCCAAAATGGCGCTTCAGGTAAACAACCCGGGTGGCCTGAAGCACCATTATGGCTGGCTGAGAACGTTTCCGTGGAGTTCCTGGGCCAGCGGGTCGAGCGCGGTACCGCTGCGGGTGGCCTGGATGGGTCGGCGCCAGGCTCGGGCGTTGCGAATCGCCTCTACCAGGCGTCCGATTTCTATACCGATGTGCTGCAACTCGCCCTCGGCCTGCGAGGTGCGCTGCAAACGCGAGATCAGGGTGTTGAGGCTGTGAGCTACCTGCCAGAGCACGTTGTCGCGCGCAAGAGGGGCGCGCACGTCAAAATTGCCATTGGCGGCCTGAATCTGCGTCTGGAGAATCTGCTGAATACCGATCTCCAGTTGTACCTTTTGCTCGGCAACTTCACGATCTTTCTCCGCGATGGCGCGCTCCAGTTCCGCGACATGTTCCGCGCGCTCAATAGCCTGGTGGGCGCCCCTCACCCAGAGATACGTGACAATGGCCACGATAATCTGCAAAATCAACGGGCTGGCCAGCACGCTATAATAGGCAGAAAGCGGGCTTAAGATCAGATCAGGAGTATGGTGCATAAACGTGAGGGCGCTAAAGGTGAAAACGTTATTGCACGCCATTAACACAAACACGCTTCTCGGAGGCAAAAGGGAAACAGCCATGAGTTCGGTTAAGATAATCAATTCGAATGTTGTCAATGAGCGCGTGGAAATGCCAAGCGGCGAGGTAAGCACAACCAGAATAAACGCGGCCTCAACGGTGATAACCATTCCGACCCCGACCACCCTGACCTGCCCACGGCGGTTGAGCACAAATGCGACAACATTGACCGTCATTGCCACCAGCAAAATAATCAGGAAGAGGTGATTCGCGTTCATGCCATTCAGCGCGGTCGGCAAAAGGGTAAAACCAAAACAAAGCATCAGCAGCAAAATAATGCTGGATAAACGTCCAGCCCGGACCAGTTCCCGATCACGAGAAGTAGAGTCCTCGGGCTCTTGCGGAGCTGCCAGACGATACCACCGCTCCAGCAAACCATTGCGCGCGCCAGCAGCCTGCACTCCCTGGCTCGCCACGTGACTGGCATTCGCCGGATAACCTCTATTGATAGAATCTGATGTACCCAGACGCATAATAGTCCTCCTTGTGTCGCGTGGTATGTACCCGCGTGATTATTCCTGTAATAAAGAGGCTGCGCGAAATGCTTCTCCCTCGAAGCATAATAGGGTTCCTCCCTGCCGATTTTGCACAAGAAACGCCAGGCAACACTCTTGCACAATTGGCATCAGAGGGTCATTGAAATGATCAGATCAGACCGTTACAGGCTCAAAGCTACAACCAACTGATATGTATATGACAGAGCTTTTGCACCTGTTAAGCCAATGGATAGCTATCATTGTAGCAAACTGTTCGGTTTGTTGTCAATCATTATAGGAGATCAATTCTATCGCGAATCGAAGGTTGAGAAGAAACAAGCGAGAGAGCAAAACGCCAGCCAGCATTGTCTTACTCCCTCAACCATCAGTTAAAATCTAGGACCAACGGTGAAATAGCCTTCTGGCGATTTACAGGGAGGAGCACTGGCATGACAATAATTACCACGTAATAACTCGCCTGGCTGGAACCCTCCATAAAGGATTAATGGCAACTGGCCAGCGGGCTGCTGGACGATCAGGGTAAATTTGCCCTGGAGGTCGTCGGTGCCCTGTAGCTGATAGCTCTGTTGAGGGAAAGAGTTCAGGGTTGCTGATCCCGTTAATGACCCACTGCCATCGTTCTGGGTAAGCACAATAGAGAGGGGGGTATAGTTCCCCCCGCCGTTGGCCGCCATTGAGCCGTTATATTTGCCAGCGATGTTCAGACCCGGGCCGGGCGTGGGAGTAAATGCTCGCGTGGCGCTTGCGGCGGGCGTGCTCCCCTGCTGGACGACGCGTGTGGGCGTTATCTGTAGGCGACTGCCAGGACTCTGGCGGATGGCGAAAGCGTAGATTGAGCCGCCTGCCAGCAGAAGCACAACGAAAAGCGAGATCAGCGCGAGCAGGCTCAAACGCTGGCGAGAATAGCGCGGCACGGCAGCTGGCCGGGGTACCTCGGTGATCTGCTTGAGGTCCCCCTGGCTGATAAATGTTGGCAGGTCGTGCTCTGGCGCGGGATCTTCGATGACCTGTTTGCGACTCCCCTGGCTGATCAGCGTCGGCAGGTCGTGCTCTGGTCCGAGTTCAAGGCCCACCTCTGGCCGCGGATGCTGTTGGGGTAGTGGCGCTTCTGGAGCCTGGACTGCTCGCCCTTCTGGCGCGGGCGCCTCCAACAGCGGTGTCACCAGAATCGGCTCAGCACGAACAGGCTGCGCTGAACGCAACTCTTTCGGCTGCTGGATCGCGATATTCACCAGCACAACTCCACCGCGCTCGACGGCGGCAGGTCCCGGCAGGCGCAGCACCTGCCCATGACGCGCGCCCGCGGGTACAGACACGGTAATCTCTTCCCCGCTCTCCAGTTTCACCAGGCGGTTGATGCCAGCATCGGCCTCGGCCTGATTGAGCGCCAGGGTGGCGTAGCTGGCCAGTTCAGGTTCAGGCTCAACAGGCTCAGGGTCCGCCGCTGGCTGGCTTGCGGCCTCGACCAGCGCACTGGCGAAGTCTGCAATCGAGGGGAAGCGCTCCTCCGGTTTCTTGCTTAACGCGCGCAGGAGCACGGCGTCAAGGGCCGCGGGCAGGCGCTGGTTAAAGGTGCTGGGCGGCGGCGACTGGACGCTAAAATGGCGGTACATCAGTTGTTCCAGAGTCCCGGTAAACGGCGGGCGCCCGACCAGCATCTCGTAGGTCATGACCGCCAGGGCATACTGATCGCTGGCGAAAACAGGCTCGCCGCTCCACTGTTCGGGCGCCATTGAGGCCGGCGTGCCGCGAATCGTGCGACTGGAACTGGCCACCGTGGTAAAATTGCGCGCGATGCCGAAATCGGCCAGCAGAAGCGTTGGCCGCAGCGGATCTTTGCGGTTGCCACGAATCAAAAAATTTGGAGGTTTGACATCGAGGTGAATAACCTTGTGCTCGTGTGCGTACTGCAAGCCCTCCGCAGCCTGCTCAATCAGCGCGGCCACCTGTTGGGGCAACAGCAGTTCGCCACTGCGCTGGCGTAGCCAGCTTTCCAGCGAACCGTCCGCGCAGTAGGGCATGACCATATAGGTCATGGTCTGATCCTCGCGTACCTCTTCACCAAAATCGTAAAGTGGCAAAATATTCGGGTGATCGAGCGCGGCGATTGCTCGCGCCTCGCGCTCAAACAGGCGCGCGGAACTCGCGGTCTTCTCATCGTCGGCATAGAGCGAGCTTTCGGCACGCAATACCTTGATGGCGACCCGGCGATTGACCCGCGTATCCTGCATCAAATACACCTCGCCCATGCCCCCGCCACCAAGCAAACGCAAATAGCGATAGCGACCATTCTGGAGTTCTTCAAGCGCCATTTTTTACCTCATGCATACTATTTCGCCCCCTGTTGTCCTGCTGCAATCTCCCTGAATAGAGCAATTTCTGCCATTATAGTTCATCTCGAATACAAGGTCAAAGCCGATATTACCGCCTGCCAGGACAATTTTATAATCACAAAGGAAAAAGGGAAGCATCTCACTCGGACTAGCTCATCCATTGCCGCGTGAGATGCCTCCCTTTTCCGTTGTGATTAGCCTCTTACATCTTTGCGCTTCAAAAAGATTCCAACGACGATCATCAGAGCAACGGTCAGCACTCCCAGCGCGACCCAGCAGAGCACAAGCCGCTGGACTGCGTCGCCATGGGTGTAGGTGGAATACAGCAAGCCGTGATAGGTCGGATCGTCGTTAAAGAGCGCGTCCTTGCCCAGCGTACTGCTGTGCAGGCCAATCGAACTGCCCAGCGCGACCATGGCCCAGCGCGTTGGGAAGAGACCAGCAAGCAACTGCATGTAAACATGCGATAGAGGAATCAGTGTGCCAGAGAAGATGACCTGGGGAATCAGCACAATTGGCACCAGACTGATCGCACGGTCATTACTGCTGGCGACAGATGAAATGGCCAGGCCAATCATCAAGCCGGTTAGCGAACTCAAGCAGAGGGTGAGATAGACCTCCAGGAATGGCGGCAGAATAATCCCCTGTTGCAGCGGTTCGCCTATTTCTACGATCACCACCAGCACAAGGCTCTGAATCAGGCAGAGCACGCCCAGCACGACGATCTTGGAGAACATATAGGGCATAATCCCCAGGTTCACCGCCCGCTCGCGCCGGTAAATTGCTGCTTCCTTGACAATTTCACGCGAGCCGTTGATACAGCCAAACAGCACCGTGGCGAAGGCCATGACAAAGAGCAGGGTCTGCGCGTTTGAATCCTGCCCTGGCACCAGGAAGTTCTGAAGCGCCTGCTCTACGCCCTTCTGGCTATTCTTATAAGCTATACCCTGAGGGTCAGTCAGGAGAAATTTGCGCGCGTTATCACAGTCGGTCGTTTTTTGCCCCTGCTGCGCCTGGGGCAGTATGAGAGGCGGACCTGAACTGACGACGAGCTGCGTGCGACATTGGGCGAGCTGATTGGCGTTAAAGATGTTTGCGCCAATCTCCGAGCGCACCATCAAGACAAGCACAATCGCGATCAAGGGTGCCTGGAGCAGTAGAATCATGAGATTGCCCACGTCGTTCTTCAGCAGCTCGACGTAGCGCTGCGAGAGCAAGAAGAACTGCGACCAGCCTCGCCCGCGTCTGAGGGTCTTGCGGTTCTGCTCCACAGCCGCGTGCGCGGGCCCGGTGGACTGCCTGCGGGCCAGTTGCATCTGCCCCTCGCGCAGCGGGGTCGCGACGTATTGTTGATATTCCTGTGAGGCGCGGAAGCGAGCCTCGGCCTCAACCGGGATATTGGGGCGCTCCCTGGTTGGCTCCAGCGAACTGTAAATTTCCGCGAAGTCAGTCTTTTCAAAGTAGACCTTGGCGGCGTTTGGAGGACCGAAAAAGGCCAGGCGCCCGTTTTGCGCCAGGAAACAGACGTAGTCGCAGGAGTTGATATTATTGGTTGCGTGCGTCACCAGGACGATTGTATGCCCTTTATCGGCCAGACGGCGCAGCAGAGACATCATCTTGCGGTCCAGGCCGGGATCGAGGCCAGAGGTCGGTTCATCCAGGAAGAAGATGCTGGGATTGGCCAGGAGTTCCAGCGCAATCGAGACACGTTTGCGCTGACCGCCGGAGAGCTTGCTCACCAGCAGGTTGCGCCGCTCTGTCATCTCCACATCTTCCAGCACTTCGTCGATGCGCCACTGAATCTGCTCGCGTGTGAAGTCGCCAGGCAGGCGCAGGCGGGCAGCGTAGTACAGCGCGTGTTCAACGGTGAGGTCGCGGTGCACAATATCGTCCTGCGGTACATAGCCAAGCTGGGTATTAAAAGCCGCCAGATTGCGATAATAGTCCTCACCGTTATAGAGCACCGAGCCTTCCTGGGCGGGTCGCAGACCGTTCAAAGCATCCATCAGGGTAGATTTGCCCGCGCCCGAACCGCCGACCAGCGCGACGAATTTGCGCGGGGGAATGGCGATTGAGATATCGTTGAGCAAAATTACATTATTATTGCCGCTCTTTTTCAGGTGCAGCGCGTCAATGCGGATGTTGCTGCTCTCGTCGAACTGCTTGAGTTCGGTGCCTGTGTAAGTCAGCCGGTAAGGGCCAATGCGGATCTCGTCGCCGGTACGCAGCAATTGCGAGGTCGCCCGCTGGCCATTGACATAGACATGGTTGGTGCTATTGGCGTCGATAATGCGATAGCCGCCATCGACCTTCTCCAACACCGCGTGGCGTCCCGAAACCTGGGGATGGCGCAAAACAACGGCGTTGCCAGGCGCGCGCCCGATGGTCAATTGTCCGCCAATCAGCGGAATCGGCGGCAGCGTGGGCACAGCGGACTCGACAGGCGCGCCGGAGCCGTCGGCATAGATCAGCGAGATCAGCGTACCATGTTCATCGCCCACGCGAAAGGTATCCCCGTTGAGCAGGGGCTTGCGAAAAGTCTGGTCACCGCGCACGCGCTGTCCCTGGTACCACAGACCATTCAAGGTCTGTCCATTACGCGCCCGCGGGCTGGGATGCACAATCACCAGGTTGTCGCCATCGCGAACAATTTGCGCATGCCAGGCAGAAATCGTCGGCTCCTCAATCACAATATCATTCTGCGGATCACGCCCGATATTGATCACCTGCTTATCCAGCACGTGTGTCTTGATCTCGCTATGAATATTTGTGCTCACCGTCAGCGTAGGCTGATCCTTCAAAAGAGGCGCGACCACCGTACCAGTTGGCGAAGTCTCTGCGCCGACTCTGGGCACCTGCGCCATCAGTTCGGACGCGGACAAGATCGGCGTCCGGGCTACCTGCTCTGGAGTTGCAGGCGCGTACATGCCGCCCGCCAACTGCGGCTGCATCAAAAACACAAAACTGATCTCACTCCCCAGGTGGACCACACTCTCATTCTGGAGAATACCCCGCGCCGTGCGCTGTTGATTAACCGCGATATAGCTTGTTTGCGAAAGGTTCTCGATCTGCCACAGGCCACGTTGCCAGCGAATACAGGCGTGTTTTCTGGAAACCCTCGGATCAGACACAACAATATCATTCTGTGGATCGCGGCCAATAGTAATCACCGGGGTTTTGAGCGGCAGCCTCTGATCAGCCAGCGGGCCATTCAGAAATCTGATCAGCACCTCGCCCATCCTCTGTTGTCCTACATCCATGTCCATATCCTCTTATGATATAAAATAGGTTCATTCATCAGGCCAGGACACTATACCTTTCAGAAAAGGGGACACACCATCCCTATTAACTCCAGCCCCATCAATGCAGGCTTCAGTATAAAGAATTTTCCCCCGTTGTCAAATGAAAAGAGGCATGGTTTCCATCAACAATCGAGAGCTTGTTCCATTTACAGTTTTCATGACCCGGTAGTTGGTGGAACCGAGACGTGATCCTACCTGCTCTACTGGCGCGGAATCTCATCGATGATCAGAGCATGGGCACGACATGGTTTCAGCATATACATTTACGCATACAATTGTCTGGCAAGCATATCGCTGCTCAGGTTTCCGGGCTCTGGAGCTAAACGCCAGGTAGACGCCTCACCCGTTATGATAACGTTGTGGGCGCCTTCTTTTCAAGTTCACATTTTTTACAATGGCACTTTTATTCAGAAAAGCTCGATACCTGCTTCTAACATTTCTTTCAGGGTTTGCAGGTCGTATTCGATCTGGCGAGTTACCGCGCTGCTGACGACCGGGTTTGTCCGGTCGGCAGCGCTGCCGACCAGTTGCACTACTGCCTCCTCTGTCACGACGGTCCCACCCCCATCCACAGGCTCAAAGAGATAGCAAAAGAGGCTGGGAGGACTGCCGGCAATGCTCTTGAAGGTCAGACAACGCCCGTGGCTATACTCCACCACTTCAAAGTCTACGTTCAACCAGCGACCCAGAAAACGAAAGGTCGAGCGCACTGTCGCCCCCGCGCACATCGCTCCCGGCGAGATCCTCCTGATAGAAATGGTAGTACTCGACCAGTCCAGCATGTTTTCCACGTCACAGACATACGCGAAAACCTCTGGCGTGGGCAGGTCGATCATCACGCTTTTCTGAACTTTGATGTCGATCAAAAATGTCCCTCCTTGTGCTCAATAAATGTAGCAGTCTTCAGCCTGCCACGGTATGGCCAGCCTGGTGACACTGGCTATTGCTACCGAGGTAAAGAGCTCTTTGAGAACGCGATAGGTATACTTCTGCACCTCTACACTCACATTGTTCTCCGTCCGAGGAAAAAGCGAACAGTACTGACAGGGACATAAAAGACGTATGTAAATAGAATAACTACTGCGCTTGAATAAGGCATTGCTTAGCAGACGCAACTTGACCTCCTCCACCATCCCTCCATCGAATAATTTGAGCAAAACGCGGCTCATCATGTCCTCAATGGTTAGTTCCGCCCCTTCTGCTTCGTCAGGTATCACTTCCGCGAAGCTGCTCTCACACTGTATCTGAAGATCATAAATGCACATAGTCCCTCTTTCTCTCTCTTGCGCAATCAGAAGCAAGAAAATCATCCGCCCCCAGCGGAAACAGTGCCAGAAGTACGCGGATCTCTTCCCAACGATCCCGCTTCTGGAAACTTTTTCTTGTCTCCCGACAAATTACCAGTGTGGCTTGAGATTATCGATATCATTGATTATAATCAGGTATGAGCTTTGCTGTCTCTGGTTTCTGGAATGGAGAGTCTACGCAGAGTCTACGCAAAAACACAACACTATCCAGAGGAGAAACCTGAACACTGCCAAAGGGGAACGTTGAATGATTGTTGAGGTTTTTGGAAAGAGGATACAGGCGTATCTACGCGCCAGTGGCTATCAACAGAAAGAGCTGGCCACGGCTCTGGGCGTCCATTATAAAGTGCTTAGCCGCAAATTGCATGGCACTGACAGTTCCTATTTTACCCATCGCGAAATCCATGATGTGATTCTGCAATTGATCGACTGGCAGGCGCTCACGAAGCGCGAAGACCTGCTTGACCTGTTTGCCGAGGCTGAAATAGACCCCGCGACGATTTTTCGCGCCAGTGAATGGCAGGAAGCGCCGCTCAAGACGCTGGCGCGCCGGGAAGCGCCTGCCGCTACTTCTCTCGATCACCTCACACCTCATCATAACCTGCCGGCCTCCACGGGGCAGTTGATCGGGCGCTCCTGGGCGGTCGAGCGCCTCCAACAATTACTTGGGCACGAGGGGACGCGCCTGGTCACGCTGATCGGCCCTGGCGGCAGCGGGAAGACGCGCCTGGCGCTGCACGTGTCTCTGGAGCTGCTTGGCACCTTCGCGCAAAGGGTGTGGTTTGTCCCTTTTCTCGGGATCAGCGATCCTGAGATGGTGCCGCTGGCCATCGCCCAGGTACTGAATATCAAATCAACATCCAATCAGAGACCGCTGCAAAGTATTATCACCTATCTCAGCCGCAGGCAGGCTTTGCTCGTACTGGACAACCTGGAGCATCTCGGAGAAGCTAGCAACATTGTTGAAGAACTGCTGGCTGCCGCGCCCAATCTCAAGATACTGGTTACCAGCCGCATCGTCTTACGCGTGCCCGGCGAACACGAGTTTAGCGTTCCCCCGCTTGATCTCCCCGATCTGACGCTGATCACGCGCATGGACACGACAACGCTCGCGAACTATAGCGCGATCCAGCTCTTTGTCGAACGCGCCCGCGCCGTACTCCCCGATTTTGCGCTGACCAGGGAAAACAGCGAACTCATCGCGCGAATCTGCGTCTGCGTTGACGGTCTGCCCCTGGCACTGGAACTGGCAGCCGCGCGCATCAAGCTGCTCCCGCCAGCTATCCTCCTGGAACGGCTCTCCCAGGCGCGACTGCCACTGCTCACCCGCGTAAGCAGATTCGCCAGCAAACAGCCTTCCAGCCGGCATCAGACCCTGCGAGATACTATTCAATGGAGTTATGACCTCCTCAGCACGGACGAACAGGCCTGGTTTCGACGCCTGGGAATTTTTACTGAAGGCTGGACGCTGGAAAGCTTTGAAATAATGATGCACGAGATTGCCATCAGCGAGCGAAAGTCGCCTGCTACGTCCTCTCCGCTCGATCTGCTCACCCAACTGGCGGACCATAGCCTGCTCGCTCGTGTGGCAACTGTGCAGGGTTACGCGCGCTTTAGCATGTTAAGCACGCTGCGCGAGTATGCACTGGAGCGCCTGGAAATCCACGGCGAAACAGAACGCATCCGCGACTGGCATACCTGTTATTTTCTGGGCAAAGCGGAGAAAGGCGAGATAGAACTGCGCGGACCACGCCAGATCATCGCGTTAACCCGTCTGATTGACGCCAGCGCGAACCTGCACGCGGCCCTGGAATGGTCGCTCTCCAGGGCCAGAAGGGGCGAACTCATCCATGTCTTTACATTTCCAGATGGCCTCCACCAGGAGGTCGCCAGTTGTTGCACCCTCTCGCGGCGGACATCGCCAGGCGCAAAAGTATCCGCGCACGAGATCAGTCTGCGCCTGGCCACTGCTCTGCGCGCGTGCTGGGAATGGCAGGGCGCGCTCACCGAGGCTCGCTACTGGCTGAACGCCGCTCTAGAACTCCCCATCCCACCAGGAGCCGGGCCAACCCTACTGGCCGCTCGCGCCAGGGCACTGAGCGAGGCGGCGCGCCTGAGACATCTGCAAAACGATCCAGAGCAAGCACTGGAACTGGCCAGCGAGAGCATCTCAATCTGGCGCACATTGGATGATCCGCCTGGCCTGGCAAGCGCGCTTTTTCATCGTGCCTGGACCTTGCACGGCAGTGGCGAATACGAGGCCGCGAAAAGCGTCTACCAGGAAGCACTGGAATTGATCTCTCCCCACACTGATAAGTGGCTTTACGCCGAGATTCTCCTCTGCCAAGCCGCAGCCTTCGGCTTTACTTCCGATTTTCCGCAGGCGCGCCTCTGCTATACGCGCTGTCGCCAGCTCTTCGAGGAGGTTGGCGACAAAGCCGCTGTCGCAGACGCCTGGAAAGACCAGGGCGGTATCCTGCTCATCGCCGGAGAACCAGACGAGGCTATCGACTGCCTGCTGACCAGCATCCAGATCTGTCGGGAACTGGACCACAAGCAATATATCGCCACCGCACTGCACTGGCTGAGCTTTGCTTTTGGCCTGCGCGATCTACCCGATCCTGAAAATGCCAGCCTCAACTCGGCTCGCGTCCAGGGGGCCGCCGAGAGTCTGATGGCCACCATCGGCATGATTCACTGGGCCGATACTACTCCCTTCATTCAGGCAGTACGCCAGTACCTGCGCTCGCGCGTCAGCGCTGAACACTGGCAAGCCGCCCTCAACGAGGGCCGCGCCCTCACCCTGAATCAAGCACTCGAACTGGTCGCACGCCTGGCAAAATCGCCCACTCCGTAGGGCTTATACATTCTGGTACAGATCAGGGGCTTGTTACTCTCTGTGAATGAAACGTCGCTCCATTCACAGAGAGTAGCAAGCCCCTGATCTGTGGTGGAACCTCTCCCAACTCACCCTTGACCTCTACTGATTTCCCATGTACAATCCTCCAAAATACCGATGACTGGCTATGGTTCAACGCCGATCCGTTCTGAAGAAACATATTGTAAAATAAGCTGCAACACGGGGAAAACATGGAAAAACCACAGACCTATGTCATCGGCGATGTCCACGGGCAATTGAAAAAGCTCAACAAGCTACTGAGAGAGATTCACCTGGTAGACGAACACCAGGCCTGGACAGGCGGAAGCGCGACTCTCTGGTTTATCGGCGATCTTGTTGACCGGGGACCGGATAGCATCGCAGTGCTCAACCTCGTGATGCGTCTGCAAGCCGAGGCGCAGCAGGCCGGCGGGCAGGTGGCCTGTCTGCTGGGCAACCACGAATTGATGATGCTGGCCGCTTACCGCTTTGGCAGGCGCTCCACGGGCCTGAGCAGCAGCTTTATCACGCGCTGGAAACAGAATGGCGGCAACCGCAAAGATCTGGCGGAACTCACCAGAGAACACCTCGATTGGCTCGCGCAACTGCCCGCCATGGCCCTTACCGCAAAGCGCCTGCTCTTTCACGCGGACGCGCCCTTTTACCTGCGCTACGGCAGCACTATCGAGGAGGTCAATAGCGCGGTCCGCGCGCTGCTGAAGAAGAGCGACGACCTTGCCTGGGAAGAGTTGATCGAAGATTTCGCACGCCGAGGCGCCTTCGCCACCAGCCACAGCGGACCCGACTTCGCCCGCCGCTACCTCATCACCTTTGGCGGCGAACAACTGATCCACGGCCATACTCCTATCACGGCCTTTACACGCGCCTCCGCCAAAACGATCACCACCCCGCTGATCTACGCCGAACAACAATGCATCAACGTGGACGGCGGCATGTTCCTGGGCGGACCAGGCTTTATCTATCAAGTCTCCTGATACTCGACCTTCTTCTTTCTTCTCTGGCTTCGCATCTCTTCATAACTATCTCCTAGAGAGTACTACTAAAAACGCCTGAGTCCCTCTTAGAAGGGCTCAGGCGTTCGCATTTTGTGAATGGCTGCAGACAGGAGACTTACCCGATCAACGAAACCTCCGCGTCAACGCCACGCTCCTCTGTGATGTCTTCGTCGTCTCCTTTATATTTGAGATCGTCAGCCCGCCCACCCGGCAGCCAGAACATCAGGACCAGGCTGATCACCATGAGCGCACCCACGACCAGGTAGACCCCTATGATAATGACCTCATCATCCGAGGCTCCTGTGTATGCTTGCACGATAGTCGCCAGATCAGTCTTAACCTAAATCCTTTCCCTGTGCGGGGTACCCTTTGCCTGTGGTAATGAGATCGTGTAAACTCTCGGTGATCAAAGAGCCCCAGGCGCCTGAACAGTTCTTGTAACACGCAAAGGTAGAAACCAGGCCAACATGTGTAAAGAGGAGTTCGGTTTTGCCGTCCTTCCTGGTAATCTCAAAGACAATGTGCGTGTCTGTCCACTCGTCTTTCTCTTTGACGAAGTTAAGCTGGCTATCCAGGACGTGCCAGGTAACCTTTTTCTCTGACACCAATTCAGTGATCTTCTGCGTGCTGTAGTGAATATCCTTGTAGCGGTACGTAAACTCCGCGCCGAGTTGGTCAGTGCTCCCGTCAATTTCTCCTGACCACCACCCACGAACGTTGTTGACGGCTGCAAAGACTTCTTCGGGGGACTGGTCTACTGTAAAAGAAGTGATGTAATATTGCTGATCAAGTGTGTTCATCGTTGTTTCCTTTCTTTCCTATCCTTCCTGCATTCGGGATGACTCATGGCTATTTGCTTGCAGTTTGCAAGTATATGCAGAGTATATCCTTGAATGCCGGGATAAACTATGCTAAATCATCTCAAAGAGTTGTCTGATCGTCTCAAAACAAGAGCAAGATTCGAGAAGTGGTGGGAGCGGATCTACGACACAAGCGTGATCCCCGCTCCAGAAACCAGGAACGACTTTCCTGTCTGTACCTCGGGATCGCTTGCAAGCTCGACCACGGCGCTGGCAACCTGGTCTACTGTGAGCTGAGGTTGCCCGCCCCTCTGGCTGTCAATAAAGTCCTGAAGAGAGACACCTTGAGCCGCTGCGTAGGCGGATGCCGCAACCTTCCCCAGGTCCGTTTCCGCCAGAATATTGCCGCCCGGTGCCAGTGCCAGGAAGCGCAAACCTCGGGAAAGGCGGCCAGATTCTTGCTGGGCATACGTCTCAGGGTTTGGATGCCCTCACCGATGCCTTCAGCCCACTCGAACGGAAAGGGCAGATCTTCAGGCGCGTGGGAGATCCCACAGCCCCAAAGGATGCTTCTGCTCTTTTTGAGCCATGGCCCATGCTGACGTTCCGAGAAAATCGGCAGCATGGCGACGAGCGAACTCGACGAAGGGGGTAGGGCGAATGCCGAGCGCTGTATGCGTTTCGAGATGCACCACTTCTTCCCCATTGCCAAGCCTTCGCAGCTCTGTCTGTACATCGAGGGCATCTACGATAAAGGAGGGAATGCCGGCCTCCAGTTGTGCGCGCTTCCTGTCTTCTCGCGAGACGTTGACATAGGAGACGTCCGATCCTGTGGCGAGGGAGATCTGTTCAGCAACCTGCTGCATAGTCAGTGCTTCTGGACCCGACATCATATAGCTCTTACCCTCATGCCCGGCTTGAGTCAGCAGCGCAACAGCGGCTTTTCCAACGTCCTCCAGATCCACGGGGGTGAGCTTTGCATCCTCGAAAGGAAGGTAAAATGCACCGTCAGCGACGATGGTGGGCACTTCCCGCAGATACTCTGTCGCGAACTGGCTGGGGCGCAAGAAAGTCCAGTCAAGCCCGGAACGTTCGAGATAGTCCGAGATTTCTGCGTGCTGCCGCGAAAAGAGAAAGGGAGAATCCAGCGATGTCGTCAAGCCGGAGAACTTGATAATATGGCTAACACCCGCCTCTTTGGCGGCATCGATAAACGTACATTGGGTCTGCACCATCTGGCCATTGGGAGAAGAGATCAACAACACGCGCTCTACCTCCGAGAGCGCATTTTTGAGCGTCTCAGGGCGTAGCATATCACCTTCCACCACTTCCACTGTGGGAAATGCCTCTAATGCCTGTGCCTTTGCACGACTCCTGACGAGCGCCTTAACACGGACATTAGCTCGTACGAACTCACGGACGACAGCAGAACCGGCCAGTCCATTTGCACCTGTAACGAGAATCATGGGAACCTCCTCTGAGCAGGGTTTGCACACTCTCCTGCTATGCTCTACTAGTGATCTTTTCGATAGGCAAAGTATACCCTTGAACGCTGAGACAAACTATGCTAAACTGTCTCAAATAGTTGTCTGATCGTCTCAAAAAGGAGAAGAGCATGGATGTGCTCACAGATATGCTTAATGCACTCGAACTCAAAGGCTGGATCTCTGCGCGCAATGAACTGACGCCTCCCTGGCGCTATTATTTTGCAGCCAGTCACGATATGATCTTTCACCTGCTCGGCTCTGGTGGGAGTGGCTATCTCTCTTTTGAAGGGGATCCTGAGCCTGTGCGAGTCGAAGAGGGGGCTGTCCTGCTCTTCCCCTTTGGGCACGCTCACACGATGAGTGACGAACTCACTTCACCCCTGACACGAATCCAGCATGTGGAGTATTCCGAGCAAGGCTCGTACCAGGGCTTTGCAACTGCGCCCGCTGAGTCGAAGATGATAGTCCTGTGTGGCGCGTTCCATCTGGAGCATCCAGGCGCTTTTCCCTTGCTCGGAAGCTTGCCAAAAGTGATTCACATCCCAGCCGAACAGGGCCGCACGGTGCCGGGCTTTGCCGAGATTGTGCAATTGATTGCGCGTGAAGCGACGACGCCTCGGCTGGGCACGCAGGTGATGCTCAGGCGCTTAACCGAACTGCTCTTCATCCATGTGATCCGGGCCTGGGTTGAGCAACAAGAGGCATCGACGACCGGGTGGGTAGCGGCGCTGCGTGATCCGTCGATCAGCACGGCGCTTGGCTTGATTCATCAAGCGCCCGAACAGAGGTGGACAGTTGAGGAACTGGCATCCTCTGTGGCCCTCTCCCGCTCAGTCTTCTCCGCTCGCTTTACCCATCTGGTGGGGGAGCCTCCCATCACGTATCTCACGCGTTGGCGCATGAGTAGAGCCACCCGCTTGCTCAAGGACAACGTCGAGATAGAAAAGATCGCAGCGCTTCTCGGCTATGAATCGGCGGTCGCCTTTCACAAAGCCTTTAAACGAGAAGTCGGGATGACCCCAGCAAGGTATCGAAAGCTTGGGTAATCTGTCTGCGCAAGTGGGAAAGAACGTGAAAAGTGCTTCTGGCCCAATGTGGTGTTGGCTTCCCTCCCGAGCGCGGTTCTGCCAATCCTTTTCTCCATTTCTTGACCGATGCTCTAGTACTATTCTGTTCGTTTTCATTTTGCGCCGCCTGCGGCGGCGCAAAATGAAAGAAAAAAGGTTTTTGCGAGGACACCTCGCGCTCCGGCAGGGGCGCTGCCCCTGCACCCCGTAAGAAACTACCAAAGTAGGACTAGTATTAGTATTCGGTGCAATGAGATACTGGTCTAGCTCGAAAGATTGAATAATGCGCACCTCGAAAAATCATCTCATCCATTATTCTTATCTTTCTTTACGTCGCTCTCTCAAAAGCCTGCAAACAGGGGCAACCGTCATCCTACCCAATCAACGACACCTCCGCTTCAGCGCCATGTGCCTCCTCGGCATCTTCGTCGTCTCCCTTGTACTTGAGATCGTCAGCGCTGCCACCAGGGAGCCAGAACATCAGGACCAGGCTGATAACCATCAGGGCCAGCACGACCAGGTAGACCCAGAAGAGACTCTGCGAGAGCGCGATCTGGAGCTGCTGCAGAAAGGCGAATGACATCAGGCTGCGAATATTGGGGGTCAGCAGCATGTTCGCCGGAGCGACATTATGGGGCAGGCTCGCGGTAGCGCTCGCGAAGCGCGCGAAGATCGGCGCGAAATTGCTAGCGACCTGCGCATTCAAGATTGTGCCCATGAAGGCTACGCCAATCGTTCCGCCAATCGTGCGCACAAACTGCGTAGAAGCAGTCGCGACGCCGCGCAGTTTCCAGGGCACAGCATTCTGCACGGAGATGATAAACGACATGCTCGACATCCCCAGGCCAGTCCCGGCCAACAGCATCGAAGCAACGATCACCGCCAGGCTGGTCCCCTGGTTGAAGAAGAGCAGCAACACGGTTCCAAGAGTCGTCAGCGCAGCCCCGACAATCGCAACCCTGCGATAGCCAAAATTGAGGATCAGCTTGCCACTGATCACCGAGGCAATCGGCCAGCTAAAGAGCAGCGGAGTCAGCACAATACCCGCGTCTGTGGCGCTGCCTCCCTTGACGCCCTGGATAAACAGCGGCACGTAGGTGGTAATCCCGAACAGCGTTACGCCGAGAATCAGCCCGCCCAGGCTGGAAACGGCGATAATGCGGTTGCGAAACAGCGTGAGCGGCAGAATGGGCTCTGGCGCGCGCCGTTCCACCCGGAGAAAGATGACCAGCAGCACCACGAAAGCCGCAAAGAGTCCAAAGCTTGGCAGCGAGACCCAGGCCCAGGAACTTCCTCCCTGGAGCAGCGCGAAGAGCAGCGCCACAATCGAGCCGGTCAGCGCCAGTGTGCCTGCGTAATCAAGCGCAGGCTGGCTGCGCTTTACATGCTCTTTAAAGGCAACGATCAGCAGCAGTCCAGAGAGCAGGCCAAAGGGCACATTAATAAAGAACACCCAGCGCCACGAAAAATGGTCCACGATCAAGCCGCCAACCGCGGGTCCAACCACGCTGGAGACGCCCCAAACGCCGCTGAAAAAGCCCTGCACACGAGCGCGCTCATGCAATTCAAAAATATCGCCAATGATGGTCAGAACCAGCGGCACCACTGCCCCGGCTCCCAGACCCTGCAGGGCCCGGAAGAGAATCAACTGCTCCATCGACTGTGCCGCCCCAGAGGCCACAGATCCCAGCAAAAAGATGCCCGTACCAATCAAGAACAGCGGTTTCCGACCATACAGGTCGGCCAGTTTGCCATAAATGGGCACGCTCGTCGTCGAAGTCAGCAAATACGCCGAAAACACCCACGAATAGAGATCAAACCCTCCGAGCTTGCCAACGATACTCGGGAGTGCCGTGCCCACAATCGTGGTGTCGAGCGCGGCCAAACACATACCGAACATCAGGGCAATCACAATCACAAATCTTGCTTGTCTGGTCACGTTTTCATCCTTTACTAGCCCAGAAGGCACACAAATAGAGGTATATATATCTACATGTGGTGATAAAAAAAACACGTATAATGAGGAAGTGTGGAGAACCAACTCTCTCTCCCTGCCACGCAATCTATTGAGATAAACACAAGGGGAACCAGATTTTATTCCACTTGCCTGAGACTCTCAGCAATCGGCGCCTTGTGTTCTGAGTCTCCCCCGATTTGGACACTGCTGGCAAACTCCTCAAGCCGCCTTGTAAAGCCGCTCAAAAGCAGAAACGCGGGTGGGCGCGAGCGGATGGCCATCAAGCCAGTCAACAAGACGAACGAGATTGATCGCTGTCGCAATGGCCAGGTGCTGCAAATGCGTTTACGCCATTCCCACAGAGCGAGAACGGCGTAAGTCGAAAGCCCGTCCCCCCTGCCACCTATGGATATCCAGTATAGAAATTTGTTGTTGCATAACCTTTCAGTATCTTCTGCCGGATCGAGACCCCTGCCACCTGTTATGCAAGTCAAAGTAAGGGCTCATATGACAGACTTTCAGTATCCTCTGCCGAGGGGTGCAAGTAATTTGTCAGTCGAAACCGCCGTTTCCTCTCACTTCCAGTTGAATCAGCTCTCACAGAAATAGCAGAGCAAGTAATTCATTCATCAAGCATACCTCTTCCGCATGAGAAATCTGGAAGCATTGTTTGACAAAGCAAAAACTCCATTTGCAGAGTATTCATAACTCAATTAATAAGCAAGAGGAAACTCGTCGACCCCTCCCTCACTATGTGCGATACATTTAGATAAATATTCCTGCCCTCGCGTTTATTCCGCGTGGCGCATCTTCACTACCGCGGACAATTTGCGCTCCCAACGTGAGAGAAACAGGAGTGAGATCAACGCCACCGCGCCCAGCAGTAGGGTCAGATAGATCAGTCCATCGAAGCCCCATTGCTCGGCGAAGATCCCGCCCAGACCGTTGCCCAACATCTGACCCAGACCCAGAAAGACCGAGTACAATCCCATAAGCATACCACGGTCCCTGGCCGCCTCTTCAGAGAGATCGGCCAGGTAAGTCAGCGCGGCAGGCGCGAAGCCGGTTTCGGCAAAGAGGCCCGCCAGCAAGCAGAAGACCCAGAAAGCCTGGAGGGCGGGATTCTCAGGCGTGCTGTGGTTCAGGCCGGCCAGTCCTACGCTGGCAAGGTAGACGCCCCCAATCGAGAAAAACATCAGCCACAGGCGCGGCACTCTTTTGAGGAAAAAAGCCCAGAACAGCAGGCAGAGGCCAAAGAATAATACGACCGCCCCGAGAATCAGGCTCAGATGCGCGCCGCCACCTTGTGCGCTCAGACTGCCCATGAAGAGTTGTCCCGGCAGATGGCGATTCGAGGAGAGCAGGAACGTTAACTGCGAACTAAACCAGATGCCGACCAGGGCAAAGATGCTGATCCAGGCCGGAATGAAGATAAACAGGCGCGGCGAGCGTAAAACACGCCAGTAACGAGCCAGCAGCAGGCGCGAGCCCGCGCGCTCGATATTTTGCCGCACCAATGGCACAGTTAACATACAGCAGGCCGCGACCAGGTAGATCACGCCCAACAAGAGAAATGCAATGCGCCCGCAGCGATCCCAGGCAAAGCCAGCGCCCGCCACGCCTACCGCCAGGCCGCCGCTGGTCGCCAGTTCATAAAAACTCATCACCCGCACGCGCAGATCCGGCTGGCGCGCCGTATAATCGGCCAGGTAACCCAGCACCGCCGGCACCTGCATCGCCGAGGAGATCCCGGCCAGCACCTGTAAGCTCAGTAAATAGGGAAAAGGATTCTCGCTCGGAGTAAAAAAGAGGCCAGTCATCTGAAGCAAGCCAAAGCAAGGGCCAAGCGCCAGGAACAGGCGCCGCCCCCAGCGGTCGCTTAACGCCCCCATGATTGGAGCAAGAGAAAGGTCCACAATAAAATAGGCCACTGAGAGGAGGCCTATTTCAAAACTGGTAATAGCATGTCCATGGCGCGGTTGCAACTGGGCCAGAAAACGACCAACCAGCAGAGCACTCGCCCCCCCATTGACACGTAAGAGAAACGTACCAAGCAGCAACGAAACGGCTGTCGCGGCTACGCCCCTAGCCGGCTTCGTTCTCCAATTGTTCCAGCGTCGCAACATCCAGGGTAACTTTCCGCTGACTGCGCAGGGCCACAAGCGCAAGCACGGCCCCCGCCATTAAGAATACCACCGCGAGGATCAGCAGGATCAGCAGCATTGAACGCGTTCCCTCATCACTGATCACCCCCAGCACCATTATACCCAGAGCAGGCATAGTCCAACCCTCTCTTCAGGTCGTCCAGGGACAGACCCTCCACCTAATATAAAACGCCAGGAAAGGGCAACATTTTACCCCACACGCTTCGTATCATACCCCAGGCATCCCAAAGAGAGAATAGACTACAACCATTTTTCCTATGCGAGCCGATCTATCCATTGTCTTCTAGCTGGCGCGTGCTGAGATCTACGCCTTCGCGCAGCGTTTTCTCGTACGCGTCATAGACAAGTTCAATCGACATCCCCGCGCGCTCATAGAGCCGTGTGGCCCCTGTCAGGCTCTCCGCGTCCACTCCCAGCGTCACTTTGCGCGCTCCACGCTGGTAGAATTCCCCAAAGGCATGATGCAGCAAAGCCAGGCCCAGACCAGAGCGACGCCAGGCACGGCGCACCCCCAGGATATTCACCTCACCGGCTTCAAAATAGTAGCCGCAGAGCGCGATACCGGCTACCTGCTCGCCATCCATCGCAATAAACCAGAGCGAGGGATCAAGCTTCTCATCACTGGTAATATTTCGCTGATACCAGTGATCAAAATCGCGCGGCAAATAGCCCCAGTGATCGCGAAAAGACTCTTCCTTGGCATCGAAAACCGCGCGGGCATCGCGCTCCGGCATGAAGGGACGTAGCGTAATGCCTGCCGGCCAGGCGGGTTCAAGCGGCGCTGTGGGCATTTCAATACTCATAGCCCAGGTGTGACGCACACAGGCATAGCCGCTGGCTTCTAGCAAGTCCTTACTGGACTGGCTTGTTCCATGACACCAGGTCTGGAGAAAAATACGCGTATCCGCTTCGGCCTGGGACATAAACCCACGCGTGCGCTCTTCGACCAGGGCAAGCAGACGCGAACCAATGCCCTGCCCACGATAGTCAGGATGTACGCGTCCATAAAAGCGGATCCGGGTCGATCCACCATGATCCAGCGCCGCATAGCCAACCAGGCGCTCTCCAGGCGTCACGGCAACCCAGGCATCGCGCGCCAGGTTAAAACGTTCGTCACGCCATTCACTTTGCAGATTTTCCAGTGGCGTATCGACTATGCCACAATCGTTTACATCACATGCCTGAAGAAGCTCAAAAACGGCTGTTATCTCATCTTTACGCGGCGCCCGAACCTGGATGCCGATGGTTAAATCTATCGTCATACGCAAGCACCTCCTGTGTCGAAGAAGCAGATGATTACCGAAACCATCTGCTTCCCCACTCGTATTGCATATTTTTACTATTTCACACTTGCAATCTATAGATGTATCTTACACACCCATGGCCTGCAAGTCACCCATAGGCTCGTCATAGCGCGACGTGGCCGCGCGCAGTTCCTTCTCGTAGGTCCGGTACAGAGAGACGCTGCACAGCGCGTCCTGGTCGCTGAGCGGGGTCGCGCCAGAGAGGCGTCCCTGGTGCTCAAGACCTACATCTACCTTGAGCCTGCGCGAGGCGAGCGGTTGCTGGCCGCTTTCATCGGGCAGCGTGAAGGAAATACGCAGGAACGGCCTGCCCGCCTGGTATCCTTCGCGCTCGAACAGACGCTGCGCTCCCTTGTTCGCGCCGTTGATCAAGCCCTGCAAAACCACCCGCTGACCCGGAGAGGCCAGGCGGATGTGCTGGCGTGCCCGCACTTCGGCCATTCTCAGTAAGAGCGTCCCGATGCCGCGATTGCGGTAGTCGGGGTGTACGCAGATAAAGGTCGAAACCCGCGTGTGTCCCTCGTGCCAGACACAGGCAAAACCGACAATTTGTCCTTTCGTTGTGACTATGACCCAGGCATCATTGGCCAGGTGAAAGTCTGGTCGCTGCCATTCGGCAAGCAGTTCCTCCAGGGTGCTGCCCACCATACTATCCTCGCTTTTCTCACACAAGCCAAACAACTCAGTCAGGGCCGCGAGGTCTTCCATATCAGGAGTACGCGCCGTCAGATTCTTGAGCAGTACAGCCATAGTCAGTAACTCCATTCTGCACTTCGCCGGAGAAGGAGTGAAATCAGGAAACCCCTCTTATTCCGATTTTGCCAACAGCTAGATCGCTGTTTCTGGTGCAAAATCAGCAAGGAGGTCTACTCAGTCCCTGAGTTCCCGCGTGCTGAGCTCAACGCCCGCGCGCAGTTCCTTCTCGTAGCTCACATTTTCCAAGACTTTATGCATACCGGCCCGCTGGTAGATGCGCAGGGCGCCGGTTAAATTCTGTGTGTCAACACCAAGGCCAACCACGCGCTGGCCGCGGCGATAAAACTCGCCAAACGCGTGCAAGAGCAGGGCCGTACCAAGTCCTTTGCCACGCGCAGGGCGCAGGACCGCCAGGTCATCGACCCAGCCATTGAGGTCATCGTTGCTACAAAACGCGCCGCCAACGGCCTGCCCGTCTTGATAGGCGATAAACCAGAGGGAAGGATCAAAACGCTCGCGCTCGACCATCCAGTGTTTCCACTCTTCGTAGCGATTAGCGATATGCCCCCAGTGGTCCTGAAACGCCGTATCGATGATCTCGAAAGCCAGGCGTTCGTCCCGATCAGGCACGTAGGGCCGCAGTTCAATCCCCTCCGGCCAGGCTGGCGCGGGCGGCGCCTCGTTCATCTCAATGTCCATGCGCCAGTAACGGCGTATCTCTCGCAGACCCGCGCGCTCGTAACGCTGGCGCCCGAGTTGATCGTTGCCAGCCAGCCAGCCATTCAGCGTCACACGCACACCTGGCTCAGCCTGCTCCATCCGCTCGCGCGCCCATGCTTCAGCCCATTCAACCAGGTATTCACCCAAACGCAGATCGCTATATTCCGGGTGAACGCGCATGGCCGTAAAGAACTTCGCATATTGCTCCTGACCCATGCGCACATAGCCCATCAAGCGCCCGGCCTGGTCAAAGGCCAGAAGCGAATCCTCTGCCAGGTTGACCAGCGGTCCCGTCCACTCCGTGCGAACTTGCTCCAACGTGTCATCTAATAGCCCGTAATCGACAAGCTCACGTGTCCGTATCAGATCATAGACCTGTTCAATATCCTCTATAGTGCCTGGCCGTGTAGTCAGTTCTTCCGGCAAATTACTCTTGACTAACATCTATTCTTTTTCCCTTTCTCATTGGCAGCAAGACTGGCCTGGCTCTCACCCTTTTTACTCATGTGACGTTCTCTGCTCTCCACAACTATGAGTTTCAGACTCACCGCTCACTCCAGGTGGTAGACTTTCTTTTCCGGTGAGATGAGTTTGCCCTCAAACTCACCTCACTGTTATGCTTTTAGCCGTTGCGCTTCAGGCGCCCGGTGCGCTTGGCATAGCGCTCAGCCAGGCGAAAGATGTACAACCCCACCGGAATGCTCACTATCCCGGTGATGATCAATGGCCAGGTGTCCGCCCAGATCTGGGGCGACCAGATCGGCGCATTGTGCTGCAAAGCCGCTCGCAGGCCATCCAGAACATAGGTGACCGGCGAAACGTTGGCGACAGGCTGCATCCAACCTGGCAGCGCGCTGACCGGGTAATAGACGCCTGAGAACAGCAGCAGAACAGCGCGCACAATAAACGACATCTGCGAACCGCGCTCGGTATAGAGCAGTGGCAGCACCGAAGCGGCGATGCCGAAGCCGATAAACGAGACGCTGCCCAGCAAGAGCATAAAAACGGCCGTCAGGTAGTTAGCCTGACTCAGATCCAGGTGGAAGAAGAGCGAGACCACAAACAACTGAAGAAAGGTGAAAAGCAGACCATGCACCACCGCGTACCAGCAGCTCCCTATCATGTGCGTGAAACGCGAGACTGGAGCCATGAAGGTGTGCTCAATCGTGCCTTCCCAGCGCTCAATGTTGATCAGATCGGTCACTCCCTCAAAGGTGACGCTCAAATACGACCAGACCGAGGTGCCAATCAAGAGGTAGAGCGTGATTGAGTCCACCTGCTTCTGGCTGACATTCCCCAGCATCTGTGTATTCTTACTGATCAGGACGATGCTCAAAGCATTGATAATGTTGTAAAAGAGCCATACAACCTCCCAACCCCAGTAACGTTTCGTCAGGTTCCAGTTGCGCTCGAAGAAGGCGTAGCCCGCTCGTCCGCTATGTATCAATGAAGCCATTTGTTCTTCTGCTCCTTCTTACTATTCTTCCGCTCGCTGGGCTTCATACGCTTCAAAGGCTTTTTCCCAGCTTCCATAGCGCTTAATATCCGCCTCGGTAATCAGGTGGGCCACGGTATAATGCATAAACACTTCGTTCATGCTCGGCAGTTCCGTAGACTCCAGGCGCTCAGCGACGACCTTTTTGAGCTCTTCAACTGTGCCCTGAGCAACGACCTTGCCCTGGTCGATGATGGCCACCCGGTCACACAGTGCCTCGGCCTCTTCCATGTCGTGCGTGGTAATCAGGATGGTCGCGTCGTGATCTTCGCGCAGTTGATGCACAAAGGTCTGCACATCCACTTTGGAACGCGGATCAAGGCCCGTAGTCGGCTCGTCCAGCAACAGGACAATCGGCGAGGTCAGGAAGGCACGCGCGATGGCGACCTTCTGCTGCATACCGCGCGACATGTTCTCCAAAGGCTGGCGAATACGATCTTTGGGAATGCCCAGTCGCCCCAGGATCTGCTGGATCTTCGCCCGCGCCTCGTCTCCAGGCATGTTGTAGAGCCGGGCGGCGTAGATCAGGTTCTCCATGGGCGAGAGCTTCTTAAAGAATGAGGCCTCGACGCTGACCCGGTTGATCAGACGCTGTACCACGCGCTCGTCTTTCTCAACATCGTAGCCAAAGATCGTCACGCGCCCGGTATCAGGAATGAGCAGAGTCGAGAGAATACGGATCAGCGTCGACTTACCGGAGCCGTTCGCCCCCAGAATACCCATGATCTCTCGATGCTTGACGGTCATGCTCACATGATCAACTGCGCGCACTTCGCGCTTCTCATCCTGTTCTTTCTTTTTCTTGCCCCAGGCGAATAATGAATGCTCTTTCTTAAATACCTTGGAAACATCCTCAATGACAACCGCGTCTTTTGTTCTATCTATGGCGATATCTTTGGTCAGATTCGCCGTGTCAATTTCTTGAATGGCCATTACTTCTTCTCCTTTGCCAACTAACAGCACGGTAAGGAATAGCACAACGCATATGCTTTACCCCCATGTATAGTCCCATCCAGCGCCCCTGACACCGATCATCAGAACAGGCTAACACCTGTACAGTGGGACAATATTCTTACGACATACAACGCCTCTCCCAGGCAGTCGCCCTCCTCCTGCCATTCACCCTCATGCTCACCACCCCTTTAGCGTAACCTGGACTACCTGACAGGTTCTGTCAGGAACAAACTGTCTTACTTACAAACTCTCCATGCCTCGTCTCATCTGCCTTCTTCCGAGAAAATGAGCAACAAAAAACCGTGGACTGAATTTTTTATCAGTGTCCACGGTCGAGAGACTCACCATTTAGCGTTTACCTCTTTTTAGGCGGTGGAAGTCCCCTCGAAATGGACACAATACGACCCTGGGCCAGACCGGTGATGAGCAGCGAAGCGCCCACCTCGACACCAAGAACATGCTGCCCGCATTTGGGCGCAATGATAGCATGGCCCATAAAGCCCGTGCGGTGACGGAGGCGCGCAAAGCGCAGTACAGCGGTGGGATTGGTTGTTACCATGCTGGTGCCTGTCCTTTCGTAAGATTTGGGTCGTCATAAAGAGATCCGGCCCACAACCGGATACTTCTTTAAGCTAAAGAGCATATTGCTCCTTAAGCGGTTTTCCTATTGCGAGTATACCGGATGAGTTGGCGGTTTGTCAAGGGCAAAAAGAGGAATAACCTGAGTATCAGGAAAAGAAGGCGAGGGACGGGCGTGGCTGGCCACCCGTCTCTCGCTTCTTTGATCGAAAAATGCCTTGATTGTACCAGAAGAGGGCGTGGCTGGTTGCCCATCTCTGGCGTCTGTAGAGCAAGACTCCTTTCTCGTCTAAAGGCTAGACGATGCTACAGGTTACACCATTCAATTTATATGAGGTCGGAGCTGTATTGCTCCCACTCCACGAACCATTGAAACCGGGCGCGTTGCCCAGAGAGGTACCAGGCGCGATTGTACCGTTGTAGGAAGCGTTCGTAATCGTGACCGCGCTCCCCGACTGGGTGTAGGAACCGCTCCAGAGTTGCGTGATGATCTGACCGTTGGCGAACGAGAATTGCAAGCTCCAACCGTTAATAGCGGTCGTGCCGGTGTTGGTAATGGTGATTGTGGCCCCGAAGCCGCCAGTCCACTGGCTGGTGATGGCGTAATGCACACTACAGCTTGAGCCTGATGTGCCAGTAGGCGATGGCGTCGGGGTAATGCCCCGCGTGGGCGTGGCAGTCGGCGTTGCGCCCTGCGTTGGCGTAACGGTGGGCGTTGTGCCCTGCGTCGGCGTTGGTGTTGGTGTTGACGACGTGGTTGAACCCAGCGCAAACTCAATGGGGGTCAGATAGGCCTGCTTGGCGGTGTTGACTGTCGTCCAGTCATCTTGCAGAATGCCTCCCGTGTCGCCGGAATTCGGATTCCAGGACCAGTAGGTCCAGTTGAGCCCGCTCGCGCCCTTGCCCAGGTAGGTGGTGATGGTGCTGAACCACTGTTGATCCGAGGTATCGTCCAGCAGGGTGCCAAATTCACCCAGCCAGACGGGAGCGATGCTCTGTTTGGCGATATATCCCCAGAATTTGTCCCAGATACCAGGCAGGTTGTTGGGATAATTCGAGGCGCTGAACCAGCTCTGGGTAGCGACATCAAGAGGATAGTCGTGGGCCGAATAGACCAGGCGATTTGCTACGTTCAGTTGTACCGGGTATTGCGCGACTCCTTCCAGGTTGCCGCCCCACCAGTAGCAATCGCCGCTGGTCGCGCCGCCTGGACCCCAGCAATCCACGCCCTCGACAAAGATCAGCCAGTCAGGGTTGATCGCCAGCACCGCGTTGCCGCCGCGCTGCGCGGCCAGCCTCCAGTCAACCGTGGTATTCCCACATCCCCAGCACGCGGGCGAATGCGGCTCGTTGTGCAGATCCGCCCCGATCACCGCGGTATTGCCCAGGTAATGCTGCGCGAGCATCGTCCAATCAGACAGCCAGCGCGACTCTGGATACGCCGAGGTATACCACAGCGCCGACTGCGCGCCAGAGTCCGGGCGATGCTGATCGAGGATAAATTTCAAACCGATGCTGCCGCCATAATTGATGATCTTGTCCATGATCTGTAAACTGGTCAGCCCCTGCAAATCGGCGTTCTTATTGTAGTCAATGCTATTGGGCGCGCTGCTCGCGTCAAACAACTGGTTGGAAAAGGGCAGGCGAATAGTATTGTAGCCCAGACTCGCTATCTGGTTGAGCATATCCTTATAGTTACGCGTCCAGAGCCCGTGCGCAACATAATTGGCCGTTTCAAAACCAAACCAGTTGATGCCCGTAATACGCACCGGCTGGTTATTGCTGTCGAGAAGCTGGCTCCCACTGGTATGCCAGTAGCCCGCTCCCAGGCTGCTCGCCGCCCTGGCCTGGTGAGGCTGGAAAACCACAAAAGACAGTAGAAAAAACGGTATGATTAGCGTAAGACCTATCAACGGGACGAGCCACCGCAAACGCCGAGCGGAAATCAAGGGTTTTCCGGGTAATGACATCATGTCTCTCGTTCCTCCCTGGAGCGCGGTCGACACTGCTCTTTCCATACGACAAAGCAGCACCGCTCCGCCAATCTGTTTCCTTAAACGCATGTTTCAGAAGATGGGAAAGCAGGACTACCTCCTTTTTCTGGAAATGAGACGAACAAATAGCACGCTTGCAAGTGCATCATCTCACGCTTTTTCATCTACAAAATTCTCGTAAGCGCTCACGTAAACGTTTACGAATAAAATGTACCGAGAAACCGGTTACTTGTCAAGGCAACGGTTCTTTTCTTTGGTAAGCGTGAGGAGTCATTCCTGATTTTTGATGACGAAGAGTAGTTCTTCGCCATCAAAAATCAGGAATGACTCCTCAGCACCTGCGGTGCTTCGCCAGAGTTTAGAAGATGTGGCTGGTTGGACGG
>DASVMX010000166.1:0-10921 GCA_036384215.1 Ktedonobacteraceae bacterium | reverse complement strand
GGGCTGCCGCCAGGATGGCCTGGCTAAATCAGGTGGCCTGTCGTTGTTTAGATCTGTTCTGGAAATGGCCTGGCTGTCCCTTGTTCTTCCCTGCCTGCACTGAGCCAGGCGCGAATCTGCTGATTGTCCTGACCGGCTGCAGGAGGAGGCAACGTGTGACGCGGGGGTGTGCGAGAGAATGAGATCGGGTGACGAATCATGGGCACAGCAGCATCCCCAGAACCAACTTCGACAATGGGATTGAGGCCGAGTTCACGGGCAAACAGGACACCTCCCTCGATGCTGTTGATCGGGCCGCACGGCACGCCAGCGGCGCTCAGAAGCTGAAACCACTCGCTGGCTGGCCTGGTGCGCAACCGTTCAACCAGCAGCGGGCGCAGGGCCGCGCGGTTGTGAGTGCGATCTTTGGTGCGCGCAAACCTGGGGTCACGTGGCAGTTCAGGAAGCTCAAGAACAGCGCAGAGCCTGGCGAACTGGAGATCGTTCCCGGCGGCAATGATCAGATCCAGGTCCGCCGTTGGTAGTGGCTCATAAGGGAATAGACTGGGGTGTGCATTGCCCATGCGGGTTGGCACGACTCCGCCAGCGACATAGGCAGAGGCGTGATTTGCCAGGCCAGAGAGCGCGGAAGCGAACAGGCTCAACTCCACGTGCTGGCCTTCCCCGGTGCGGTTGCGATGATTGAGAGCCGCCAGGATGCCAATGGCGGTGTGTAGACCGGTCATCAAATCAAAGACCGAGATACCCGAGCGATAAGCCGGGCCTTCAGGATCGCCGGTCAGGCTCATGAGCCCGGACATGGCCTGGACAATCAGGTCGTAACCAGGCAGGGATGCGCCCCGCTCTGTGCCAAAACCGCTGATGGACGCGTAGATGATGCTGGCATTCTCCCGCTGGACCGCGTCGTAATCCAGGGCGAAACGCTTCAAGCCGCCGGGCTTGAAATTTTCGACGAAGATGTCGGCGCGGGCCGCCAGTTCCTGAGCCAGGCGCAGGTCCGCTGACTCAGCGAAATCGAGCATGACCGAGCGCTTGTTACGATTGATCGCCAGGTAGTACGTTGACACACCAGCGCGCTCTGGCGGCATCCAGGTGCGCGTATCATCTCCCGCGGGGCTCTCGACTTTAATCACTGTCGCGCCAAGGTCGCCAAGCAGCATGGTGCAATATGGGCCAGCGAGCACGCGCGAAAAATCGGCGATCAGCAGACCGTCGAGTGGACCTGGCCGGGGATCTGTCTTGCGCGTACTGCTCTCGTTACCCTGCTCTACCATAAAGGTTCACCCCTCCGGTCAAGCGGTGGCGAACAAACTACATGGACAGGAATCTACAAGGATGTGACGAAAACGCCGGTTTACACAGGTGGCTATCCGCTCTGTGGACAGTTGTCCACTAAAATAAGTATAGATAGCGCTGCGGGTGATGTCAAGGGCAAGGAAGGATGTGGGGTGCGACTCACGTTTATGCACGATTGAGAAGAACACCATCAAATTCATAGTCCTGGCAGGGATTCTGCCGGGGAAAAGAAGTTGTCTTAAATAGGGTCTGGATTGTCCGCATATGGGCATATACTTCGTAGAAGTTCACCAATGGGTGCTTCACTCAGCAGAAAGAGGAGAGAAAAGGCATGGATCAGCATACTGGTTTGCACGACTTCGATTTTTTCCACGGCTCATGGATTACGCAGAATAAGCGGAGGACGAACGCGCTCTACCGTAATCAGGAGGGCGTCTGGCAAGAATTCACCTCCACCGTTATCTGCACCCCCTATCTTGATGGCAAGGCCAACATCGACGATTTTGAGGGCACGTTGCCCGATGGCGAGGTACGCAAGGGTCTGGGTCTGCGTTCGTTCGACGAAGCGACCCAACTCTGGTCGATCATGTGGCTGGATAATCGCAACCCGCCAGATCTGAGCGCCGTGGTCGGCAAGTTTAGCGCTGGCACTGGTCTCTTCTACCAGGAGATGGAGACGCTCGATGGCTTTCCTATGCAGGTGCGCTTTCTGTGGGATAACATCACCGAGAACACTGCGCGCTGGCAGCAGGCTTTCTCCTTTGATGACGGCGTAACCTGGGATACCAACTGGATTGCTGAACATACTCGCAAAGTCTGAGCTAAACCAGGAATGGGCCAGCCTCTTGTGTACAATGAACTATGGATAGCATAGTGCGCTTCCGGGTGACTTTCCAGCCAGCAGTTCAAGGAAAGAGATAGGACGATTCCCAACATTTGGGAATCGTCCTATCTCTTTCCTTGAACTGCTGGCTAGCTTGTGGAGCGTGGATCAAAGGCGTCGCGCAAGCCGTCTCCCAGGAAAGAAAAGGCGAGGACAATGGCGGTCAGGATGAGAGAGGGGAGGAAGACCTCCCAGGGGTGATTTTCGATTACGGCGAACCCATCGGAGATCATGAGACCGATACTGGAGCCGGGCTGCTGGACGCCCAGGCCAAGCAGACTGAGGCCCGCTTCGCCAATGACCGTGTTCGCGATATCAAGTGTCGCGGCAACGACGACGATACTGAACAGGTTGGGTATGATATGGCGCCAGATGATCCGAAGATCACTGGTGCCCGCGGTGTGGGCCGCCTCGATAAACTGCTGCTCTTTGATCTGGAGCGTTTGCCCGCGCACATAGCGCGCCATCATTGGCCAGGCAGTGAATGCCAGGGCGAGTGAAACGAGAATGAGACGTGAGTTCCCATTGGCGCCAATCAGGGGGATCGAGCTCAAGTAGGTATCGGCGTATCCACCAAAGATGCCGGTGATCATGATCGCAAACAGCAGGCCAGGGAAAGCAAACATGAGATCGGTGAAACGAGCCAGCAACTGATCGATCCACCCACCATAGTACCCGGCCAGAACACCGACAAGGATACCCAGCCCGATATCGACGATCTCGACTACCAGGGCCACAAACAACGAAACAAGCATGCCTTGCATCAGGCGCGCCAGCAGATCGCGTCCAATGACATCGGTACCAAGCCAGTACTGCCCCGAGATGAACTCGTCCTGGCGGTCAAGCTCCTGGTGGAAAGGGTTGTGATAGATACTCGCGCTGATTGAGCCATTCAAGCTACTATGATAGGTACCGCCGATGTGCTGGTAAATCAGAGGACCAAGAAGAGGGATGAGAATAAAGAGGACAATCAGTCCCAAACTCACCATAGCCCGCTTATCTCTCCTCAGACGCCCTAGCGACTCTCGCAGCGGGGAAAGCGTCTCTTTGCGTCCCTCATTCTTCGCCAGAGGGGTGGTAAAAAGTTCACCGGGGACAGGTGTATCGGCGACGATCTCAAATCTATCCAGAGGTGGAACTGTGCTGGAACGGACCATTTCTGGAGAGGCGAGCTCTCTATCCTTATCCTGCGTATCCATGTTATACCTGCCTTCTAGGAAACCTTGATCCGCGGATCAACAACAGCGTAGAGCAGATCTGAGATTAAATTTCCCAGCACCACGGTTGTGGCCAGTAAGATCACCGTCGCCTGGATAACCGGGTAGTCCCGATCTGTGATAGATGTAATCGTCACCTGGGCGATCCCTGGAACATTGAAGATGTTCTCGATAAAAAACGTACTGGTGACGATCAAGCCAAGCGAAAAGCCAAATACCGTGACCAGCGAGATCATGGCATTGCGCAGCGCGTGGCGATAGATGACCACGCGTTCGCGCATACCCTTTGCCCGAGCGGTACGTACAAAATCTTGCCGAAGCACTTCCAACATGCTTGTGCGGGAAATACGCGCGAAATAGGCCAGACCAGCGGCGATCAACACAAGAGTGGGGAAAAGTTTGGATTGGATATCGGATATACCGTATTGCCAGGTATTACCCCACCCGGCAACTGGCCAGCCAAGGCCGGTTTTGGTATCTAACCAGACAATGATGATCTGGACGTAGACGGCCAGGACAAAAGAAGGGATTGCGAAGAGGACCAGCATGAGCCCCATATTGGCGGTATCAAGCCAGGTGTTCGCTTTGAGCGCGGAAAAGACGCCGACTGGTACTCCGATAAGTATCTGAAAAAAAAGTGCCCACAGCCCCAGTTCGAGAGTAGTCGGCACACCATCTTTCAGAATATCCCAGACAGGACGGTCCTGTACTTTGAATGAGAGCCCGAAGTCGAACCTGGTCAGGCGTACGATATAGTTCCAGTACTGTTGATACCAGGGAAGGTCCAGCCCGTATTCATGTTTCAGTTGCGCATACAGAAGTGGGCTATAATGGGAGCCCAACAGGGTGCGGATCGGGTCACCGGGCGCGAAATATCCCATGATGAAGGTGATGAAGGTGACACCTAAGATCACAAAGAGAAATCCAATGAATCTTCTCACCAGGAATTGCAGCATGCTTCACCTCTTCTCTCTCCTGAGAGGCTGCACTACTCTTGTTCACAATCAGATCGTATCTTTTGCTCATCTGAGCCGTTCACTCAGGCACGAGAAAAGAACTCTGGACCGTGGCAATGGGGAAAAGCTGTTACAGGCTGATCTGGCCAGAAACAGGCTTTTCCCCGAGAAGACGAGGAGGAAGAGGGTCATGCAGACAAGACCCTCTACCCTCGCGCCTACGGAAGACCGGCCTCCGTAGGAAATTGCGACACTATTTGCTCAATGGGTGACGATGTAGACCGCGCCCCAATCATTTGGTGGCACCAGGCCCTGCGCGTTAAACACGACCCCTTTGACGTATGTCTTGAGCAGAACATTGACGGTGACCTGCTCCATGGGCAGCCAGGCAACGTCATTCACCAGTTGCTGTTCCGCCTGGTTGTAGGCTGCCATGCGTGTTGCCTGGTTGGCGTCAACATCCGCGCCTTCCAGTTGCTGCTGAGCGGCCTGTTGCTGGGTGGCATCAGCGCTGCCGTTCTGACCATAGTTTGCCTGGTTATAGGGCGCGCCTTTATCGAATTGGAGCGTGGTCCAGTCCTGGGGATCAGGGTAGTCCGCGATCCAGGCAATTCCCCAGAACTGCAGGCCATGTGGATTGTTGAGCGCGGCCTCGCTCTCGGTGAGCAGTTTATTGAAGTCAATGGCTTCAGTTTTGACCGTGACGCCGAGGACGTTCTGCCACATCTGGGTTATTGCCGCGACTTCATTGGCGAGGTCTGGCACCCCTGTTTCGTAGGTCAGTTTGACCGAGGGCATTTGCGCGACACTGGACCACCCTTCTTCTTGCAGACCCTGCATAAGCAAAGCTTTGGCTTTGGCCGTGTCCCCGGAAGTACTCTGTGTGCCAGCCGGGTTGGTCAGATTCGGGTTATAGCCAGGCATGCCCTGCGGCACAATATGGTTTGTCGGGATCACTGAATCCTTCCAGACCGAGTGGACGATCAGGCTTTTATCGATAGCTAGATCGAAAGCCTGGCGAATATGAATATTGTCGAATGGCTTCACCAGGTAGTTCATGGTGTAATAGTTGATATACAACTGGGGCACCTGGTGGAATTCGGCGGTGATGGTCTTGGCCTGCTGGAAGTGGGTCGAGGGGATACTCAGCGGGCCTGTGGTATCAACCTGGCCAACCTGGTAGGCCTTGTAGAGCGTCTCCAGATCCTTATAGAAAGGCATGATAATCTTCGACAGTTGTGGGTGAGGCCCGTAGTATGTAGGATTGGGGACGAGGACGATCTGCTTGTTGTGGGTATACTCCGCGACCTTGAAGGGGCCGTCGCCGCCACCCTGGGTCAGGTGGTCGGTGAAGTTTTTCCCGTACTGGTCAACCAGCTTTTTTTCGAGCACATAGGATGTCGAATAGGTCAGCGCGTCCAGGAAGTACGCGGCTTTTTTGTTCGTCTTGATGATGATCGTGCTCGGATCAGGCGTCAGCAGGCTGTCGTTAATGATTGTCGGAATCTTGCCCGCGACCAGCTTATCAGAATCCTTGATGAGCGCTAAATAGGTTGGACCTACAACCGAGTGCTCGGCGGGTTGGAGGGCGCGATCAATACTATACGCCACGTCTGTTGAGGTCAACGGTGTGCCGTCGCTAAACTGTAGATTGGGGCGTAAGTGGAAGGTCCAGGTCAGGCCATCGGGAGCCTCATCCCAGGACGACGCCAGTTGTGGTTGTACACTCGCCTTGTCATCTAGCTGTACCAGGCCAGTGAAAACCATGTCGATGGCTTGAATAGAGGGAAGATCAGTTGAAAGACCTGGATCAAAGGTTGCGATGTCAGAGACTCCATCCTCGGGAAAAATATACACCTGCTTATCCGCGGTGGCTTTCTGCGTTGCGCCCTGCCCATTCCCCGTACCACAGGCAACCATAAGCATGCCCATCAGGCAGAGAATGGATAGGACGATGGTGAACTTCTTAGCAGCTCGCATTTTTGACTTCTCCTTGGGTGTAGATAAACTGTAGGGAGTTACGATGCCGAGTTACAAAAACACCGTTGTTTTCGAGTTGTTCACAAATTGCTTGTTTTATTTCTGATTCTTCTTTTTCCTGAAAACACCTCCTTTCGCTCCGTATGTTGCGGAGAACCGTCTTCCAAAAAATTGGAAGACAACACAACGGAAAGATAAAGCGGCTTTCTCCCGACTGGCACCTATCGTCTAGGAAAGGATCGTTCAGAGAAAGTATAACAGTACTACGTTCATACAGCAAGTTTTTTCACGCATTCAGTCCCCATGCTCATTCGCAGATCTGGAAAAAGTGCGTTTCAACTCCCTCTTTTTGTGGGCTCAGTGAATGGGCCGAAAGTGAGGTGCCTGCATGATGCTCCGCGACTTCATACCCGGTTCCGTCGGCACCACGCCACAATCTCTTCATCTCTGCATTTGTGGCCAGTAACTCATCCAGCGTTCCTTCCGCGTCGATCCTGCCGTCCTTGAGAACGATGATGTGATCAGCACGTTGCAAGGCGGCGCGGCGGTGCGTGACTACCAGGCAAGTGGCGTCCTTGTGCTCAAAGATGCGTTCCCAGAGGGAGCGTTCAGTCTCAACGTCCAACGCGCTGGAGAGGTCGTCGATGACCAGCAGCTCGGCTCTGCGCACCAGCATGCGCGCCGCTGCTGCACGCTGCACCTGACCACCAGAGAGCTTGACGCCGCGAGTGCCGACTGGCGTTTCTAATCCTGCCTCCAGTGCCTGTAGATCCTGCTCCAGGACGGCGCCTCGCACAGCAGCGTCCAGGGTCGCGGGATCGTCAGGGAGTCCCAGGAGGATGTTCTGCTTGAGCGTCTCGCTGAACAAACGCGGTACCTGCGCGGTGTACGCGGCGCGCGGTGACACAAAGAAGGAGGCCGCGTCGTCCACCACCTGGCCGTTCCAGTGGACCTCGCCCGCTTCGAGGGGTAGCAGACCCAGAAGGGTTTGCAGGAGCGTGGTTTTGCCCGCGCCGACCCGTCCCGTCACTACCGTCAGGGTGCCGCGCGGCAGGCGCAGGTCCACGGCATTGATACCGTGTCCCGATGGCTGGTGACGATAGGTCAGGCCGCGCGCTTCTACAAGGATCAGCCGATCTGTCGTGTTGCGCTCTGGCGACGGGACCTCTGGCAGAGGACCGCGCAGGTACAGTGGGGTGTGCTCTACCAGGGCATCAGGCTGAGTGCTTCCCAACAGGGCGCCCATGCGCGCGAAAGCGACACCGGTCTGCCGGTAGTGGGCCAGGAACTGACCGAACCCGGCGGTAAAGCCGGCGATGATGCCCAGGTATGAGACAAACAGGGCAAAGTCGCCTACTGTCAGGCTGCCACCGCGCAGACTGCCGGCGGCCAGCAGCATGATCAGTCCTGTGCCCAGGCTCACCGCGTTAGCCGTGATGGTGTCCAGTGCTTGCGTGGCCAGGCGATCAGCCAGCATCGCTGTGCGGCGCTGCTCATTCAGGCGCCGGAAGCGCGCCACGATTCGCTCTTCGGCGCCAGCAGCCTGCACCGTTTGCACCGCTGCCAGGATATCGCCGATGGCCCCGGTGACCTGGCTGGTGGCCTCGCTGCTGGCTGCCCGGTAGCGGCCCAGCGCGGTGCTGGCCCGGCGCGCTATAACGGTCACGACCACAAGAGGCAGGATGACAGCCAGGGTCATGCGAACGTCGATAAACAGCAGTACCAGAAATGCTCCCACGGCAAACAGACCCTGACCCACAATCTCGTCGCTCCAATCTACGCTATCCTCGGCCTGATAGGCATCGTCGCGAAAGCGGCTGATGGTTTCCCCTATCGAATAAGGCAGAGCTTGAGCTCCTGGTAATTCCAGGACACGTCGCAGCAGATTGCGGCGCAGCAACCCGCTCATGGTAAAACGCATAAGGATTTCGACGGAGCCAGCGGTAAGCCACAGGGCCACGCGGCTCACTGCGAGCACTACCAGTAATATGATCAGGCCTGTGGTGCCCATGGCCAGGTGGGACTTTCCGGTAAGGGTATCGAAGAAGGCCTGGGAGAGCAGTCCCGCCAGGAACCACGACATGCCGTACGTCCCCCACAGTACCCCGTGGAGCAGGTAGAGCCAGGGTCTATAGCGGACCATCTTCACCAGATAGCGCCAGGTTGGAAGTTGCTTCATAGGGTGACCTCCGCGGTTTCGACCCGCAACAACCCGGCAAAGCGCGAAGTGGGATCGGCAGCAAGGGCAGGCCGCGATCCGTACTCGCGCACCTGGCCGTCCTCCAGAACAAGAATATCGTCGGCATAGGCGAGCGTGGCCAATCGGTGCGCTACGACGATGCCTGTGCGACCTGTTAGCAGCCGGCCCAGAGCCATGTGTACCAGCCGGTCTGTGGCCGGGTCGAGGCGCGAGGATGGCTCGTCCAGGATCACCAGGTCGGGATCGCGCAGCAAGATGCGCGCGCAGGCCAGCACCTGGGCCTGACCAGCGGAGAGCCCTGCGCCGCCAGCCAGCAACGGGGTATCCAGTCCACGTGGCAATTTCTGTAGCCAACTGGTCAGGCCCAGAGTGTCCAATGCGGCAGTAATTTGCTCATCCGATACACTCTCGTCAAAGAGGGTCAGGTTATCGCGAACACTGGCATGGAAGAGGTGTACCTCTTGAGAGACCAGACCAACGCGCGCGCGCACCGCCGCGAGGCGAACCTCCCGCAGGTCTACGCCACCCAGGCGCACGACGCCTGCCCGCGGGTCGTGGAAACGCAAGAGCAGTCGGGTCAGCGTTGTCTTCCCGCTGCCTGTACGTCCTACTATGCCCAGCACGCGACCCGGAGCAAGCGATACACTGATGTCGCGCAGCACCAGGCTGCCTTCGGCATAGCCAAATGAGATGCCATCCAGTTCTACCGCCAGCGAGCCGGGTGGCAGCGCGATGCCGGGGCCATCGGTTACGCCTGGTGTCGTGTTCAGAAGCGCCTCGACGCGAGCCATGCTGGCGTCAGCCTGCTGGAGATCCTGTACCTCGTTGCGGATTTGCTCGGTTGGCTGGCGCAGCATCTCGGTACACTGAAAGATCAGATAAACCATCCCTATAGTCAGCGTGCCGGCCTTGAACAGCATGGCACTCAAGGCAAAGGCTGCCGCTGTGCCGAGCACAAACAGCCCCTGGCTGGTGGCTCCCAGGCTGTAGCCCCACATCTGTGCTTTGCGCGTCACGGCCAGCCACGAGCGCATCACCTCGGCACAGCGGCGCAGGACAAACGCACCGGCTCCGCTGGAGCGGATATCTTGCAGACCAGCCAGGTATTCGCCCAGGAAACCATAAAAATCCGCGCTGGCCTGGCGGTCCGCGGCCCAGGAGGGGGTGGCAACAGCGCGGATGCGCAGCATAGCGATCAAAGCCAGCGCGACAAAGGCGCTCATTGCCAGCCCTACGCGCCAATCCACGTGATAGAGTAGCCCGAGCACTCCCAGCAACAAAGCGCCATTGCCGAGCACATAGACGACAAAGCGGGAGAAGAAGCGTGCCAGGGTGGCCACGTCGCCGTCCACCCGCTCGATTAACTCGCCTGGCGTATGAGCGGTGTGGAACGTGGCGTCCAATTGCAGCAGGTGGGCAATGAGGTCGACGCGCAGCGCGTTGGTGGCTGCCCAGCTCACGTTTTCGGCCACGTAGGTTTCCGCGACAGCCAGGCCCTGTCCTGCCAGAGCCAGGCCCATGGTCAGCAGTGCCAGACCGATCAGATCGCGCAGATCCCCACCGGAGGTCGCCTGATCAATGAAGCGACTTGCTACCAGCGGCGTGATCACCTGCGCACAGATGGCGCCACACAGAATTACAGCCAGCAGGCCCATAAGCGGCCACAGGGGCAGAAGGTAGCGGGTTAGCAGCCGCCAGTAACGGTTCAATGTTTGAAAGGGGGAAGTGGTCAGGAAGCGCCTGGGGCGTCTCAACTGAACATGCATAAATCTCTTTTCTTCCTTTCGCTCAAAAGCGTTGCAGGTGCATTTTGTAGAACCCGACTGCGCGTCATGTGCGCATGTAGCAGATCCTTTACTCAATAGGGACAGAGGGATAGCCTACAATAGAGGTATGGCTATGTAGGGTGAAGGGGGTGATGCTGAACGAAAGGCAATGGACTGCCGCGTGCAACGCGCGGGCAAACGCAAAAAGCCCTGTGAGGCTAAGTGGGCTGGTTATGCAGAGCGAAGAAATTCTACAGAAAAGAGAAGTGTCTATCTGTAGCCTATCTAAAAAAGAGCGTGGTTGTGCCTATCTAAAAACGGTGTCAGAACAATGACCCGCGAGACAACCACCAGGAATACAGCTCACTTAGTGTTTAGCAACACCTTAGCTGTGGTTAAAGACATGATGAATGATACCTCCAAAAACATGATGAATAAATCATAACCTCAACCTGCCCAAAAGTCAAGTTTCCGCCATTCTCTGGGTGTCCGTCACTTTTTTGCAAAGAGGTATCCAGAAGAGAAAGAAGATGGTAGGATAGGGAAAACCGATTGAGGAGTGGATCATGGACGAAGCCATGGAAAAACGCTGGCGAGAACTGAGTGAAGAAGTGCTGAGCGGC
>DASVMX010000165.1:0-2442 GCA_036384215.1 Ktedonobacteraceae bacterium | reverse complement strand
GGGCAAACAGTTCAGGGCGGGAACTGCCGCTCGAAAATTGGGGATGACTCCTAATTCGTTTTAAATCACAGTGCTGGCAGGGATGAAGGTGGGTGGTTTGCGGGCCTTTGTGGCTGCCTCGAAGCCGGAGGCCAGTTTGATCAATTTTGGCTCGCTCCAGGCGGTACCCATGAAGGTGATGCCGATGGGGAGCCCGAAAGAGAAACCTGCTGGCACGTTGATGGCTGGATAGCCGGCCAGGGAGGTTGGAGTGGAAGATCCTCCAAGGTCATGGTCACCATCCAGCAGATCGATTTTCCAGGGAACGGGATTGGTGGGCGCGACCAGCGCGTCCAGGTTGAATTTCTGGAGCACCGCGTCGATGCCCTGGTCGCGTCCCAGGTGATGGTCATGATCGAGAGCTTTCTGATAGTTGGCGATGGTCGTGGGATCATTGAGGTCAATGGCCTGAGCCAGGAGGAAGAGTTCCTGGCCGAAGTAGCGCAGTTCCTGGTTGGCATGGGCGTTGTTGAAGTCGATCAGATCCTGCAAAGTGTGGATAGCAGGATCACCGCGTGCGGCCAGGTACTTGTTCAGATCCTGTTTAAACTCGAAAAGCAGTACAGTTAATTCGTCAGGCGAGGTATTGATCTCCTGCGCGTCAGGGAGGTCGGCGGGATCGACGATAATTGCGCCGGCCTGGCGCATGGCCGCGATTGCCTGGTTATACACCACATCGACTTTGTTTTGAAAGCCCGCGAAAACCTGGCGCAGGACGCCGATGCGCGCGCCCTTGAGTCCGTTGTGATCGAGGAAAGGCCGATAATCGGTGAAAAACTTCCCCGCGCTGGCACTGGTGGCCGGGTCGCGCGGATCAACGCCCACCATCGAGCCGAGTAGTGTGGCCGCGTCGGCCACCGTGCGCCCAAACGGCCCTATGGTGTCCTGGCTATGTGCAATCGGGATCACGCCAGCGCGTGAGGTGAGTCCGAGCGTTGGCTTAATGCCTACAACCATATTGGTGCCCGAGGGACAGAGAATGGAGCCATCGGTTTCAGTTCCCAGGCCTGCCGCGCACAGGTTGGCCGAAACTGCCGCGCCTGTGCCCGAACTGGAGCCGCAGGGAGTGCGGTCAAGCGCATAGGGATTCAGGCATTGCCCGCCGCGACCGCTCCAGCCGCTAGAGGAACTGGTCGAGCGAAAATTCGCCCACTCGCTCAAGTTGGTCTTGCCCAACAGAACCACTCCTGCCGCGCGCAGGCGTGCCGCCACGGTGGCATCCAGCGGCGGCGTAGAGCCGAGCAGGGCCAGCGAGCCGGCGGTGGTGTGCATGTGATCGTGGGTGTCGATGTTATCCTTGATCAACAATGGTATCCCATGCAGCGGTCCACGTGGCCCTTGCCGGCGGCGTTCTTCATCCAATGCCGCCGCGATAGCCTCGGCGTCGGGATTTAATTCCAGGACAGAATGAACCTCTGGCCCGTCGCGGTCAATCGCCTCAATGCGGGCCTGGTATTGCCTGACCAGCTTGACGGCACTAAGCTGCCCGGACTCCATGCGGGCCTGGAGTTCCGCGATAGTCGCCTCTATCAGATCCTGCGGCCCGGTATCCACAAACTGGCGCGTGTCCGCGAATGCGGTTGAGGGGAGGCCGGAAAGACCAGCCGCCGCGGTTGCCGCGGCCCCTACTTGAAAGAACTGGCGCCGATTTAATGCATCTGGTGCCATGGTGCGTCTTTGCATCCTTTCTTCGGGCGGGTTGACGCATTTTTGTGCGTCAACCCAAAATAGACGTACAAAAATACATGATGTTGCATCCTACAAACAGCTTTAGGGAGAGTACATTCCTGGGCACCATACCTATTCTATCACAAAAACACTGTATTGTGGTAGAAAGAGCGACATTGACATCTGAACCTTCAAAAAACGCTTCTCGGTTTAAAGCAGAGCGCCGAGGTAATCGATGTGCGCTTTCTGGCTCTTCTCGTGCAGGTCCGGCATCAATGCAGCCCTTACAAAAGCCAGGGTCTTAGAGAAGAAAATTTCATCAGTAAATTACATAAGAATAGGAGCTTTTTCCTCAGCACATGTAAAGCGATTTCTGGTCTGCTTCAATTGCATAAGACAGAGAAGCCAGAATGAAGGATAAGAAGGTATACTTGTGGCAATTAGTGTGCAGCAGCGCGCTGGAGTGCCGTCCACGCGATCGTTGGGACCTGCGCACGAGAAACCTCCTACCCTGTAACGCGTACCACTTCTGTTCTTTTCAGTGACGAAAGCAGGTGTTTACGTGAAACACAGTTTACGCATCTTTTCCCTTAGTTCCTTGTTGAGCATGGTTACGCTTGTCGCTATGCTGGTAGTTCCGCTCAGCGTGAGCGCGAGCGCTAACATTGCCGGCGGCAAGGGGCACTTTATGCAGCCAAAAGGGGCACACACAGTCAACGCGCCGCTGGCCTCAGG
>DASVMX010000164.1:0-5166 GCA_036384215.1 Ktedonobacteraceae bacterium | reverse complement strand
CCACTTCTCTTATTTCCTTTTATTCCGTGCGCAGAGCGACGATGGGGTCGAGGCGAGCGGCGCGGCGGGCGGGGTAGAAGCCGAAGACGACTCCGACTCCGGCTGCGAAGCCGAAGGCGAGGAGGACGGCCAGCGGCGAGAGAACGAAGGAGGTACCGCTGAAGAGGGAGTAGGCGAAGCCGCCGCCGACGCCCAGAATGATGCCGACTCCTCCGCCAAGGGCGCTGAGCATGATGGCTTCGATGAGAAACTGGGTCATGACATCGCCCGGGCGCGCGCCGATAGCCATGCGAATGCCGATTTCACGCGTGCGTTCGGTGACGGAGACGAGCATGATGTTCATAATACCGATGCCGCCCACGACCAGCGAGATCGAGGCCACGCCCACCAGCAGAATAGTCAGCGTCTGCGAGGTGGCCTGGACGGTCTGGAGGATTTGCGACTGATTCTGGATGGTAAAGTCGTCGTTGGCCGAGTTGCTGATGTGGTGGCGCTGCTCCAGCGTTTGCTGCACCTCGGTCTGGACTGTGCTAACGTTCGAGGTACTGTCCGCGGTGACATCGACCGAATTGACGAAGGATTTGCCAGAGAGTTGCTGCTGCGCGGTGGTGAAGGGCACAAAGACAACATCGTCGGCGTTGCCAAAGCTGGAGCCGCCTTTGGTCGCGAGCACGCCTACGACGGTAAACGAGACGCGGCCAATGCGAATCTGCTGGCCCAGCGGATCAACGCCCAGTGGCGTAAAGAGGTTGCTGACCACTGTCTGCCCGATGACGGCGTACTTGCCGCTGTTGGATGAGAAGAAGCTGCCTTCCTGCATCTGCCAGCTCCCGATCTGCTGGTAGCCAGGATAGACGCCCTGTGTCTGGGTAGACCAGTTCTGGTTTTGAAAAACCACCTGTCCGCTCACATTGATGACAGGGCTGACCGCCGAGACGTGTGGCAGCGTCGCCAGCGCGTCGGCGTCGGCTGCTGTCAGTGTTTGCAGGGAACCCGCGCCTCCTCTAACCCCACCGCCGAAGCCGCCTGTGCTGCCCGCGCGGATGATCAATTCGGTCGGATTAAGGCCGGAGAGGCGGCCATTGATCGAGGCCGCGCTGGCTTCGCTGATCGAGATCATGACGATGACTGCTCCCACGCCTATGATGATGCCCAGCGAAGTGAGCAGAGAACGCATCTTATTGGCACGCAGCGCCTGGAGCGCGCTCATGCAATTGCTATAGATGCTCGGCGCCCCGCGCAGGCGTTTGTACTGGCGCGGCTTGCCTGACCGGGGCAGCGGGCGCGGTGGGCGCGTAACAATCTCGATTGGCCCGACCGCGGGCGCGCCCCCGGCCCTGTTTTCTGGTAGCTTCATGGTTGCACCTGCTTTTTCGCGAGATGGCCGTTCCGTGCCAGCAGTTCTCGCGCGCTGACCGGCTTCAGATTCAAGATATCCTCGACGATGCGTCCATCGCGAAATTTGACCTGGCGCTGGCTATAGCTGGCGACGCTGGCATCGTGGGTAACAAGTACAATCGTGATGCCACGCGCGTTGAGGCGCTGGAGAATCATCATCATCTCCAGCCCGGTCCGGCTATCCAGGTTGCCGGTCGGCTCGTCGGCCAGGATCATCGAAGGGCGCGTGACCAGCGCGCGTGCGACCGCTACGCGCTGCTGCTGGCCGCCGGACATCTCAGCCGGTCGGTGGTCCAGGCGCGCGCCCAGGCCAACCATTGCCAGCGCCTGCGAGGCGCGCGTGCGCCGCTCCTCGGCCGAGACACCCGCGTAGACCAGCGGCAGCGCGACATTTTCCAGGGCGCTCATGCGCGCCAGCAGATTAAAGCCCTGGAAGATAAAGCCGATCTTCTGGTTGCGAATATCCGCCAGTTCGTTGGTGCTCAACTCGCTGACCGGCACACCATCCAGGCGATAGATGCCGCTGGTGGGACGATCCAGGCAGCCGATCAGGTTCATCAGCGTCGACTTGCCCGAGCCAGAGGGTCCCATAATTGAGACAAAATCGCCGCGTCCAATCTCCAGGCTTACCCCGCGCAAGGCCTGCACGACATTGCGCCCCATATAGTAATACTTGCTCAGTTTTTCAATCTGAATAACGGGGGTCGCAACCAGCCCTGCTCCGGGCTGATTGCGCGCCGCGTCGAGATGCATCCCGGAGCCCGCGAGCGGAACCGGCTTGAGAGTATCATCTCCTGTTCCGTGCTGTTCAGGAAGTTCCATCTACTCTGCCCTCCCTTAGTTGCCGCCCCTGGGAATGACTATCTGGTTGCCGCCACCGCCGCCGCCGAAGCCGCCGCCATTGCGTCCACCGCCATTGCTGCTTGACGACGAAGATGAAGACGATGTCCCGCCGGTCTGGCCGACGACCACCTGGTCACCCTCGTTCAAACCTGAGAGAATCTCAGTCTGTTGCCCGTTGGTCAGACCCGTGGTCACCAGCACTGGCACGAGTTTCCCGGCCTTCAGCTCAATCACGATTCCGCGCGTGCCTGTCGTGCCTGTCGTCTGGCCGCCACTGACCAACGCGCTGAGCTGGCTGCGCGTGATCTCGCCGTTTTGCAGGGCTGTTGTGGAAAAGGTCAGGGCCGCAGCAGGCACAAGCAGCGTGCTGATGCGCTCGGCGGTTGTGATGCTCGTGGTCGCCGTCATACCCGCATAGATGTGCGCGCCGTTCAAGCTCTGCATATCCACCGCCAGGTCGACCGTGTACGTCACCACGTTTGAACTGGTCGCGCCCAGCGTATTGACGCTGACCACAGAAGCGTTAAAGGTCTTCGAGGGATAGGCTGCGACAGTAAAGGTCGCGGGCTGGTTGACCTGAATAGTAGCGATATCGGCCTCGCTGACCGCGGCCTGGATGCTCATTGTGCTGTCATCGACCAGGACGATAAAGGCTGACGAACTGCTCGAACCACTGTTGCTGGCGGACGAATTGCCGCCGTTCGCCGTTTCACCCACCAGGCCATTGACGGCCTCGATCAGCCCATTGTGCGGCGCGTGCAGAGAAGAGTTTTTCAGATTATCTTTAGCTGTGCTCAGAGCGGTCTGCGCGTTATTCAATTGCTGCTGCGCGGAAGTCACCTGGTTGCTCGCGTTGGCAATCGAGGCATTCGCCTGCTGCTGCGCCTGGATGTACTGCTGGCGCGCCAGTTGCTCGCAATTCGACTCCGCGGTCTGCGTGGCCTGTGTGTCCGGCGTGGGCGTGCCTGAGCCCGGAGTAGGACCAGCAGCAGACTGGCAGGCGGCCAGAGCTTTCTCTTCGTTCAGCCTGGCGATCTTCAGCGCGGTCGCTTGTTGAGATCTGGTGTTGTTCAGGCCAGTACTCGCCTGGTTCAGCGAATTCTGGGCGGAGTTCACATTATCCTGGGCCTGGTTTACAGCGTCCTGGAGAGTGGTGGGATCAAGGTCGGCCAGTTTCTGGCCCTGGGTCACCCGGTCCCCAACCTTTACATAGATAGCCGTAATCGGCGCGGAAGCGGAAAAATTCAGATTATAGATTGCCTGCGGTACCACCGGACCCGAGCCAGCCACGGTCACAGTCAGATTGCCGACTGTGGCTGTGGACTGAGTATACTGGACCGGCGTACCGCGAGAAGAATTCAGAAAAGCCAGGATTCCGCCACCAATCAGCACTACCAGAAGACCAGCGATCACCCAGGGAAGCCAGCGCCTGCGGCGCCGCGCGCGAACAAGCGGCGGCATTGGCGCCATGTCCGGGTCATCCAAATCATCGATCAGCGGCCCGAAATCCATTGGCTCCCCCGGCAAATTGGTGTCAGGCGGGATTGCCGCCATGGCAGGTATTGTTTTTGCCTCAGATATATCAGGTGTTTCAGCCATATGTTTTCCTCATGTATATGGATAAGTGCACACCAGAGGCGAGCCCGCCAATGTTGCGCCTCCGGTATGAGCGCGCCCGCAGCGTTTTCGCTATGCTGTTGGTGTTGCTGTGCCCTGTCCGCCGCGTTTCGGCAGGCTGAGCAGGATGGCAATTGTGCTGGCGGTTACCGTGCTCTGGCTGCCGGGTTTGCCGACGATTGCCAGCGGCTCCCCGGTTTTCAGAGCGGCGGCTGTCGCGCTTTTTGTATCAACAATCTGCGTCTGCGCGGTCAGGGTAACTGTGTAGGACGCGCCCGCCGTGTCAGTGATGGTCAGGATATCGCCGTTTACCTGGCGAACCGTGCCGACAAGACCGCGGAAATTCGCGTTACTCGCGCCAGGAGTACCGCCATTGCGGCCCCTGGTGAAGCAGGGATTATTCGCGCCACCTCTGGCGCCCGGCGTTCCGTTGAAACCGGGGAAGCCATTGAAACCGCCGCCCCTGCTAGCGGTTGTGCCCTCGCTCACCGTCACGCTGACCGCCGTGTACGTGCTGCCAGAGTTGGTGACCGCGACCCTGACAGTCGAGCCTTCTTTCAGGTCAGCCGGCGTCAGTTTTACTTCCTGGGAAAACTTTGTGGAGCTATTGTATGTAACCGTCACGCTCTTTCCCTGCGTGTCAGTTACTACCAGCGTCTGTCCATTTATACTTTGTAAAATACCTGTGGTCGTTCTGAGCGAAATAGTTGGCCGCGTGGCCTGCGCGCAGGCCGTCGCGGTCGCCGAGTTGCCCGATGAAGAAGCGCCCGCCGTTGTGTTGGAGCCACAGGCGGCAAGCACAAAAAGACAGAGCGCGAGCAAAAGTGCGCCTGGTGTCGCAGCCTTGCCTATCCGACGCATACGCATAAGGTCTCTCCCTCCCTTTGCAATGATCTATCCCCAGGACTCCCTTGTCCTGTCGCATACGTGCGAAAATAGTCATGAGAATATTCGCATGTGAAAATTCTCAGCATTCCAGAATAAAGTAGCACCGGAAGCTCAAAAATGTTTAAAGAAATTGCAAAATAAGTATCAAGTCGTTTTCGTAGCTCTTTCTCGCCCTGGTTGGTCCAGATTGCGTATGCGCGAAGAATAATAATGATATTCATAGATGCAAAATAATACAATTCTGCTGCTCTTTTTGAAGCGGCAGAACTGCTGCTCTTTTTGGATTCTGGCAGATATCTGGAATTCAGGGGATGACCACAAAGTCCTATCAGGGATCAGCCCCGGCCCACTGTGAAAAAAGAGATCAGGTTGGATGGCCTCGGGCCGAGGTCATCCAACCTGATCTCTTTTTTCACAGTG
>DASVMX010000163.1:0-4504 GCA_036384215.1 Ktedonobacteraceae bacterium | reverse complement strand
TATCTTAGATAACCTCTTCATTTCACCCATTTTCGGGATGACCCATGTTTCACCTGTTTCTGGCGTATTACAGCGGCAGCTTGAGATAGACCTCGCGATGCTGGGCTTCAAAGCCAAGCGACTGGTACAGGCGCAAAGCGGCATGATTCTCTTCCCAGACATGCAGATCGAGGGACTTCAGATGCAGTTCATCGCGCGCGTAGGTAATCAGATAGCGCAGCATCTGGCGCGCCAGACCGTGGGAGCGAAAATCCGGGCGCACAATCACGCGTTTGATATACCCAACCGAGCCGGTCGCCACGGGATTGCGCGGAGCCAGCATCAATTCCGCCTTACCCACGGCCCTATGCTCTACCTCAGCCAGCAAAATCAGCGTCAGCTCATGGATTGAAGGATCGACCGAGCCAAAATATTTTTCCACCTCGCGGTGAATATCGCGCGTGGGCGAGCTGCTAAAGCTATCCAGTTCATTGATCAGCGCGATATCGTCGGCAGTGGCAAAACGAAAAGTGGGCGCGGCGATAGGAGCATTACCGCCCTTTGGGTTCTCAGCCATGGATATGTCGTTTCGTTCCGGCTAGCGCTCTTTTTTACGTGGCAAGAGCAGCAACGAGACAAGCGCGTAACCAGCGCAGGCCAGCAGCAGCAGCGCGTAAACAACTGGCTCTGGGTCGCCATCATGAGGCCCGAAGAGCATGGCCAGCCCCCACCAGAGAAAACCAATAAATACCGCGAAGAGCAGAATAGTGCTCATAAATTTTTTACCCATGGGTATGTCCTTTATCTTAAGCCGTCTAAAACCGGAAAATAGGCGATATGTCTGCCACCTGGGCTTTCCTGTCTGGGCATATTATAGCATGCTCCTCCAGCCACTTTGCAACACCTTTTCCCCACCCCAAAGGAGTTACATAAGCATTTTTGAGGTATATGACAGGAAATGTATTTCATACATTTCCTGTCATATACCTCAAAAATGCTTATGTAACTTATTGCAAAGCCTGCCAGACCAGCCGGTGTATGACCGCGCGGAAGCGGCCCCAGTGGTGCCATTCGATGCTGAAATCAGGGCTGTATTCGTGGGGCAGATGGTTGAAAAACTCCACGCGTTCAGGCAATTCCGCCAGGGTGATTTCGCGAAAATATTCCAGGCGCTCGTCCTCGTCCAGCGCTCCAAGCGTTCCTCCGCTTTCTTCAAGTAAGAAGGCAAAAGTGTAGAAGAGCGGGCTGTCCTGCTGTTCCGGCCAGTGATAGGCAACCGCGGCCAGAAAACGGCTGACCGTCACGTCCAGGCCTGTCTCTTCGCGTACTTCGCGCAGCAGGGCGTCCAGCACCGGCTCGCCTGGATGGATGCCGCCAGTCAGGAGACGATAGGCGCTGGTTGGATAGAAGGTCTTTTTCGCGGTGATCAAATGTCCACCTGGACGCCGCACAACCATACATACTTCGCCATAGCGGTCTCGACTACTCAGCGGATCAAAGAGTTCCGTGCGCTCAAGCTCCGCGAAATGGACCAGCGGCTCTCCATATCGCTCAGCGAGCGCGGCAAGCTCGCTCTGGACCTCAACAGGCAGGGTGATAAACATAAACATCTCTTTCTAGAATGTGGAACGAGGGAGGTGTTGCTGGCGGGTCGATTGGTCGCCAGCAGCACCTCCCTCGTTTCACACTCCTTTATTTATGCCTGGGGCAGGCGCCGGGTCAGGTGCTCTTTCCAGAGGTAGGAACGGGCAAGCATCTCTTCGGCGTTCTTCAAGGCGCTTTCGCTAAGATCGCCACCTATGATATGCGCGATTTCGCGCACACGCTGTTCGGGCCGCAGTTCGCTGACGATAGTCATGGTGCGCTCGTCAAAGATCAGCTTGCTCACGTTATAATGGGTGTCCGCGAAGGTTGCAATCTGCGGCAGGTGCGTGACACAGAGAACCTGGTGGTTGAGCGTTAACTGCCAGAGTTTCTCTCCCACGACCTGGCCACTCGTGCCGCTGATTCCTGAATCAATTTCGTCGAAGATCAGGGTTGGCGTGGCATCGGCATCGGTAAGGATGGTCTTGAGCGCTAGCATGAGGCGCGAGGTCTCACCGCCCGAGGCGATCCTGGTTAGCGGCTTAAAAGGCTCACCGGGGTTGGGCGCGATCAAAAACTGAACACGATCGATGCCAGTGGTATCGCAGGCGTAGTATTCCTCTGGCTGACCATCGATGCTGGCGGGCACACCATTGGCATCGGGAGTCTGGACAATGTCAACTGAGAAACGCGCGCGTTTCATGTTAAGGTCATTCAACTGCTCTTCCATGGCCACGGCGAGCTTTGAAGAACCAGCGCGCCTGCGCTCGGAGATCCGCTGGGCGAGCTGGCCGATTTCGCGGCGCAGAACTTCGTCCTGTTTCTGTAGCTTTTCGATCAACTCGTCGCGATTGACCAGCGTGTCCAGTTCAGCGCGATCCTCGGCGGCGCGCTGGAGAATCCCTTCGATTGTCGCGCCATACTTGCGTTTGAGCCGCGAAATCAGGTCCAGGCGCTCCTCGATATCGGCCAGGCGCTGTGGATCGTCCTCGATATCGCTCTCATAACCGCTGATGCTGGTCGCGACCTCTTCCAGGCGGTAGATTGCCTCGGCCAGGCCGTCCTCCTCGTCCTTGAGATTTTTATCCAGGCGCACCAGCTCATTTAGCGCGCGCAGGGCGGGCCGCAACTGATCCAGGGCGGGTTGGAAGCCATCGCTATCGCGCTCGCCGCCGGAAATGGCCCCGTAGACCTGGGTGCAGAGTTCGCGCAGGCGCTCGGCGTTGTCCAGTACCTTGCGCTCCGCCTCCAACTCTTCCACTTCACCTGGCTGGAGTTCCGCTTTCTCGATCTCTTCAATCTCGAAGCTCAGAAATTCCGCCCGGCGCGTAACATCGCGCTCGTTCTGCTGAAGTTCTAACAACTGCTTGCGCGCGTTGCGCCAGTCGGTCACTTTCGTGGCCAGTTGGTTGCGCAGGGGGATCAGCTCAACATAGCGATCCAGAAAGTTCACGTGTTGTTCAGGCCGCAGCAGGCTCATGTGTTCGCTCTGCCCATGAATATCCACCAGCCAGCTCGCGACCTGCTGGAGCACCTGCTGGGAAACCGCGCGCCCGTTGATACGCGCCACGGTGCGCCCGGAACGGAAGATGTCGCGAGCCAGGATCAACTGGTTATCTTCGGGAGAAATATCGTACTGGTGCAGCAGCGTCGCCAGCGCCACGCTGGCATCCGCGCTCTCAGCATCCGCGACCAGCGCGCGCGCGCGCGTCTCCGCGTGATCAATCGCCTCTAAGAGCGTGCTGGCGCCATTGCTCTCATCCAGAGAAGCTTCAAAGGGCAGCCAGTCGCCTTTAATTGGGGGAAGGGGATTGATCGCGAAAATACCCTCGACCGAAGCACGTTCGGTGCCAGTCCGCACAAATTCCGCGCCGATTTTGCCGCCGAGCAGCGCGTTCACCGCGTCGATAATGATCGATTTGCCAGCGCCGGTTTCGCCGGTAAACACGTTGAAGAGGCGATTCAGGCGCAAATGCAGGCTGTCAATAATGGCGAAATCTTTGATGCTTAATTCAAGTAACATAGCAACTCGTCGTACCCTCTTATTCCGCTTTGGCGAACGCTTGCTCGCGTTCCTCCTGGCAAAATGGTAAGGAGGAACCCTCGCAAAGCAGACACTTAAGAATCTTCCCTCAACTTGGCCGAAATAATCTGGTAAAAATAGGTCGGTGGCCGCCTCCGCAGAAAACGGGCGATGTACTGACTCTTGTGCACAGTTATCGTTGCCCCGTTTTTAATCTCGCGGTTCATCTGGCCGTCCGCCGAGAACACCCCGTCCTGCGTACCAGTAAAAATTTGCAGTCTGACCTGCGCCTCCGGCTGCAGGATGAGTGAACGATCAAAGGCCAGGTGAGGAGCAATGGGTGTCAACACGCAACTCTCAACCTGCGGGTGGAGCAATGGCCCCCCTACAGCCATATTATATGCTGTAGAACCGGTCGCGGTAGAAAGGATGATGCCGTCCGCATATGTCTTATTATAAAAGTGGTCATCTATCCAGATATGGATCTCTACCACTCGGGGCCACGTGCCGCGGGCAATCACGATATCATTGAGCGCCAGGAACTCCTCGCGTAGCCCATTCTGCCGCAATTCCGCGCTCAGCATCGCTCGCTGGTCGATCCAGACCGACTGATCTCTCTCCAGATAGAGCGGCAGGTGTTCCGCCACTTCATCGGGCTCCAGTTCGGTCAAAAAACCGACGCGTCCAAAATTGACGCCCAGCAGGGGCACATTGGCGGGCGCGCACAACCGCGCGGCGTGCAGGATCGTCCCATCGCCGCCAAGCACCAGCGCGAAGTCACAGTCATCAAGCCGGTAATCAACCTGTTCGTTTCCTTCATCCCGCATATCAATTATACGCATATCATGTCCCAGTGCCTGTAATTGAGGTGCGAGCCGGTGAGCAAGTTCCGCGGTATCCTGTTTGCGCCCTTGATAA
>DASVMX010000162.1:0-18684 GCA_036384215.1 Ktedonobacteraceae bacterium | reverse complement strand
AGCGGATTGAGAACGGCTGTTTTTCCTGCAAAAAGCGAGAAAAGCAGCATTCTGATAGCGTTTGCTGAACATCAGAAGCCATTCTCCTCTTCGGCTGAAGCCGCTTGTGGAGAGTATCTATCGCTTAGAGTATGTTCTGCCCCTGTCAATCTATTGACCCCATGATGAGCTTGTTCTCTTTCAGTACCCCTACACGCCAAACCACTTTTCCTTCTGAGAGAGCCTCTGCGCTGCCCTTTTTCTCTCGTGACGCGCGATTGTCTCACAAAAGCCGCCCGCAGAAAACCTCCGACAGCCTCTTGAGCCGTTTTACCTTAAACTCAACCTCAGTTATCTGGTACGTCGTACTTTTTCGTCAATTATCTCGACCCTCTTTAGGGAGAGGCCAGAACGTACACAACGTAGCTTTTTCTGGCCTTTTTTCTTCGTCATTGATTCTTTCTCTCGACAAAGTACAGACAGTATTGAACGACGATCGTTTTGCTGGTGGAGTCAAAGATGCAATAGCAAAAAGAACTCTTTTTTGCTTCATCAATGGCGTGCTTTTTTTCACACCATGGCGATGCTCTGGTGTCAAGAGACAAAGCGGAGCGACCCTTGATACCAGAGCATCGCCATGGTATCCTGCGCGCCGACATCGAGTAAGGCATCGTCGCGAGAGTAGTACCGGGTTCGTCATGAACGTTATTGACAGGTCTGTGAGCGCAAAGTCGAGATAACGTCAGAATGGCACTTACAGGCCAGGTGTTTTATTTCTCCTGATGCTCGACCCACTGAGTTCGCCAGGCAGGTGCCTCGAATGGATTGGCAAAGTACTGTGTCTCGTGAGCAACCTTGCCATCGCGAAACTCCAGAATGCTGACGGTTTGTGTTGGCTGCTCGTTATAGCTGAGCACGTACTCGGTGATCCAGAGATCGCCGCTCCCAAGGATGCGCTGGATGGTGAAACCCAGCTTCGCCGGGTGGTGGGAGCGTACGGCTTGAATGTTGTGGCGACCGCGTATTCGCTCGCCCGACTGAGGATACTCAACCAGGACATCTTCGTGATAGATCTCGTGTTCTCTTTCAATGTCCCCAGCTGCGGAGGCTGCCCAGTGCTGATCCAGAGCTCTCCGAATTTCTTCGTTTTCCATGGTTTTTCTCCCTCTTGCTCGTACAGAGCAACATGCATCTTCACAGAAGATGCCTCAGTGCCATATCTCTGTCAAAGCAAGAAGTATGTATCGACATGCTTTCTCGTGTGCGTCGTTCAACAACCGTTCTCCAAAGACGCAGGCGAATACCTTGAGGGGCAAGCGCCAGGGCTCTTTCATGCTCCCTGAACCCTCTCTCTCACCATGTTGCCCCTGCGCATCACGAACGTTGGAAATGGCCCAAATCGGGCGTGGTCCGGGCGCTGAACTTGATAGCCCCGCTGTGAGTCCTCTCCCTTCCCTCTTCTGTGACCAACGGAAAGAGTGCCCTCTTTCGTTTAGTCCACCACACGCAGGACAATCTTGCCTCGCGTGTGCCCTCTTGCCCCTTGCTCGTACGCCTGATGTGCCTGAGAGAGAGGAAGGATCGTCTCAATGATCGGTCGAATCTGTCCTGCGTCGATCAAGGCGCCAATCTGGATCAGTTGCTCCCGGTTGGGTTCCACGATAAACCAGACCGGGCGCACATCATGGGCCTTTGCCTCGGCAAAAGAGGGTCGCGGGCTGACCACGGAGACCAGCACCCCTCCTGGTTTCACCACCTGCCAGGATCGCACCAAAGTGTCGCCACCAACCAGATCGAAGACGAGATCGACACCGTGAACGACCTCCTCAAAGCGTGTGGTGGTATAGTCGATGACCGCGCTCGCTCCCAGTTCGCGCAGGAAGTCGCGATTGCGGGCCGAGGCGGTCGCGATGACCTGCGCGCCGGCCCAGCGAGCCAACTGGACGGCAAACACTCCCACGCCCCCTGCCGCGCCGTGGATCAGGACGGTTTGCCCCGCAACCAGGCTCGCGTGATCAAAGAAGGCCTGCCAGGCCGTCAAAGCGGTCAAAGGAACGGCGGCGGCTTGCACAAAGTCGAGCGTGCGTGGTTTGGGGGCAAGCTCATCGGGGAGGGCAAGAGTAAATTCTGCCTCGGCCCCATCGCGACCATAGCCGAGCATGGCATAAACCTCGGAGCCTTTGACAAGCGTCGTGACCCCAGAACCTACCTCCTCTACCACTCCTGAGAGATCGGGTCCGGGAATCGGCAGAGCGCGCGGGTCTCCCGCTGTGGTCTCATAGGTCTCATCCCATTCCAGCTCGGTTGCTATGACCCCCGTCGCATAGACACGCACCAGCACTTCTCCCGGGCCTGGATGGGGTTGTGGCGCGTCTTCATACACGAGGTGATCGGGACCACCACGACCATGGATACGGATCGCTTTCATGGTATTGTCTCGTTCCTTTCGTTTCGGCTTCGATGTTGGGAAAGCTGGTTCGACATCAACATATACTCACAGGAGAGCAACAGGCAAGCTCTGCTCAAGTCCCATGCGAGACAAACGTCTCTCACCGTCCCATTGTTCTTCAGAGGTCTATACTACCAATGTGTTTGGAGACAGACGATCGTCAGTCCTCCAGTGGGAGTGAGCTTGTGAGTCGGTCTGAGAAGCGCCTTGATGTCTCCACTGAGGGAGTCAGCAAACTGCGTCTTGTAAGCCATCTCAGACGAAATGGCTCTGCCTTTCTCCACTGGAGGATCAGAACGTGAGAGAGAAGGTGAACAATGAACATTAGTCTTGGTTTGCCGGCGGACATTCCTGGGGTCAAGGGGGAGTTGCTTCTGGAGTGGGCGAGGCGGGCAGACAGTGCGGCTTTTTCGAGCCTGGGAGTGACTGACCGAGTGGTGTACCCGAATTACGAGCCACTGATCACCCTGGCGGCGGTCGCGAGTGTGACGAAGCGCATTCGTTTACTGACCGCAGTGCTGCTCGCGCCGTTGCGCAGGACGGCTCTGCTTGCTAAGCAGGCCGCCAGCCTGGACGCACTCTCCAACGGCCGGCTGACACTCGGCCTGGGCGTGGGCGTACGCGAGGATGATTTCCTGGCGGTGGAGGCCGACTTTCGCGATCGTGGCAAGCGCTTCGATCAGCAGCTCACGCTGCTGACCCGGATCTGGTCTGGCCAGCCCGTTAGTGGGACCATGGGAGAGATCGGCCCGGTGCCCGTTCAGCCAGGCGGGCCGGAGCTGCTGATGGGGGGGTACTCACAAAAAGCGAGCGAGCGGATCGCTCGTTGGTGCAACGGAGCACTTGTCGGTGTCGGCGGTGGAGGCCCAGAAATGGTGCGCCAGTCCCTGGAGATGACCAGAAAGGCCTGGCAGGAGGCTGGCAGGCCTGGCAAGCCGCGCCTGGTCGTGACCTCGCACTATGCTTTGGGTCCCAACGTGGCTGATTGGGTGAACCGGACCGTGCGGGACTACTATGCGTTCTTAGGACCAGCGGCGACCCAGGTAGCTGCCGGAGTACGTACCACACCAGAAGCCCTGCGTGGTCTGGTCCAGGAGTTTGCAGACATGGGCGTGGACGAGCTGCTGCTGTGGCCGTGCATCCCCGAACTGGATCAGATCAGCCGTTTGGAAGACGCAATCTCAAAGGTGCCTCACTAACGCTCAGCCTGCCAGGTGTGATAGGTACTGATGTCTGGGGTTTGGAAGACGCAATCTCAAAAGTGCCTCACTAAGGTTTGGGGAAACCGTGAAGAAGAATGAGAGCAGTCAAAGCGATGCGCGTCACATCTCTCTTGGTACCGGCCTCAGCCGCCTGCTCCGGGAGGGTATGATTACGGCTTCGCACGGCCAGAGCCGCGACCTGCGCATGGCCGTGACACCATCAAGGAGAAATACCCATGGATACGATCGATCTCGCCTATGTTGAGCAGGGCCTGCACGAGGAACTGATCTCTTACATCGCCGACCAGCAGGGTTACTACGCCGATGAGGGCGTCCACGTCGCGTTGCGCAACGGCTGTTCCTGGGATGGGGAGCGGTTGCGCCATGGTGCTACCATCGGGCTCGGCCGGACACTGCTGTCCCGCCTGGCCAATGGCATTCCCTGGGTTGCACTCCAGGTCAACACCCACCGTCCGCTGTTCTGGTTCCTCTCCCGCCCCGGCCTGACCACGCTCGCCGACCTGGCTGGCCGACGGCTGGCGGTACACCCTCCCTACACCGGACCCGGGTGCTTCGCCCGGATCGTGCTGCGCCAGGTCGGCCTGGACCCAGACCGCGACATCCACCCCATCGTTCGCCTGCCTGGAGACTACGGCATGGACCTGCGCTGGCTGCACGAGGGCAGGATCGACGCCGCCCTGGTTGGCAGCACCATCATACCAGAGGTGGTAGCCGCTGAACACGGCTGGCAGGTGTTGGCCTGGGTCGGCGACCACTTTCAGATCCCCACCGCAGGCGTGGCCGTTGACCCCACGTACATCCAGCCGGACGACCTGGCGGTCCAGGCCGTCGTCCGAGCCCATCGGCGCGCTCTGCAGGTGATTCACAACGAACCCGACACCACGGTGCGGCACATGCAGACGTTCCTCAGCCGATACACCGTAGACGAGGTCCGAGCCTACTACGAGACGTTCATCGCCCCGTATTTCACCACTGATGGCCAGGCTGACCTCGCTGTCGGCGCCACCGCGATCACTGCGGTGGCCGCCGAACTCGGCGTCCCCGCCACCGTCCCCGCAGCCGAGTACTACCGCACTGCAACCACCACGCGCCTCTGAGCCCGGCGACGCCAGTGACCTTCTCTACCCATTACCAGCAAGTCCGTGGTGGCCGTGCCATCGTGCTCGAGCCAGATCTCGCCGTCATCACCGGCGAGAGATGACGCGCCTGGCCTCTTTTACACGCTCAGGTCATCCGCCTCGTGGGAAGAGTGACCGTGAAGGTCGATCCTTTTCCAACCTCACTGTCCACCGTGATGGTTCCCCCCTGACTCTTGACAATTTCCGCGACAATGTAGAGTCCCATGCCTAGGCCGGCGATCTTTTTCTGTTTCGAATCAGTCACCCGATAGAAGCGCTCAAAAATCTTGTCGCGTTGCTCGCGAGGGATGCCCACACCATGATCATGCACCCGGACCGTGACCGCATCCTCGGAGGTGGAGAGATCCACCTCAACCGTCTCGGCATTCGGAGTATACTTGATGGCGTTGCTCAGCAGGTTCGTGAAAACCTGTCCCAGCCGGTCCGGGTCCCCAATCAGGCTGGTTTGCGCGCTCCCATGCACCAGGATGCGGTGGCTCGGATTGGTTTGCTGCATGGTCTCGGCGATTTCCCGCAGCAAGGCGTCGAGATCAACCGTCTCCCGGATGTACTCCAGCTTCCCTGCCTGGATTTTGGAGACGTCCAGCAGATCTTCGACGAGCCGGGTGAGTGTGTGGATCTGGGTCTCCATACTGGCAAGGGCCGGAACCTCATCCAGGGTGCCTTGCCTGGCGAGTTGACGGCGCAGCAAGGTCGTCTGCAGTTTCAAGACGGTCAGCGGGTTTCTCAGTTCATGGCTGGCCATGCTGATAAAGTCATCCTTGCGCTGCTCCAGTTCCTTCCGTGCCGAATTATCCAGCACAAAGACGACGATCTGGCGCGGCTGCTCCTGGAAGAGGACGCCACCGACCAACACGGGCAGGCGACTGCCGTCTCGGCAAATCGTCTCGGTTTCAAAAGGCGTGTACTGCCCGCGTGCGGTGATCTCCTGGACCGCACGCTCGAAGAGCGGCGCATCTTCCGGGACCGTGTACCTCGCCTGGTTCAGCGTTCTGCTCTGGACATCCTCTCGACGATAGCCGGTCATGTGAAGCCAGGCCTCGTTGGCTTCCACGATCACGAATCCTTCCTCTTCGACCGAAACGATCCCAATAATATTGGAGTCAATGAGGGCGCGGAGACGCATCTGACTCTGACGCAAGGCTTGCTCAGTTCGCTTCTGGTCCTCAATGTCGGTGCTGGTGCCAAACCATTTGATGATCTGGCCGGCTTCGTCGCGCACTGGCATACCGCGCGTTAAGAACCAGCGATACTCCCCCGTTTGGCCATTTCTGATCCGCTCTTCGTGCTCAAACAGGTCTCCTCTGTCCAGGGCATGCTGCCTGAGCGCTCGGTTGCCTGCACGATCATCGGGATGGATGAACTGGAGAAACGCCCAGCGGTTGCTTTGTATCGGCTTCGGTGTGAGCCCGGTGTAGTCAGACCAGCGCTGGTTTGTGTACTCAATCAGGCCATCTGGCGACTGAGCCCACACGATCTGCGGCACCGTTTCGGCCAGCGTGCGCCAATTCTCCTCGCTTGCTTTGAGCTGCTGCTCGGCGCGCTTACGCTCAGTGATGTCGATGCTGGCGACGACGAGGTACGTGACATGATGATTTGCATCCCTGTGGGGAGTGATCGCGACCTCCAGGTGACGGTCCAGGTCTTCCTTGAGGTAAACCACCGTCTCGAACCGCACGGTTTCTCCCCTGCTGGCTCGCGCGATGGCGGCACGCAGTTGCTCTTGACTGGTCGGATAAAAGGACCACCACCGGGTTTCGGTGAGCAGATGACCAATGACCTCCTCGCGTCGGATCTGTGCCTCCGCCAGGGGGACCTCATTGATCTCCAGGGTGATCCCCTCGAGGGTCAGCACGCCGATCCTGGTAAACAAGCTATCCACGTCCTCGATGGAGAGGCGCCCGCTCTGAGAAAACGTCTCCTCACGGAGAGCTTCTGTTTTCCCCTGGTGGACCTGCACCATCAACCCTCCAGCTGTTGGCGAGAGCTGGACATGCAGCCAGGTCCCTGTCACGGAAGACACATATTCCACTTCGGTGGGTGCTCGGGTTTGTGCGGTTTGCTGGACAGCTTGGTAGAGCGTAGCACTCCCCAGCTGGGGAGCGCCGCGCCACAAGGGCTTGCCACAGATGTCCTCGCGTGTGGTTCCGGTGAACACCTGAGCGCTCGCATTGGCATAGACAATCGTCGCGGCGTCATTGATGACAAACAAGGCACCAGGAAGCGTCTCAAGAAGCGTGAAGAGCGTCTCATTCGACGCAGGAGTGACACGATTGGTCTGCTTTGCATGAGACATAGTATGGTAGCTCTCCCTTTCACGTACCTCATCCCTGGTGGCGAAAATGTATTCCTGCTCTCACGCGCAAACAAGCAGAGTGAAATGATCTGATATATCTGAGAAACAAGCGAGCTGGCACTCCGTATTCCCAAGGAAATCGCTTGTCCATCTGGGTGTGTCCATTTTGACATTAAACGGATCTGTCCCACTCTCGGTGATTGTAAATCCCAACATTGGAGGTTTTTGCATATCCCCCGAAACGAGTACACCGTTTCGGGGGGATATGCAAAAACCTCCAATGTGCCTTGAATACCCTGGTTATCTCCGCGACTTTGTGCGCGTGGCGGTGTTGAAGCCAACTGGTCCGTATGGGAAACTCTGGTATCTCACGCATACAGGAGAGCGTAGCACCCCCTACGAATACGATTTACCCGTGATCTCAGATCCCACGCATGGACAAGATTGGCCCAATCCACCTCTCAACACGTATCGCATCCTGACATGGGAAGAGTTGCAGGATCTTACGATTGTTCCTCTCTATCGCAATCTCGACGCCCAATGGGGAGCAGAATACGCCAAACATACCTATGAGGCAGATCTGGGCCGGGTAGTCGCGGCCCGTCTCTTTCTCCGAGATGCAGGCTATGGGGTGACTGAGGCTCTCAAGGAACCGGAACCATTTCAGTACAATCGCGAGATCGACAGGGACCATTTTCGCGTCTACTCACCAGATGAGCGGTGGAAACCGGCAACTGAGCGACCAGCAAAAGTGTGGACTTGCCAGGAGTTGGTGGCAGAAGCGCAGCGCCTGAGAACTATGGAAAGATGAGAACTTAATAACGGTATGACTTCTGCTCTTTGCCAGAGAGAACGCTCATTGTTCTTATTTTCACCCACTTTCATTGAAAACAGGCATCTTGACAGATGGTTTGGGGGATGCTACACTACCCGAAATTGGTTCCGACTCTTGGAACAAATGGGTACCCAAAATGGCCGGAAAGACGCCCAGTGGGGCGCGAAAGGATTCTCTTGTGGACGACGCAACGCCTCCCGATTCCGCCATCACACTTCTACCGGTGACCGTCGCCGGTTCTGCCATCATGACCGCCCTGGGCCAGGCCGGGGTAATGGCCAATGCCAGAAATGCGCGCAACGCTTTTGCCGCGTATGAGCAAACCCTGGACGAGAATACCCTGGCACGCCAGCGCGATGATCTGGCTCACTTCAGCCTCTATTTGGCGGAGGAGGAGGAGGTATTCCTCTCTGTAGAGACCTTGATGGCCAGTCCCCTGAGTTGGGTGGGGATGACACATGGCTTAGTGGAAGAGTTTCGCCAGTGGATGCTCGACGATGGGTATAGCATCGGAACCATCAACCTCCGTCTTTCGACTGTGCGCCAGCGCGCCAAACTGGCAGCGAAGGCAGGGGCTCTTTCTACGGCGGAACAGGCACTCATTGCGCAAGTGCATGGCATCACCTATGCCGAGGGCGTCAATATTGACGCGAAGCGCGCCCAGACCCGGCGAGGAGCAAAGAAGGCCCAACCCGTCGTGATCTCAGCAGAGCAGCGCGAACAGCTCAAGCAGCAACCGGATACGCCTCAGGGACGCCGGGACGCTTTACTCATGTGCTTGTTGCTGGACCATGGCCTGCGCTGCGGCGAAGTGGCGGACCTGCCGCCGCAGGCGGTGAGACTCTCCGAGAGGCTGCTGGTGTTTTATCGCGAGAAGCGAAAAAACACCCAGCGGCACAAACTGACAGCGGACACGCTCCTCGCTGCGGTACGCTATTTTGAGGACTGTACACCTACCGAACGGTTGCTGGTGGGCAGTCGGAAAGGGCTTGATGGACTCTATGTTGGGGGCTCGATGGGCCGACGTGCCATTACCAAGCGGGTCTGTGCCCTGGGCAAACGCATTGGCCTTGTGGGCCTCTCCGCCCATGATTGCCGTCACGCCTGGGTCGATGCGGCCATCCGTGGCAAGACGGATCTCAAAGCCCTCCAGGATGCGGGCGGTTGGAATAGCCTGGCGATGCCGCTGCGTTATGCACACGAAGCGGAGATTGCCAACGAAGGGGTCGTCCTCGCGTAAAGACGACGGGATCGTCGCAGAAAAGGAGTCCGCCCTATGTCCGAACCTCTTCCCTCAACCCCTGCGCAGCTGGCCCTTATGGCGGCCAGCAATTTCCTCTCCCTGCTGGAGCAGTTCTCCGGCCAGGAGCTCACCGAAGGTGGTCTGGCTGCGCAGCAAATGGCCGTCCAAAGCCAGCTCCTCGTTCTGAATGCCGAGCCTGGGCTAGCTGCACATCCAGGCTTTCTTCGCTATGTCCAAAGTCTCGCCAGCACACTGGCCCAGTTGGCAGCAGCATTTGGCAAACTTGATGATCCTACCTATCTGACCTTTCTGCACATGCGTGCACAAATGGGTCAGGTAGATTGACAAGGAGTTTCAGGATGCGAATCTATTGCCTGGATCGCCGCTACGGGATAAACGAGGTGGGAGCGTCTGCTTTTATGCAGAGGCAGGGCTTCTCTTCCGAGGCGATAGCTCGTTTTTCTATTCATATCCGAGAGCGCAGCATATCACCCAAGAAACAGCTTTTGTCTGGGGAATTTAAGCTTCCTAGCTTGGTGTACCTCTATACACACGGAGATCCGGAAAGCGAGGTGCAGCACACCTTGTTTCACGAGATGCGCCATTACTGGCAGGCAGAGCAACACCGCCAAGCGTATTGGCGCGCTGTCCAGGAATACGAACAGATCAAGTCGAAGCGGGAACGACAGTGTTTTTACAATGCGCACCTTTTGCTCGGTGATCGTCCACCCAGCGAGGTACATTTGACCTATCGAGACCGTCCGAGTGAACTGGACGCCAACGCGTTCGCGGACGAACATTCTCCTCAACACCATTTTGTCTTGCGTCAGCAGGTCTTTCATGTCACTCTTCCGCCAACCATCGTGGCGCAGTGTGAGGTCCCGCTTCGCGCGTGGCTCAAACGCCTGGGCAGCACACTCCTCTTCGACGGCGATCGCGTCCTGGCCAAAAATCTGACCAGGGAAGATGCGCAACACCTGCTAGGGTTCTTGCAGCGGCAGAGTGGGCGCAAAGTAGCGCTGACCGACTGAAAAACAGATCACTCATCTCAACCTGGTGGTTGCCGGCCAGCGTCCTTGAGCATCTCTTCGGTTACCCCCTCAATCAGCTCACCGAGTTCCTCATCGAATATGACCAGGGTCAGAATCCGAACGAAGAGAGTGACATCTCCCTCATCGAGGGCTTTCAGATAACGGAGCACTCTTCGCCTTTGGCCATCTGAAACCGCTCCTTTATAAAGGTCGCTATAAGAAGCGATTTCGTGTTCACCCAGAGATATGTCCAGAAAGGTGGCGAGCCTGTTATGGACACTGTTTCGTATGCCTCAGCGCAGGGTGCCAGGCAGAGCAAAAGTGTGGAGATCAGAAGCATTGACCCTGAACAGAAAAACCCTCATAATAGATCGCATATTTTTTCTTGGGAGGGGTTCATGGAATGAGCCAGACTTCACTTGCACTGACCAATGGTAGAACTATTGGAGAAATCTCTCTTGATCCAACAAAGATCACTGGCGAAGGCGGACTAACGGATGCTCGCCTCGTTTTTCCTCTCCAAATCAGGTTGCATCCCTCTTCTTCTAAAGGTGCGATGATTACCTTAACCGAACTGACCTACGCACTTCATTCTGCCTCGCCTGTTGCAGAACACAATCAATTGGGGCCGAGCGCCAGGGTAAATTTGATGGTTGGCTTTACCTATCGTTCAACGACAAATGCGCCAAGCACTGGGTTCACGTATGTACGGTTGCCAGTGAGTGCAGCCCTGATCACCTTCTTGGAAAACCAGCGCATGAGTCACCCGGAACATGCTGTTTCAGCGTTCCTGCACCTGCAGCCCACCCTGGCCTGGCTGGAACAGACCGGGAACGTCACGCCCGATGAATATGGGAATCACCCATTCATCGGAGAACAGACAGGGCCATTTTCGCGGCTTTCGTACTTCTGGTATCCCCAGGCCGGCGATTTGGCTATTCAGATTGCCGCGTCTGACTGGGTTCAACATGTCTTGCCCGGTTTAGGGTATAACCAGGCTCGTTTTGTCGAAATTACCCTTCCGACGGCGAGTGGTTTCTTCCCCGAAGCGATTCTGGGATATTACGATACAGCGCGGCGCCATCTCGATTTAGGGAACTATCGAGAAGCCATTGCCAGTTGCCGCGACATTCGCAACACGGTTGAGGGGCATCTGGGAGCCACCCGTGCCAATCCGGTCGGGACCGTCGTCGCTGACCGCCTGGGCCTCCCTGCCGATGCACCCCAGCGAGCTTTGCTGAATGCAACCTGGGATGCACTGGCCATGGCGACAAATACGGCCCATCATCTGCCTGGAGGCCCACGACTCACCGGAGCTGACGCGCGCATGTGTCTTCATCTTACCGCAGTGGTGCTCGATTACCTGACGCACTTACGCTAAGGACGGTTTCGTAAAGAACAAAGAACCTTGCGAGCTTGATAGCGCCTGCTCGCAAGGTTCTTTGCCACAAAGATGGCTCTTGTTCAGTCCCAGGGAAAATATATAGCCAGACGCGCACCCGTCTCCCCACCACACGGTTCTCAACACAAGGCCAACTATCCGATGCGATAGAACAAGGTCAGTTTCTCAATCTCTGCCCACTCATACTATTTCTCAGCCTATTCTCCGTTCCTTCAATAGCTGCGCCAGGTCGATGGTGCCGCGCAAGTAATCAAGTACGAGTGGGTCACGGACGTGCCGTTCACCGCTCGCGACTTTGACCAGTGTGCCCTCTGAACTAACCACCAGCCATATACGCTGCTTGGGGTGTGCCCAACTTCCCGGCCACTGTTGTTCAATAACATCTCCTGGCTTGGCCGTAAAGGTTGCCTCGACGTAGGTGGTTCCAGCATTCCGTCGCTTTGGCAAATCATAAAATGTACGGGTCAGGCGCCGCTCTTCGGCATCCCAGGAGAGCGTGGCTACATAGATCGCGCCGATGCGTTCATTGCCGCTCGCCCGAAAAGCAAAGGAGAAGCAGGGAGCTTCTGCACGTTGGCGCTCTTCAAGCAGGGTGTGGATTTCTTCCGCCAACCGGCGCAGCTGGGCCGTGCTGAGCACCGACAGGTCCAGAGTCAAGCGCTTCACCGGGTAATCGGCATTGGTATGTCCACAGACAGCACAATGATAGGAATGGCGCAGCCAGGTTGGGCTCTCCTGCGTCTGTTCCAACACGACCGAAGCGCCGCAGTGCTCACATTCAACTGAAAGCAACTCCTCTTCTCCACTCATAGCCCGCGTAGCCGACTTTTGAGGCAAAAACCATCATCGCAGCAAGCATCTGCTTCTGCCCCTCCACTGATATTCCACCAGATCGCTGCGGCGCACGACAAGCCCTTATATTCTAACATCCATTCTTTCACATCACTCATCTTTTTGCTCTCCCTTGTCAGGTCACCTGTTATAGATTTCGCTCTTGCTGCAATGATCCGGCACGCTCGCTGATCTCAGCAAGCAGGGTCGCGATGGCTTCGTCTTTGATGAAGAAGGTTCGAAAATCGGAGAGGGCCGCCTCAAGAATGGTTGCCACTCTCAACGAGCGATACAACAGCGATTCATTCTCGCCCACTTCTTCCAACCATTGCTGTCGCGTGGCGAGATTCTCAAGGAGATTGTCGCGCAGGTACGCGCGCACCTGCTCGCCTCTTTGTCTTTCTTGTTCCTCAGGTGTGGACTCCGCTGGCGTTTTTTTTCGGTGCCATGTTTCACCTCTCGATCCATCCAGGTGCTCACCTGTTATGCAGCTGGACCATAGATCTGTTGCTTCAAGTACTCCTCAATCTGGAAAGTAATATCCCGGCAGCGGACGACTACTGCGCCGGGATAGTGTCGATGCGCCCAACGAGTTGGTTTCCGTTCACTCACGTACGTCGTCCCCAGCGAGCGTGTTGTCGCAACCCTACAAACTCATTGGCTAAATCTATGTCGGTGAACAACTGCCCCAACTCATAAGCATGCCCCTGGATGCGACTGGAGACCATTCATTTTCGGGTGCTCGTTATGTTTCTTTATCATTACATGTGTAAATTGCAATTAGAACGTGTCGAAGTGCCAGTACCTATTTTTGAATGCTCTCCGACAAGCACGCATGCAGCACACCCCTGTTCTTCGGACTTCTGCCAGGTGCCGAGTCAGCCTCCCCTCTCGTCCTATCCCAATCCCGCCTCCCGCGCCCGCAGAACCGCCTGTGCCCGATCTGCCACTTGCAGCTTGCTAAAGATGTTGGAAACATGGTTGCGCACCGTTTTGAGCGTCAGCCCCAACTGGTCTGCGATCTCCTGATTGGCTCTCCCCTGCGCCATCAGCGCCAGCAGTTCGGTCTCCCGCTCGCTAAGTTCTGGAAAGACCCGGGCTGGCATGGTCGGCCTGGCCGCCGCGAAGAAGCCCAGCACACGCCTGGCAATGCCTGGGCCGAAGATGGCCTCCCCGCTGGCGACCGCGCGGATCGCTCGCAGGATCTCGTCCTGATTCGCCCCCTTGAGCACATAACCGCGCGCCCCTGCGCGCATGGCGGCAAAGACCGACTCGTCGTCTTCGAGCATGGTGACCATCAGGATGCTGATGTGGGGACTGACCGCCACGATCTGGCGCGTGGCCTCGATGCCATTGAGGCCAGGCATCTTGATATCCATCAAAATCACATCCGGTTGCAGCGCTTTGGCTTCGCTGATGGCCTCGGCTCCAGTGGTGGCCTCGCCGACGACCTCTGTATCCGCTACCGAATCCAGCAAGCCATGCAACCCCTCACGAAAGAGGGGATGGTCGTCGGCAATCAACACACGAATGCGGTCCATACTTACTCCTCCTGTCTTGGAACCATGACGAACGCCGGATCTCGGTACGTCTCACGCGTGTAGGGCAGCCGAGCGAGGACGCGCGTTCCTCCGGTGGGTACCTGCTCGACGCTCCACGTCCCACCCAGTTCCTCGGCCCGCTCGCGCATCGAGATCAGACCCACACCCACACTTCGGGCCTGTGGTAGGCCACACCCATCATCCTGAAGAGAGAGGGAGAGCCAGTCAATCGGATCATCAAGCATGAGCCGGATGACACAGCTTCGGGCCGTTGCGTGGCGTACCACATTGGTCAGGGCTTCCTGGGCGATGCGGTAGATAGCCACTTCCACAGCCGCAGGCAGCTCGGGCAGGCTGGCTGGCGCGTCGAGGTGCATGGCCACTTGGTCACTGTACTGCAGGGTCAACTCCCGCAGGGCAGCGAGCAGGCCGAGTTCGTCCAGGGCGGGCGGACGTAGGGCGTAAACCAGGCGGCGAATGTCAGCAACAGTGGCCTGCGCGCGCATGGCCAGTTCGGAGAGCAGCGTATCGGCCAGCGGGTCGTGCGCCAGGCGGTTGCGTGCCGTCTCCAGCTTGAGCGTCAAGCTGGCTAGCTGGGGACCAAGCCCATCATGCAGGTCGCGGCGCAGACGGCGGCGCTCCTCCTCGCGAGCTGTGATCAGGCGCTCGCGCTCGCGCTGCAGATCGACCGTGAAGCGCTTGAGATCCGCGGTCAGGCGCACAGCATGGGCCGCAATCCCCGCCTGGCGTGCCACATCCTCGAGCAAGGCGCGGTCGGCGGGCGAAAAGCGCTCACCGGGAGCGCGTGAAGCCAGCGCCAGTTCTCCCACCTGCTCACTTTGATAGAGCAGGGGCAGGCACACCAACTCCCCGCGTGCTGAGCCGTAGGAGGCGGCGGTGACGAACTTCTCCCCCTGCTGCAAGGTGATCGCCGCGTAGGGGAGCTTGAGCGCCTGGGCGACGGTCTCGACCACGGTGGGCAGCACGGCCTCGGGCGCCAGCGTCGCTTCCAGGCGCTGTCCCAGCCGCGAGATGACGCGGTACGGATCGTCCCGCTCCCCGTACATCAGGTGGTTCACCGCTCGTTGCAGCCGCGTGCGCAGGGGTTGAAAGAGCAGGGCCACCAGGCCGGTTGCCAGCAGGGCCAGGCCGAGGTTGCCCTGCGCCTGCAAGAGGGTGCCCAGGCCCACCACGACCAGGACGTAGAGGGCGATGGTGCTGAGCGTGAGCACGCCATAGACCAGCGTGCGGTTGATGAGAATGTCGATGTCCCACAGCCGGTAGCGCAGCAAGGCGATCCCGATGGAGAGCGGGATGAGGACAGACACGCATCTGGTAATCACGTTGACATGATTATACAGCTGTGAGATGAAGCCAAGCGCCGGAAAGTAAGAGGGGATCACGAAGACAGCAATTTCTGCCACCATCACCCATCCTATGAAGATGGTCGAGGTGAAGACCACCCACTTGATCTGCTGGCGCTGAACCAGCGTGGCAAGGCAACGGTAGCGATACAGCAAAGCGAGCATCAGGCTGCCGTAAAAAGCGATGCGCACCAGGGCAAAGAGCGGAGACAGCCAATAGTTCCAGGGATGGGCAATATCAAATGCGGGAATGGGTAACCACGAGATGGCGATCCACCCTAGAGTCAGCCAGCGGGTGAAGCCGGGGACAAAGCGGCCGTCGGGGAACGTATACCAAAAGATGAGCATTGTACTGGTCAGGAATGCCAGGATATCGGTAGGAAGCCACCATACTCCGTCGTTCACTAACGCACCGGGATATTTTGGAATGAGGTAACTCGGCGTGAGGACGAGGAGAAGAGAAAGCAGCAGGATGGCCCGATCATTGGACTTGCGCCAGAACAGCACGAGGGCGACCGCAAACCATATGCTGGTGTTGGCAACCAGCAGGATAGTGGTGACCAAGCCATAGTTGCCGACCAGGAGGAGATTGGCGCAGAAAACCACCAGCGCGAGGATGAACACGGCGAGCCAGAGCAGCCTGGTCAGGAGGAGCCAATGCCCATGCAGGCGCATGCCACCAGCATCTGGCTGATTTGTATGGATACCTGTTGGTGGAGATGGAGAAGGTCGTTGCATACGCATCCTCTCATTGCCGGTCTTCTGCTCATATGGGTGATCCATTGGTTCTCGCCTTTCATTATACGCGGCCTTCCGCTCCTTGTATACTCCGTGAGGAGGTGTTCCCCTTAACAAGGTCATCAGTTTCTTTTAGGGAGGGGCGGTGAAGAATGGCCGAAAGGCCATCAGAACCTCTCTATTGGGATCAGGAAAGGGCATGAACATCCTCCAGAGTTAAGATAGTGCTTGAGTCAGCTCCTATCTTCCTTCAAGAGGCTTTCATGCCTCATTCTTTCTCCCCAAAATGGATAAAGTGAAAACGGACAAACGACCTACGGAACTCAGATGGAGCGCATGAACTTCTTGCGTCCTGCCTATCTCACTCAGAGTCGTCGGGTGGGAAGGGACGCAGGAAGCGGGCCGGCTTGAAATGGAAGAAAGCTGGCGCTGTCGGGATTCCTGTGGTCCCGTTTGGAAAGGGCACAGGGAATACATTGAGGGTAGGACCAAGTGCCGTCGCTTCCTGGTTCATCTCATCGGGATCGGTCACATCTTCCCACTTGCCCGTATCCAGGCGATGGATCAGTGTCTGCAAGGCTACCAGCGTTTCTGCGGGAGTAAAGGTACAATGCCCGCCACGATGGACATACACCTGGCGCAGCATACTGGCGTCGCCGCTTGCGTGAACCACGCTCGCATAGGCCTGCTCGTTCTCGACAAGACGGTCGCCAGTGGTGTGCATCGTCAGAACAGGAACACTCAGCTGCCCGTTGAGGGTGATGTACTGGTTCAGATACTGCACCGCTTGCGGATCGGCAGTGATACGCGGGGCAGTTTGCAGCGCCTGCAGGTCCTGCGTCAGATTCAACCCAGCTTGCTGGTAGAGGGCGATGACCTCATCTTTGTCGGCTGAATGTGCCAGTTGCTTCGTGTAGTCAACACCCACATTCCAGGAGGGGTTGCCATCGGCACGCAACTCGAGATCGGCGCGACCAAAGAAGGCCTCGGCAAGGAGAGGGCTTTCCAAGAGGAATTGATTCTGCTCCTGGGTCGTGAAATCGGTGCTGGCTGGCTCAGGCGAGGTGGGATCAATCCAGCTGGGAAGATCGTCTAAGGCTGCTACTAGGGCGAGGCGCGCCCTGCCACCAGGAGTATTCTGAGCAGATTGCAGCATGGCCTGGGCCTGATTGAAAGTCGTTAGTAAGGCAGGACTCCCCAGTGCCGGCAGATGCACGAGAGGCAAAGCATTGCCTGCCAGCAAGACATCAAATGCAAAGGCGCTATCGAGCCCCTCGTTCCAGTTCCCGACGCCACCAGCGACTGCTCCGCACATGGGCAGGGCCCCGGCAAAACGATCTGGGTAGAGTTGGACGAGCCCAGCCGAGATGAGACCGCCCTCAGAGTGACCCCAGGCGATCGTCCGCGTCGGGGTGTCACAGGTCGCATCGAAGAAATCCAGAAGAGCGATCTGATCGTGGAACGCCTGTTGAACCGTCCAGCCAGTCTGAGTGTAAGAAGAGCCAGCTATCGCATAGCCCTGTTGCAACATTGCAGTGGCATACAGGTTCACCGGTGGAGCAGGGTTGGGTTGACCTGGAAGCACATAGCCGTGGCTGTAGAGCACCAGGGTGCCATTCCAGTTCGACGGAACGGCTATCAGGTAACTTGCTCCACCAAGTGTCCCCTGAAGGACGTTCGTTCCGTTGGGGTTAATACAACTGCTGGTCACAGCATGGGCGGCCCTGGTGGTCGTCACCAGCAAGCCGCTCACAAGCGTCAGCAGCGCGAGCAGGGAAAGCAGAGCGCGTCTCATTCGTTCAAACCTCCTTGTTGAGAAAGGATGACACCACGTGTGTTCATCGATGGGATGGGATGGTGAGCCGCGCTGGTGAGACCTCTGCAATTCCACCAATGCGGCTCGCTCCCTGTGTCGCAGGGAATGGTTACCAGGTGAGAAGAGCACTCCTCTTGCGATCTGCAGCCAGGGTGGTCAGATCGGCAATATCCAGTCCTCCGCTGGTTGCCGTCGAGAGCTGGGTAGTGCTTCCCTGGTTCCCCTGGGAATCTTCCTCGCACCAGGGATTAGCCGGGACACCGGCGCAGGGATCGGGCATGCTCTGTTCATGAGGGATCGGCAGGAGGACGGCTCCCGTCCTCGTCAGGGTGTGCAGCGGAGGCAGCTCAGCGCAGGCTTGTGGGTCAAATCCGCTCACACATAAGCCCACTGTCTCGACCGTGGGATCTCCCTGGTTGGCGACGCCACAGGTGCGAAGCGTGGTCTGGATATTGGCCGGCGCACTGGTCAGCCCCTGCGGATCGACGTTCCCGTGCCAGCAATTGCCGGGATTGTGCGCGATATGGGCGTCAGCCAGGTCCCCGTTGGTCACGTTGCCGAGAAAGCCATTGTCCATAAGGAAGTTGTTGGCCACCTCGTTGCCGTAGCCGACGAAGTAGCAAAAGGAGCTCAACTGGATGCCACCGCGACACGGGGTGGGATCGATGGTCGGCGGTGTCTCGGGGTCGGGGAAGTCGCCGATCAGGATCCCCCACAGTCCGTGATGGCTGACCCGGTTGTCGCTCACCGTGTCGGTCTCGCTCCCAAGCAGCTCAAGGCCGACTCCCACAGGGGTG
>DASVMX010000161.1:0-11833 GCA_036384215.1 Ktedonobacteraceae bacterium | reverse complement strand
CCCCGCTCTGGCTCCCTGCTCGCTTCTCCACTCCTGATCAGGCCATCGGAAGTGGCTTGAACAGCATGTTCAAGATCTTTCAAGTCTCTACCTAAAATCGCAACAGTCAGAAAATGGATTAACCAGGGTGAATTAAAAGCTGTTAACATAGGGCGATTGGGGCCTGAGTACCGAATTAGTCGAAGAAACCTTGACCTTTTCAAGTAGGAAAGAGAAACGGGACGTTAAGCATTTACTTTGGATTTGCTTTGTACAATAAAAAACGATATAATAGGAGCTTGTGATCAACCAGTCAGCACACTGATCGGCAGATCAGTTCAATTATAGATGGGTTGAGAAGAGCAGAAAGGTGGAATTATATCGTGGCAACAATAACCCCCACAGATTTTTATAACGGTATGGTGATCCGTTACAACAATGTCCTCTATTCTATTCAAAAGATAGACCATATTACTCCTGGTAACTGGCGTGCGTTCTATCAGGTACGCCTAAAAAACGTGAAAAACGGGAGAATTCTAGAGCAACGTTTCAACGCTTCAGAAGAGGTTGAATCGGTTCGTGTAGAGCACCAGAATTGGCAATTCCTCTATGTCGATAGCGACAATAGCTACGTTTTTATGAATACCGAAACCTTTGATCAGCAGCCAGTGGAGAAAGAGCGTCTGGGCGATGGAGTAAAGTTTCTCAAAGAGCAGGATGTGGTAGAGATGCTGGTCGATGGGGAAACAATAATCGCTATCGAGTTGCCTAATTTCCTCGAACTGACTGTAGAGAGCGCTGAACCCGGTGTTCGCGGTGATACCGCTAATAACGTCACCAAACCCGCAACGCTGGAAACAGGTACCCAGATTAACGTCCCACTCTTCGTCAATCCCGGCGACCGCATCCGTATCGATACACGCACAGGTAAGTATGTTGAGCGCGTGAAGTAGAGAGAACAGAGAAGAGGTAGAGCGCGTGAAGTCTGACTGCAGCCGGACTTCACGCGCTCTATCTCTTCTCTGTTAGTGAAAAAGCAGTGTCCACAGGTGAGGGCCGAGCACAAAGAGGCCGATAAGCACAGCCAGGATGGCGCTGACGAGGACAGCGCCAGCGGCGACATCTTTGGCGATTCTGGCCAGGGGATGATACCCTGGCTGGGCAATGTCCACGCAGATTTCAAAGACGGTGTTGAACATCTCAGCGATAAACACGCCGGCGATGGCGATGGCGAGGAGGGCAAACTCAAGAGCGGAGACGCGCAGGAGCAGGCCTGCGATAGTTACCAGCAGGGCCGCGGCGAGGTGAACGCGGGCGTTGCGCTGAGTGCGGAGGGTGTACCAGAGGCCGTGAAAAGCATAGCCAAAGCCGAGCAGAAACTTCGCGAACGCGCCGCGCTCTGGCCCGCCGGGGGTAGAGGGTTTGCCCATGTTTTAGCCTTCCTGGCCGACGCTGGCGAGGATCGACTTTTGCAGGCGCACCATTTCAGTATAGCCCGCCTCAGTCTGGTCATCGTAGCCTACCAGGTGCAGGATGCCGTGGCAGAGGAGGAAGAGTAACTCGGCTGCCATCGTATGTCCGGCATCCTCGGCCTGGCGCTGTGTGGTGGGCCAGGAGATCATGATATCTCCCAGATTGATATTCAACTCGGCTGGCGTGACAAAGAGTGGTACGCTGGCCTGCTCGTGCTCCGCATTCTCAGCTTTTGCACCTTCATCGATGTCCTCTTCCTCGGGAACCTGCCATAACACATCAGCGGGCGCCTGGACCAGTGGCTCATCGAGTAGTGGGAACGAGAGTACATCTGTAGGTTTATCCTGACCACGATAGCGCCGGTTGAGTTCATGAATCTCGCTGTCGCCGCTGATCACCAGTGTCAACATGATTGCCGGCTCGACGTGGACCGTTTGCAGGGTGCACCTGACGAGCTGCTCAAGGTCCAGCGTCTCCAGGAGGTCCGCGGCTGCCGTATTTTCTTCTGCGCTATCGGTGTTGATCGAGACATCAATTACTATTTCGCCTGTGCCTGATGCTGGCTCAAACATATCTTCCCCAGTCTGTTAAGAGCAAAAAAAGGCTCGCATCTCACCCACGGGGTTCTCATTGAGGGCAGAAACGAGCTTGAAAAGCAATCAATTTTTAGCTTTTCCGCGCCATTTTGCGCCGTTTAGCGGCTTCTTTGCGTTTGCGTTTCACGCTGGGCTTCTCATAATGTTCGCGCCGGCGGGCTTCAGCAAGAACGCCTTCCTGCTGGATTTTGCGGCTAAAACGCCTCAGTGCAGTCTCAAACGTCTCATTTTCGCCAATTCTGACTTGCGTCACCAGAAATCACCCCCCTCGTGTCCCATTTGAGAGCACTTGCGCGACAAATTGTGTTGTGTTTGCACAGTTTTAATATCGTTTGCACCTCGTGGACTTGCTGACAAATTATAGTTCAGGCACATAGGGCTGTCAAGGTTTTGTCTGGCGAGATTCTCCGCGAGTGACGCGCTGGCTGGAGGCGATCAGGAAGACAATCAGGCCAATGAGCAGAATGCTGAACAGGCTGATGGTGCGGTCGAGCAGAACAGCAGCCGCGTCCAGGTTGCGAGAGGCAGTAAATAGCGCGAGCATACCCAGCATACCACCTTCGACCAGACCGACGCCGCCGCCAGTAAAGGGGACGATGGTCAGGAGCGCTTCGCCCAGCGCGATAAACATGGCTGTGGCTCCGATATGGAGCAGGTTGCCAGAGATCAGATTGAGTGAGAGCGCGATGAAGAAAAAACGTCCCGCCTCGCACAGCCAGGTGGCGATGGTGAGTGGGATCAGCAGATGAACGCGTCTGAAAGAGCCCAGTGTACCCTCTTGCAGGTGGTCGTAGTGCTCCTGGAAGCGTTGGGGAATAAAGCGCCGCAGGCGCGCGCGCAAGACGCGCAGGAGGAAGAGCGCGCATATGCCTGATACGACGAGAGCCAGGGTGAGATACAGGCCAGTTCTCAGGTACGAGGGCAGGCTCTCGCGCAGGCTAATCAGGATGGACGCGAGAAAAAGCAGGAGCAGCACGCACAGGTCGAGCAGGCGCTCGGCCAGGATGGTGCCAAAAGTGCGCGTCGCCGACACGCCTGCCTCCTGGCGCAAGAGATAGGCCCGGTAGAGGTCGCCCAGCTTGGCGGGCACAATGGCATTGGCAAACCAGGAGATGTAGACTATTTCCAGGAGTTTCAGGAATCTGGGTTGAGCAATTGTGCTCTGCTCGGTATAGCCCACATTGGTTAGCAACAGGCGCCAACGCAGGGTACGAATGGGAAACGAGAGATAATAGGTGAGCAAAGCAGCCAGGAAGAAGAGCGGGTTAGCACTACGTAGCGCGGCCCAGGTCTGCGCCGGGTTAATTTGCAGCCTTTGCGCTGTGTAAGCCAGCAGTCCAAGGACGATTGCCAGCGGCACCAGCGTGCGCCAGTTGAGCAGGCGCTTGCTTAGCGAGAGCTGTGATCGGCTGATATTCGCAGCGTCAGCGGGGCTGGCCAGTGTGCTGGTCTGCTCCAGTGTGGCGGTCTGCTCCTGGGATGCCTGTGCTTTTTCAAGCTCGATCTTGAGCGAGTGTTCTTCAGAAGGTGTGTCATCGTCTGGTAGTTTTCGCAAAGAGAGCCTCCCGTCCTCTTGACCCGTTTTTTCGTTCTTTTTACCGCTATCTTGCTCCTGATAATAGCTTAGAAACGGTTTTCTTAGCTATTGAAATCTTTCGCAAACTAAAGGTAATATAGCATATTCGTGCGTTTGGAGCAATGATTTGCTCTCTGCGTCAAATTTCTTCATGGTGTCGGGCACGAAGAAAGGTGTCACCTTATTGCTAATCGGGCTGTGCGTGCAGGCGTGAGTGAACGGGTGCAGGGGCAGGCGTTTTGCGATGGTTGCCGACCTGAATAGGCGTTGTGTGAGCGATGTCGAAGGTGACATTGGCCATGATTTTGCCGAGAGCAAGCAGGGCGATCAGGAGCAGGGCCATCAGGTTTGTCAGGCTGTGGTCATACAGGTCATCTACCAGGTTATGGACGCAGATGGTGACCAGTGACGCCATCAGGCCGATGGCCAGCGCGCGATCATTGGTCAGCCTGCCCGCGACCTCGAAGCGTTCCTGGCGGTGATAGTGTTGGAGGAAGCGAGCCGGGCGCAGGAGCAGTATCAGTTTGTTGCGTGTGCCCAGCGGGGCTTGAATTCGCTCACTGTGGGGCGGCAGATCTTTTCTGGATTCGGCACGGCGCAGGCAGACCTTGCGAACCGCTTTGCCGCCAGAGAGCAGCAGGGAGCCAACAAAGAACAGGTAGATCACCAGACCGATTGTCCCGGTTTCGGCGGCAATATTGATGTAGTAATTGTGAGCCTGGCCCAATGAGTTCACAAAGATGGCCACATAGTAGTTGGGGTAGGCATCTGGATAATTGCCAATACCCACGCCAAGTACCGGGTGGGCCAGGTACATGTTAATGCCAGCGATCCAATGAGCCAGGCGCTCAGCAGTCGAGAACGTAGAGGGCGTGGGATCTTGCAGTGAGATGCCAGTCAGACCCAGGAACTGGTTAAACTGGTTGAAGAGATAGAGTGGGATAAAGCCGGAGACCATGCCCAGTACCAGCGCAAAGATCGCCGCCATAAGGATGCGCATCCAGACACGGATGCGCGGCATACCTGTCAGAACAATTACCAGCAGCGCTGAGGCCAGAGCCACCTGGCCGCCGCGCGATTGCGTCAGGTAGAAAGCGCCACCAATCAGACAGGTTGCCAGACCTGCGAGCACACGAGTCAGCCAGTTACGCCCAAGCAGAAGGAGCGAAACCATGATAGCCAGCGACATGTTGAGATAGCCAGCATAGGGATTGGGTTGATCGAAGGTTCCGTAAACGCGTAAATTAAAGCCGCGCACAAAAGATTGTGGTCCCAGGTCGAAGATTGCCTGAGCATAGCCAAAAAACGCTTGCGAAATGCCCCCGACGACAATAAAGCAGACCAGGGTCCAGACCTGGCGTCGCGTGCGTAGATACTGAGCGCCCACCATCACCAGAACGAAAAATTCCAGCCATTTCGCGATCTCTTTCAGACTGTCCTTTTTGCTGAGAGCGACAGTCATAGAGAGAAACATGACCCCGAGTAAGAGCAGAATGGCCAGAAAGAGATACGCTGGCACCTGTCCTTTTTCACGGTCGCGTCCTCCTCCCATGTAGGTGGGCAGACCCCAGCTCAGGAGCCAGCCCACGCAGAGAAAACCAACCAGAATATCCGCGCTGTCCAGGCGTAGACCGCCGAGACTGATATAATCGAACGAGCCCCAGGGAACAGCGAAGGCCATCATATAGAGCGCGAGACGTGGCCGCAGAATGGTCCAGATCAGAAGAATCAGGTAGAAAGGAATACGAATATTCCAGGGCATTGGCGGCACCAGCAAGAGCGCGACAGCCAGAGCCGCGCCGGCCAGACCTACCAGCGTAGGAGCGGCGCTAGAAGCACGAGCCGTCTGATAGGTTGTACGCAGCCATGCAGTGGGGCGGGCCTGTTGCAGCCCGCTAATTTTGAATATACCCATATGCGTTACCTGCCCCTTCCTATGTACTTTGCGTTTTCGCTGAGAGATGGTGACGCCGGACAAGCCATCAATGAGATGAAATCGAGCTCAGGTCAGGGATCTGGCTGCGAAACCACTCAATGGTGCGCTTTAAGCCTTCTTCCTTGGAAACGCGAGGTTCCCAGCCGAGTATCGTGCGCGCCTTCGTGATATCCGGGCGGCGCCGTTCGGGATCATCGGTACGGCTGGATGCAAAGATCAGGCTGGATGATGCATTGCACAGTTTGATGATCGTCTGGGCAAATTCCAGCACCGTATGTTCTGCTGTATTGCCCAGGTTAAAAACCTCACCAGCAGTGCGCGGCGTGAACATGGCGCGCATCAAACCCTCGACCAGGTCGCTCACATAGCAGATACTGCGGGTTTTGCTGCCATCGCCATAGATCGTCAACGACTCGTTTTTCAACGCCTGGGTGATAAAATTGGGAATCATGCGTCCATCCTCCATCTGGCTGTTCGGGCCATAGGTGTTGAAGATACGCACGATGCGGGTGTTGACCTGGAACTGGCGATAGTATTCCATTGTCAGAGTTTCACCGAGACGCTTACTTTCGTCATAGCACGCTCGTGGACCAATCGGATTGACATGTCCCCAGTAATCCTCGCGCTGTGGATGCTCCAGTGGGTCACCGTATGCCTCCGAAGTCGATGTATAGAGGAACATCGCCTTCTGTTCTCGAGCTTGCTTCAGCATCTGATAGGTACCCTGGCTATTGACCAGGATAGTCTGGATCGGGTTTTCCATGTATCCAATGGGACTGGCCGGGCTGGCCATATGAAAAATGGCATCAGCCGTAAAGTCAAAAGGTTGCGTAACGTCCTGTCTAATATAGGTAAAACGCGGATTAGAGCGTAATGTTGTGATATTTCTCTCCGCACCAGTAATCAAGTTATCTGCGCAGAGAACATCATGGCCTTCTTCGAGTAAACGGGCGCACAGATGGGAGCCAATAAAGCCAGCTCCGCCGGTAACAAGAATTTTCAAAGGACGAAACCTCCAGCGAATAAATAGCAAGTATGCGTCCTGTTATGGACAGTATACAGACATAGAGAAAGCGACCATTATAGCCATCTGCCTGCGTTGGCGGTGCTAGCGGTGCGATGTCCAGCCATTTTTTCCTCTGCTTCTTGCTATCTCGCTGCTGATGCCATGACTGGATAATTTCCCTGAGCGCCGGGCACAAAAGCCCGACAATACACATGTGAGCATCTCTGTTAACACACCGGGAGTGTTGTAGAGGGCTACAATTTTTATAGTATACAGGCGCGCCCATGCTTATGCAACAGAACTTTAGAAATGTGTGCCTTATGTCTCTCTCTTGTTCTATCTCCTGAAGTGGCTGCTGGCTTTGCTGGAAAAGGGGTATGCTGGCGGTTGCCATAGCTTCGCGCGTTAGAGCGTAGCTGTCTGGCCAGCGTTCTCTTGTTGTGCTCGACGGTAGACCAGGCTCGCGGCTGCCATGTCTTCGCAGGCGTGCCCCATGGCTTTGTAAACGGTGAACTCATCTGGAGACAGGCGTCCCGGACGCCGACCAAGCAAGACTTCTCCTAATTCAGTTCCGCTCTCTGGATGAAAGCCAGCCAGCTCGCCGCATCCGGCTGGTGGCGGGTCGAAGGCGAGGCGGGTTTCCACGAAGAGGTGACTTTGTGCGACGATTCTGGGGTCCAGTTCACCTTGTGGCGGTCTATAGCCCACGGAGGTAATATGGGCTCCAGCTGTGAGCCATGTGGGGTCGATCACCGGGCTGCCCGCGTTGGTACAGAGGCAGACCACATCGGCGCCGCGCACGGCTTCCTCGGCAGTTTGGACCGCGCGTGCTCTGGTGTCTCCTGTGGCGAGTTGTTGCGCGTGGGTAAAGTTGCGCGAGGCGATGCGGATTTCGGCGAAAGGTCGTACTCTGGGGAGCATCTTGAGGTGCGCGTTACCCTGCACTCCCCCGCCAATAATGGCCAGTACACGCGTGTCAGGGCGTGCCAGCAACCTGGTCGAGAGAGCAGCCGCGCCAGCAGTGCGTTGGGCCGTAATATACGTTCCATCCATAATTGCCAGGGGTGTGCCTGTCTGTGGATCAAATAAACAGATCAGCGCCTGGTGATCAGGAAGACCGAGTTGTTGATTGCCGTGAAAGACAGAAACCAGCTTGACGGTAATCTCGCGCGCGTTTTGATAGGCTGGCATCGTGAGTAAAATGCCGGTCCCAGGAACAGCAACCTCGCTGCGTTTCGGGGCAACTACGAGATTGTCGCTCAGTGCCTTAAAACCTTCCACTAACGCCTCTAGCAGCGCTTCGTGGTCCAGTAATCGTTGGATCTCAGCCTCACCAAGCATCAAGATTTGCATATTACCTCCTATTGTTTGCTCTGTTCCAGGCGTTTCGCCAGGGCGCGCCCGGATGGCAGGTCGCGCACAAACTGCCAGAGAGCGCTCATGGCGGCATCGAGACCAGCCTGGTCGTTCCATCCGCTGACCAGGACGTTAAACTGTTGTTCCACCTCGATAACCTGAGCATAGGTTTCCTTGCCACGCGCGGTGAGCGTAAGCGAGACCTTGCGCTGATCTGTGGCAGAGGCTATACGCTCAACCAGCCCCGCCTGTACCAGTCCGTTGACCAGGCGGCTGGGGCTGCCAGTTTCGCACACCAGCCGCTCGCCCACCTCGATCAGTGACAGCGGCTGGGCTTCGTGTAGCACGCTGAGCACCTCCGCTTGAGATGGCGTCAGACCAAGCGGGCGGACGCGTTCGGCGTAGAGGCGGCTGCCCTCGCGCTGCGCTGCCAGAATCAAGTAGCGAAGTTCATCGGCACGCTTCATTTTAAGAAGGTTTCTCCTTTGCTTCAATACCTCTCAGATACGCCTGATGGAGGCGCGTCCCAACGGAACGCGCCTCCGTTGGAATCCAGCTTCAGTCCTTTCGCGCTTAATCAGTGATATATCATCTATGATCTGTCATTGATTATAATCAAAAAAAAGCAGACAGTCAATTATCAAAGATGCACGGGATGGGTACCCATTCTTCTATCTCAGACGCGCTTTTCAAGTGATGGTGTGTCAGTGCTGGACGCGTTTTGCTCAGCGTAAACGATGGCCTGGCGGGCGGTCAGACGAGCCGCGGAGGCGGGATCGTGGCTGGGCAGGTAGACCGTTGGCGTGCTGCGTGTGTAAGCCTGGATACGCTGAAGGGTTTGCCGGGCGATGGCGTCGTTGGGTGAAACGCCATCAATTTTGCCATCGAGCATGAGTTGCTGGGTATAAGATGTATCGCCGGCGAAAAAGATGCTCTGCTCAGCCTCGCGCAGAATCACTGACATATGACCAGCCGAATGGCCTGGAGTGGGCACCAGGACAACATCGCCGGACTGCGTCAGGGGCAGGTGCGCGGGAAACGAGCCAAACGTCTCCGGCTGAAAATCAATCAGGCGAGGCGTGAACCAGTCTGGCCAATGCTGGGGCAGGTAGCCACTCAACTGACCACCGAAACCCCTGGTGGCCTGGAATTCTCTGCGCGTGACCAGGATTTCCGCGTTGGGGAAATGGGCCAGGCCGCCAGCGTGGTCGGTGTGCAGATGAGTGAGAATAACCCGGCGCACATCGCGCGTGCTCAAGCCCAGACCAGTCAGTAGAGGTCCAACCTCTTCCTCGGTTTTAATCCATTCGCGTACCCCGCGACGGTAGAATGGGTGCCAGCCTGGAAAATAACCAGTTTCCAGCGCGCGCGCCGTTTCGCCGGTATCAATTACAATCAGCCCTTCCGGGTGCTCAATCGCCCAGGCATAGATCGGCAGCGGCTCCGTCCAGCGCGTATCTCGCAGCGTATTCAACGTCCGCATGAAGCCCGTGCCGCGTCCCTCCATCTGCGCCTTTTTAATCGCTACCGTACCCGTCTGGAGTGCGTGTACTCGCATTGTATTTCCTTTCTTTCTCCCGTAAGCCATTGGCTTAAAATAAATGACGTATCATCAATGTCCTATCATTGATGATACGTCATTTATTTTGTTTTGTCAAGGGCGTGATTTGTAGAAAAATGAGTGGGCATATGCTATAGTAGCAGCATTCTTTGAGAAAGAGGACCATCAATGGATGAGAAAGAGCTGATAGGAGAGAGTAAGGGGAGGAAGTTTGGCGGGAGCCTGGCCGCGGGTATCGCGGTAGGAATCGGCGGCGGAGGCGCGGTAGGAGCGGCGTTGGGGAATGTTTTTGTAGGCGGATTGATCGGATTGGTCGTGGGCACATTGTTAGGATTAGCGCTGGGCAATGTAAAGAGACCAGAGATGTAGAGGCGATAACATCTGTTAGCTGTGTTTTCTTTTCCAGCGCTGATACATGACTTCGTCTCCCAGGCTTAAGAAGCCCCAGGTTGTGAAGCCATGGACGATGACGACTGCGAGCAGCGACCAGGGTTGGGGTTGGAAGACGTAGAGAGAACTAAAGAGAATGCCAGCCAGGCCTACGCCTGCGACGCTGCGCCAGTTCCATTTGCCCAGGCGGTGGTAGAGCGTATAGATCACCGTGCTGACCAGCCAGCCCCAGCCAACCCAGCCGGTCCATTGAGTCACCACCGCCAGCAGGAAGCCGCGAAAGAAAAATTCTTCGACCGGGCCGTTGACAAAGAGATAGAAAACGCCCTGCAAGAAGTGGTCGCTCAACGTGGGGCGGCGAAACCAGGGGCCGACGATCAGCATGCGGTAGGTGGAGGCGAAGGCAGCCATGCCCAGGCCAATTAGCAGGCCAAGCCCCAACTGCTCTGGCCAGTTGTGCAGGGTCAGGCCGAGAAAAGAGAGCGGGAGACGCAGAATGGCAACATAGATCAGCGGCACGGCTGTCAGCGGCAAAATGCGCATCAAGACATCAGGCCAGAGCCAGCGCCAGGTTGTGGCGACGGTCGAACGGGCCAATTGAGGCGATTTGAGACTTGACACGTTTGCTCCTCTCCGGGGCAAGAAGATATCTTTTACCTGATTCTGTGTTGTTGCCATCGGTTATCCGTACTTCCTCGCTCTTTTTGTTAAGCCAATATTAAAAAAGCGTTAAGTAAGTATAATCGATGGGGAGCGTTTTGCCTAGACCGAAAACTGATGGAGACGGGCCAGACCTTCCTTGATGTCGGTGCGAGAGAAGTTGCCGCTCTCTAATGCCGCGTCATTTTTATTGAGCAGGCGCGCGTAGAACGCTTCTCCTCGGCTGCGCATCTCATCCAGGCTTTCGATGCCCTCAACGCCTTCCAGGGCTGGATCTGGTTCTGTTTCCAGTATATCAAACAGCATATCCTCAGCCTGGCCATAGCGTCCAGTAAACTCAAAGTACCAGAAGAGGAGCTGCCGGGTTCGCAGGGGCAATTCATAATCCTCCAATTTTGGCAGCAACTCTTCGATCTCCTCGACCTCTTCAAGCTCGTGCAGATAATGCTGGCTGTAGAGCGCTTCCAGGAAGAGATTACAGGATTTGAGGTAACTGTAATAGCTCTTGTTTTCATCCTGTTCGTCAGTATAGAGGTCGCCTTCGGCTTTGAGCAAGATGGCGACGAGCCAGCATTTTTCAAGATTGAGCACGCCCAGACTGGTGAGCATCGAGATCAGTGTTTCATCGGGGAGCGAGAGGAGAAAGCCACTGCCCATGCCCAGCGTTTGTTTGAACTGCTCGTCGAGCAATTCGTGCGAGGCCTGGTAATCTTTGATCTCGCGCTGGTAGACAATCTGAGCGATCACCCGGCTCATTTCTTCAAACATACGTAAGATGTAATCGCGTTGTGTCATAGTTTTTCCAAATCCTGCTTCCTGCTGAATGAGCCTGCCGTCTGAAACTTCTGAGGTTTAATATCTTATACTATGGCTCAAATTTTGCTTTTTGACAAGCCTCTCCGGTACGAGTCGGGGCTATGTAAAAGTCCACTCTCGCCGCCTGCGGCGGCTCGCAAAAAGCAAGAGAAACGATTTTTTGCGGGGACTGGCTCCTTGTTCCGAGCGGGCAAGTTGCTTGATCGCACCTTTCTTCGCCCGCTCGGAAAGGAAGCCCCGTCGCTTCATCTGCCCCCGGCAGAGGGCAGCCGCATCCGGGGGATGAAACAGGCAGCCGCATCCGGGGGATGATGAAGGCAGCCGCCCTCTGCACTCCCGCTTTGCCGACTTTTACAGAGTCCTGGGTACTTGCTACCTATTTTTATGCAAGGCTGGTCAGGGCGCGGTCGACGCGGGCCAGGGTGCGCTCGCGACCCAGCACCTCGATCATCTGGAAGAGCGGCGGCGTGGCTTTGCGCCCGCT
>DASVMX010000160.1:0-1620 GCA_036384215.1 Ktedonobacteraceae bacterium | reverse complement strand
TGCTCGCTATTTGGGCGTTTCCAGAGTTTGAGCAGCTCACTGTTCTGGACTTCCCGCTGCTTGGTGTCGTCCGTGTAGTGTTTCCACTTGATGCCAGCAGCACTGCGCGCAATCTGGCCAACGACACGAAACGCGGTCTTATTGCGATAACCTTCCTGCAAGTAAGCTCGCATATTGCGCGGCATCATGACGGGTACCGCGCTGGGGCCGGTCTGGATGACGGTCTGGTAGTTGGGATTGGCCTTCTGCTGAGCCGGCAGGTCGCGACGATGCTTCTTGCTCACAGCGTCACCTCCTGGTATAATCCCAGCACCGTTACGTTTATTGGTAGAACCCGGTAGCCTGAAAGCCCATGGGCCGAAAAAGGGACCGGAAGAGCAGGTTCGAGGCCTGCACGGGAGATTGCGCAATCGGGAAAGGGAGCCTGCAAAGGCTCTTTTTTCTTGCTCACGTCGTCCCCTCCTCGCTCCTGCTGCTGGCCCAGGACGCCAGGCATTTCTCTGAGCAGAAGTGCCAGGTTTTGTCAGTCGAAGAGCGCTCTTCTCTCCACACTGGCGGGAGCGTCGCGCCACCAATACTCCCTCCAGACGCAAAGCGCGCCAGCGTCGGGAGACCGGGTTTCGTGACGATCAGCCAGCCGGGAGGCAACTCCACTCCGACAGGGAGAGGATGCGCATCGCTCGCTTCTCTACAGGTGTCGCACCGAATGATTTCCACTTTCATCCCCAGTCACCTCCCTCATGCGACATAGCCCACTCAAAGGGGTTAATTGCCATCGCTGGATTGTGCTTCTCCGCTTCTTTGTCCTTCGCTGCCTGCTCCGCCTGCTCTTTGGCGATCTGCTCGGCGTCCAGGATCTGCTCGATGGAGAGCGTGGTATCGACTTGCTGCGCGGAGTCCGAAGAATCCTTCACGCCTGGCCGGGGCTTGCGTACCACCAGGCACACCATAGACGCATTATCCACCTGGTCATCGTGAGCTGCTTTGGGGAAGCCGTAGAGTTCCTTGCGCCATTCAGCGAGCCAGTGAGCCACCTTGAGGAAATAGAGCTTGCCGAGCTGCTGCCAGATGCTTGCCGCGCCGGCGCGCAGCACCTTGTCGCCTTTGCCGACGGGCGTCCATGAGACACAAGGGACCCCTTTGGCAATCAAGTGCTGGCCAATGGCCCCTTGATAGCCCACATCCTCAAAGTAGAGCCCTTGATACAGATCGTTGTTGAAGGCCAGATAGACCTTGTAGCCTTCTTCCTCCTGCTCAGGAATCGTCCAGTGGCCGCGGCGGACGTCCAGCAAGAGCACGTCGAGTGTTGGGGTGATGGCCCAGGTCGCGAAGACCGTCCAGTCGTTTTGTTCCTTCTCTTTGGCTGCGACATCCGAGGTGGTCATCGTCCAGCAATCGGCGATCGGCACCGCCTTGATGCCGCGCGGCGTCTCCAGGAGATAAAGGCCTGCTTCCTGGTCGATAGAGAAGAAACGCTCGTTGCCCAGACTGAACACAATGCCGCCAGCAGGCACCGGGCGCTGTTGGTAGAGCGCAGGATAGCCGATCGGGCCGTGGCGGCGCTTGGCGCGCTCCACAAAATCGCGGGGGAAGCGTGCTTCCCAGAGCAGCTCACCCTCT
>DASVMX010000159.1:0-13962 GCA_036384215.1 Ktedonobacteraceae bacterium | reverse complement strand
AATGCCTAATGATAGATCTTAGAGGCAAAGGGTTGAGGGGAGGTATGAAAAGTAGAGAGGGATAGTTTGAAAAACCTGACCATTTCCCGGTATTGCATAGCCATATGGCATAATATCTGCCTGCTTGCATTTTGCTGTCTGATGGCTGGATGCGGGCTTAACATCTTCCTGCCGGGTGCCAGCGCGGCGAGTGGCAATCCGTGCCAGAGCAACTGCGTGTTCGGTTCTGGTATCACTGGCCTGCGCGTGATTGTCGAACCAGATGCCGGGCCAAGGCCGATTGTCGAGGCTATTCGCAGCGCGCGGCTGTCAGTTTTTATGGAAATATATCTGCTGACCAATAAAAACGTCATCAACGCACTGGAAGAGGATGCCAATAATGGCGTTGACGTGCGCGTCATGCTGGAACAGCATCCCTACGGTGGTGGCGTTCTCTCACCCCAGGAAACGCTGGACAGACTACAGGCAGCCGGTGTCAAAGCCCGCTTCAGCAACCCTGCTTTTACTTTAACGCATGAAAAAGGGCTGATTATCGATGGGGATGTGGCATATATCATGACCTCAAACATGACGAATGCGGCGCTGGGTACAGGAAAATATACCAAAAATCGTGAATATGATATTATTGACACCCATCCTCAGGATGTACAGGCGATAGATGCCATCTTTCAAGCTGATTGGCAGCGCAACACAGCCATTTTTTCCAACCCCAACCTGGTTGTCAGTCCACTGAATTCTCGTAGCGCCTTCAATACGCTGATTTCTCGCGCCAGGCATACACTGCTGGTCACAGCCGAAGAGATGCAGGATAGCGGAATCGAACAAGATCTTATCGCGGCCTCCCAACGTGGCGTCACCATCCAGGTTATCCTGCCCACCCCTGCCGGAGGATCAGGCGACAGTAACAGCAATGGCATCACAACCATTAAACAAGAAGGTGTCACAGTACGCGAAGATCCACGCCTGTACATGCACGCAAAAATTCTCGTCGTCGATGGACAAATGGCATTTGTCGGCTCTGAAAACATCTCCAGTCAATCACTGGACCGGAATCGCGAATTGGGAATCATCATCAATGACAGCAGTGTAATCAATACACTCGAGTAAACATTTCATGCGGATTGGGTAGATTCGCAAGAGCTGTGAAAATGAAAAGGATAAAGAGGCAGTGTTCTGACCTTAACTCCCTTTGCTCTAATAGATAAGGTGGTGAGACTACTCCACAAAAGCCCGCGCGTTTTCTTATCTATCCCCCTCTGGTGACCTGCCGCTTATTGCGCTGCGCAGGTGCTATCCTTGTTTCCTTTGTAGCGGGCCTGGCAAGGATTCCGTATGGGCTCACAAGAGAAAGGGCACAGAACTGCTCATTTAAAGATATGTATTCCAAAGAGTGATAGAACCTGTGTGACGAGATATAAGACTGCAAGGAGGCTCACGACTATCGTCAAGGCATACGCGATTACATTGTACACCAGGTTATTGGTATAATGCCCCATCAGCCGTTTCCGATTGACCAGATGCAAAATGGCAAACAGAATAATAGGCAAGAGCAGCCCATTGAGCAGATATAGATTCAGGAGGATCTGAATGACTGGCAAATTTGGGAGCATGGCGACTACGACCCCAATCCCAATTAAGAGCGTAAACAGCCCCCAGAAAAAGGGAGCTTCGCTCCAGCTTCGTCCTACTCCTCGTTCAAACCCAAACGCCTCAGCAAGCGAATAGCTTGTTGAGAGCGGCAGCACGCCAGCAGCCAGGAGAGCTGCGCCTAATAATCCAATGGCAAACGCCTGACTAGCAAACGTGCCCAGGAACGGCGCAAGCGCCTGGGCCGCTTGCGCCGCAGATCCAAGGGGCACTCCTTTGCCATGACTTGCTACGAAGAGGGTTGCAGCAGTAGATACAAGAATGAAAAAAGCAATGGAGACGGAGAACAGTGACCCGACATACACCTCCAGTCGCTCGTACTTGTAATCACTCATATGCACACCTTTTTCTGCAACAGCGCTCTGGATATAGAGTTGCATGTAGGGACTAATGGTTGTTCCTACTGCGGCAACCAGTGTCAAAATATATCCACCAGTGGGTTGAAGTGTCGGGACAAACGTTCCGTGTGCCACTTGCCCCCAATTGGGATGTGCCAGGAAAGCAGAGAAAACATACGCAAAAAAGACAAAAGTAACCGCTAGAAAAACTTTTTCAACCCGCTTGTACGACCCCCGCGCAATCAACCACCAGATCAATATCCCTCCACAGGGCGCACCGATCCAGGAAGGAATGCCAAAAAAAGCGAGGGCAGCAGCAATCCCGATGAATTCGGATACCACCACTCCCCCATTAGCGAGCAGGAAAATAAACATGATGAACACAGTAAAACGCAGCGGGAAGTTTTCTCGAATCAAATCAGAGAGCCCTTTCCCAGTCACTGCCCCCATTCGAGCACACATTTCCTGAACCACCGCGACGCCTATCACCAGAATAGGCATGACCCAAAGCATTGCGTAGCCAAATTGTGATCCCATGCTGCTATAGGTGGCAATGCCACCCGGATCATTGCCTGCGTTTGCTGCAATCAGCCCTGGACCAAAAATGCCTAAGTAAAAGATGATCCGCCGCAAAAGGCGCGGGCGTCGCCTGGGATGCGGGACAAGCTCCCCCTGAGATGTAGAAGTAGACTTCGTTTGCTCCATCAGGTGTTTCCTCTCTTTCTTCTTGTGCGTCGCAGCGCGATGCGCGCGCATCGCGCAAGGGCACGTATGTCACGCGTCTGGCGCCAGAGGCGAGACACACGACGAGAAGAAAGGCACTGAAACAGGTCCATCTCAGTGTCAGCTCTGGCCTGTACCTCGCCCGGCACAATGGTGTAGGCCCCTCCTCAGACTGGGAGGGCGACTACGACCAGCATCCATATGGGTCCTCCTTGGGTGTTTCAGGATAATCACAACAGGCGGTCCAGCGCCTCTTTGAGAAGACGGCTGGCTTCCTGTGTTTCCCCGTGGGCAAGTGCCCGTTGCAATTGCTCATCAATTTCCTGCTCCAAAATGGCGCGTCCAACCGCATTAAGCGCGGCTCGCACCGCTACAATCTGGGTGAGCAGTTCGCGACTCTCTCGTCTTTCGTCCCAGAGGCGCCTGAGACTGGCAGCATGGCCTGCAATCCGGGCGAGGCGGTTGGCAATGTCTTCCCGTCCTGGATCAGAGTCTCCAGACATGATATGCGTTCCTTTCTCGCACCGTATCCATTGTCCCCCCACCGGGGATGAACAGGTACTAGTATGACTATACCAAAAGGCGCCAGATCACGTCAAGGGAGCAGGCAATCCGGCGGAAGCGGCTCTGCGCCTGGCGCATCGGCGAGCACCATTGGCTGAGAGACACTCTGAAAGCCATCTGACCTGGAAGCGGTGTTGCAGAAATGTATGAGCGACTCAGCCCCTCCCTTTTCATATGGTCAATTTGCCTGTAGAATAGCATTTAATTCGTTTAAGACAAATTTCCAGTGGCCAATGGAATAGCCAGCTGAGAAGGGAGATCTGAACTTCGCTGGAAGCTCACACAGAGAGTTTCCGCAGCGGCCCCACTTTTTTTACAATGGCACGGGCATATCGCCGGCCTGTTCACTGGCCAGCCAGTGGTTTTCCATTATCAGGCTCTGGAAAAAGAATAGGAGAATAACCCAACGATGAGAGAGAAACAGGAGGGCTACAATGGCTGAAACACAGGAGCAAAACCTTGCCCAGGAAGAACAGGAAGGTTTGCAGCTCGACCACACTCCCGAAAATCTGCTGGAACACGCGGGCGAGAGCATGGAAGAGAAGCTGCTCACCCACGTCGCCGAACTGCGCCACAAAATTGAAGAGGCCAATTATCAATACCACGTGCTAGACAATCCGACGCTGACGGACGCCGAGTATGACCAGTTGATGATCGAATTATGGCGGATTGAGGCCGAGCATCCCGAACTGGTAACGCCCGACTCGCCCACTCAGCGCGTTGGTGCAGGCCCGGTCGCGGACGTGCCTCAGCGCCAGCACCCGGTTCCCATGCTCAGCCTGGCGAATGCGCGCAGCGAGGAAGAGTTGCAAAACTGGTATAAACGGGCGCAGAATATTTTACCCAGAGCCACTTTCGCGTATGTCTGTGAGCTTAAGATCGACGGTCTGGCCATGGCTCTGACCTATGAAAAAGGCAAACTGGTAATCGGCGCTTCGCGCGGCGATGGCATTGTGGGCGAGGATTGGACCCCCAATGTGCGCACGATTCGCACAATCCCTCAGACCCTGCGCGGCGAGCACATTCCCGACCGCGTGGAGATCCGCGGCGAGATCTACATGTCGATCAAAAATTTTGAGAAGCTGAACGCTGAGATTAGCGATGGCAAGCTTTTCGCCAATCCGCGCAACGCGGCAGCCGGTTCGCTGCGCCAGAAGGACGCGCGTGTTACCTCCAGCCGTCACCTTGATTTCTTTGGCTATCAGATCGGCTATATCGAGGGCATGGAGGTACAAGGCCAGTGGGAGGCCCTGGAGTTGATCCGCGAATGGGGCTTTGTGGTCAACCCTAACATCCAGCAGGCCGCCAACCTGGACGAGGTGACGGAGTATTGCAAGAAGTGGGAGAGCGAGCGCTTTAATCTGCCCTACGAGATCGATGGCGTGGTCATTAAGATCAACGACCTCGCGCACCAGCAGGAACTTGGCACGGTGGCGCGCGATCCGCGCTGGGCGATTGCCTTCAAGTATCCACCTACCCAGGTCGCAACGCGTCTGCTCGACATTCGCGTGAATATCGGGCGCACTGGCACGGTCAATCCCTGGGCCTTGCTTGAACCCGTCAACATCCGCGGCGTGACCGTTGAGCGCGCCGCACTGCACAACGAGGGCGATATCCAGCGTAAAGATCTACGCGTTGGCGACTGGGTGCTGGTCCAGCGCGCGGGCGAGGTCATCCCCCAGGTCGTCAAACCGGTCATCGAGCGGCGCACAGGGGAAGAGCAAGTCTATCACATTCCCACTACCTGCCCGGTTTGCGGCACAGCGATTCAGCGCGAGGAAGATGTGGCTATGGCTTACTGCCCCAATGTGGCCTGCCCTGCGCGCATCCTGGAGAGTCTGAAACATTTTGTCTCGAAAGGCGCGATGGACATTGACAGCATCGGCGATCAGATGTGTAAAACGCTGGTCGAGGCCGAGCTGGTAAAAACATTCCCCGACTTCTACGCGCTGACCCGTGAGCAACTGCTTGCGCTGGAAGGCATCAAGGATAAAAGCGCCGATAACATGCTCAAGGCCCTCGAGGCCAGCAAACAGCGTCCACTGGCACGCCTGCTCTTCGCGATCAATATCCGCCACGTAGGCGAAAAAACCGCCCTGCTGGCCGCGCGCCACTTCGGCCACATCGATAAGCTGATGGCCGCCAGTGAAGAGGAGATCGCCACCGTCCCCGGCATCGGCCAGGTCAGCGGGCATAGCATCTATACCTGGTTTCAGCAAAGCGAGAACCGCGAGCTGATCGAGCGCCTGAAGCAGGCCGGGCTGACGGTCGAAGAAGAACAGCCCAGCAACGATGGCCCGCTGGCCGGTCAGACCTTCCTGCTCACCGGGCGCCTGAGCACAATGCCGCGCCCGGTCGCCGAAGAGGCCATTAAGAAGCTCGGCGGAACCATCGCCTCTGGTGTCAGTAAACATCTGCACCATCTGATCGCGGGCGAAGATGCCGGCTCCAAGCTGGATAAAGCCCAGAAAGCAGGCGTACCGATTCACGACGAACAATGGTTAGTCGAACTTTTGCAACAGCACAGCGAACAGGAATCAGCCTGAGCGGTCAAACAAGCCAACCTGCCAGCTACAAGCCAGCGCGACTGGCTTGTAGCTGGCAGGTTGGCTTGTTTGACCGCAAAAAAATTGGGATATCACAGGCTTGTCCAACCCACAATCGCCAGGGTTCCCAGATTGGACGAGACATCTTCAAATGTTACACTGCGGCTCTGATCACCATTGAGCGGGCCGACTAAGAGGCTGATATCCTGAGATTTGCTCAAAACCGCTTGTTCGCTTAGCGCGTACATGCTGTTATCAAGCGAGAGGTTTGCCCAGGGGTATTGGCTAAACTGGTTAAGCTCGCACTCGCTAAAGTTATCAGCCCTGAACAGGCTGGTCAGGCCGCTGCTGTCAGTATTCATTTTCCAGAGGCCGTTTTGCGCGGATGGAGAAGGCCCGCTGGTGGGGTCCAGGTTGTTGACTGTCAGGAGCAGGCTATTGCTCGAATAGCCCAGCATACGCACCTGGGTCACTGCCTGCGTCTGGCTGGTATAAATGGTATGTTGCCCACCTCCCGTTACCCCCTGCACAACGATTGAACTGGGACCAGAGAGCACGCCTGTATCACCTGAACCCGAGGGAAAGGTCTGGTTGCACTGGCTGCTAATCAGCAGCGTAGTGTTGTAGTCACTATCAAACGAGCGACAAGAAGCGGACTGCGAGGGCTTGATAATCTGCACCAGGTTGGATGGATGCTGATTGGACCCTCTGCTGATATCAAGCGCAAATAAACCGCGCGAAGGCACCGGCGAAGCGGGATTAGGCACGCCGACCACGTAAACACGGGCGTTGTCAAACCAGGTACGCGCCTCATAGCCCAGCGTCGCGTTATTCGATTGCACCAGTTCCGGCTGAACAACACCGGTTGTCATGTCAAAGAGATAGAGATTCCACAGGCCAGAAACGGCCTCCTGCGAAAAAATAAAGCGCGAAGCATCAGGAGACCACTGGAGGCTATGCACTGTTCCAGGAGGCGCGCAATACAGCGTCTGCAAGCCCTGCCCATCCACACGCACCATCTGAATCTCTGATGCCCCGAGCGCCTGCGTCACAAATAACAGCCATTGTCCATTGGCGGAAAGCTGCGCCTCTATAATCAGAGCATTGGGAATATGCACCAGCACACTTTTGCCAAAAATAACCTTGCTGTTCGCGTTTGATGCTCCCTTGACGGTGTCATACAGCTTCAATTCGCCAAAGCTATTCGGACTATTCGCAGTTCCCTGGTTGTTGATATACGCTACTGTTGGATCTTTGCCTAGCGTCAGCCCGCGGATCACCGGCGCTCGCCCTGAAAGAGCAGGGGATGGGCAATCGGTCCGCGTCTGCGGCATAGGCACTGCCAGCAAGGAGGTCCGGGTAGGCGTGTTCTGCCCTCCGGCACCCGGCTGGCCATTGTCGAGGGTGTTAAACGTACTGCTCCCATTGGGGGAAGCGTTTGATCCACCGCACGCGGCTAACAATATACTGAACAACAATAGAAACAGCCACCAGAGGCGCGGTCGTAAAAGCCGGGGTGGCTGTGAAGGCCGAGATGGAAACATATGCTGATCCTTTCTATGATACTTCCCTGACAAAGGGGCATATTATGCCTAAGTTTAGTTGAAAAATACCGGGAAAGCTATGATCTGGCTCACAAAATGCCCGCCATTCCAGCAGATAGACAGCATTCCAGCCACGATCAACGTGAATAGAGCGACGCTGCTTGCTTGCGTCGTGGTCTCCCGCATGGATTTGGTGGGGCCACGACGTGAGCAAGCAGCGTCGCTCTATTCACGATTTACAGTATGCGCATGCATCGCGCATACTGTAAATCAGGATTTGTTTCTGCGTTTTATAAGAGATTGATTAGACGTAGCGCATCTCAACGAAGCGCCCGCGCAGCGCGTTGACCTGCGCTTTGACATTTTTGCCGCGAATGGCATCATGCATTAATTGAGCCAGCTCGCCCATGGCTTGCTCGTCCATACCGAAGCGCGTCATCTCTGGCACACCCACACGCAGGCCGGAGGGCAGGCGCGGGTCGGTGTCGCCGGGCAGCATGTTGTAATTAACGATGATGTCATTGGCCTCCAGGCGTTTGGCAGCTTCGACGCCGCCGCCCCAATCAGCGACGTTGACGGCGATCTGATGACTGCGCGTGTAGCCAGAGTCGCGCGCCTCGACGGATGTGCCCAGCGCATCCAGCGCGCGCCCCAGCGCCTGAGCATTGCGCACAATCTGCGCTGCATACTCGCGACCATACTGCTGCATCTCGCGCACGGCCACAACCAGGCCAGGCAGGGAGTAGAGATGGTGATTGCTGGAAGAGCCTGGGAAAACGCCGCGATCAGCCGCCGGCCAGAATTTCTTCTCGCCCTCGGCGTCAAGGTTGCCCAGAATAACCCCGCGCTGGGGACCAGGGAAGGTCTTGTGCGTGCTTCCCGTCAGCCAGGTCGCACCCTCGTGCAACGGATCTTGAAATTGACCACCTGCGATCAGTCCAAGAACGTGCGCACCATCATAGAGGAGAGGAATGTTCTTCGTTTTACAGAAAGCTGCAACCTCTTCTACCGGCTCGGGGAAAAGAAAGAGGCTCTTGCCCATAATCACCATCTGCGGGGCAACACTGTCGATCAGTTCGATTGTGCGGACCGCGTCCACGTGGTAGTGATCGGGCGTCAACGGCAAATAGTGCAAATTGATGGACTTTTCACCGCCAGTTTTGAGCACCTGGCCGCGATTCTGGATGCGGCGCCCAAAGACGCCAACCGGGCCATGGCTGATATGTCCACCAGCATCCGTAGAATTCGCGACCACCGTATCGCCGCCGCGCAGCCAGCCCAACGCCAGCGCCGTGTTGGCCGCGTTCCCGCTGATCGGGCGCACATCGGCCTGCTGCGCCCCAAACAGCGCCTTGATCTCGTTCTCAGCCAGCATCTCAATCTGGTCAATATGGCGCGTGCCCTGATAATAGCGGTTGACCTGTTCACCCTTGTTTGGATGTCCCTCGGCATAGCGCCCCATCAGATCAGAGACCTGCACGCGGCGCACTGCCTCGCTCGGCGTGTTTTCGCTGGCGATCAGATTAATAGTCCGCGTCTGGCGCCAGGACTGCGCGTCGGCAAGAATATTTTCAATATCGGAAATATTTACAGTCATAATGACCTTCTCCCTTGTGTTCTACAGATTAGGGTAAAATATCCCATTCAGTATAACACAATGCCCCCCGCAATCACGCGAAAAAGAGCGCCTTCCAGCCGTCAATTACATGCTTAAGAGCTGTTTTGAGGGGTAAACTCTTCTGTAAACGAGACGAGTAAGAGAGGCAGAATTGGTTTTGCCTCTCTTACTCGTCTCGTTTTTAGACAGAAGCCCATACGATGGTTTATTTCTGGCGCAGGTCGCGCACAGAGCCACGCTTGATAAGCTTTGTGGGAACACACCAGATCAGCTTATCTTTACACCATCAGGATAGCCCGCATAAGCCGTTTCCCTTGATATTTTCGCCGATAACAGCTCGCGCAAACCCAACTGGTACCACTGATTGCGCTAACTCGCGTCGCGTGCTGCGCGCACAATGAGCGCCCACAGCCCGCGCACCGGAAAAGCGCGAGCTTGTGACAACGTTGTAATCCTACCTGTACATCGCAAAAAAGGGTCTTCATTGGCGTTTTCTCTTTCCCCGGCCAGCCAGACACTCCTTCTCACGCGGCCTGGGCAACCACCTGCTGCAGGCACGCGAGAAAATGCATCCAGCCGGCCAGATGCTCATCTATGCGCCTGGCCTGATCTTCCGGCGTGGCACGATACGGACCATGCGTCAGCAATAATCGTGTACCACCGCTCGCCAGGCCCTCAAATAACACTTCCACGTTTTTCAGATCAGCCTCCGCGGACTCGTGGTCCCACTGCCAGGTAAAACTGAGTTGTTTGCCCGGCACAAAAGCACTATAGCGCCCGCGTAAATGCCAGCCCCTCTGTGGCCAGGCCAGGTGATAAGCACCACCCTCGTAGCACTCAGACTCGGCCTGCGGCGACCACCATTGTGCTAGCAGAGCAGGCTCAACCCAGTACCGAAAAAGCGCCAACGGCTCCGCCTGAAATTCAGCCTCTATTTGTAGTATATCCATATTTGTAGATAATTGCACGAGCATATAACTATCCTTGTCTGCCTGATAAACATCGCCACGCATCATACAAAAACATCTTGTGGAGATGCCTCAAGATTATAGAACGTCTATTCGTACTGCTCAGTATAACACATCCAACAAGGTAAACAGAGAGCAGCTTTTTATTACACATTCATCCAGCATATATCTGCTTATAGACATTCATACGCCTTTCCCTCAGATCGTTGATCATAAATGAACTGACATATGTAACAAAAATAGAATCAAATATATGTTAAAATATGAGAACAAATATATCATTATCTCTCGAATTTTATGCATGATCGTATGACCGACACTCAGTAAATGGCTACATGAAGACGCGGAGAGCGGGCCGTTCAATAAAAAATTTTGGTAATTTCGCTTATGACTATAGTCCTACCTTTTTGGAAGGGGCTTGCTTTACTCATCCTTATCTATTAAAGTTCTTTCATAAAGAATTTTCTGAATAAAATGAGACTGGCGCAGGATGACCGCCAATGTACGAAAGGACTTACCTGTACCCATGAAGGGCATCATTTTTGTGGTCTGGGAAAAGTATCTGAATGACCGCTTTGGATCAAAATTCATCGATACATACCGCGAACAAATTGGCGAAACCAGAGATCAACTTCCGATAAGTGGCCGTATTTACCCCGATGAATTGCTTGTCAAAGGAGTACAGACTGCCAGTCAGCTAAGCTTCCTGTCAGCCGACCGCCTGATGGTCGAATATGGACGTTATTTTATGCTAAATGGGTTGGTGGAGTATCTCTGTGGGTATCTGCTCGCCCAATCCTGGAATGGCGCTGATCTGCTGCTCCAGATGCGCGACGCGCACGCCCAGATGCGCCGCACACCCGATGGAGTAGAGCCGCCGCTTTTTGAATATCAGATGCTGTCCGGCGATCACCGTCATATGCTTCTCACCTACGAGAGCGGGCGCAAGCTCTGCTCGCTGCTGGAAGGCTGCATCATTGGCGCGGCTGAACGCTTCGGCGAAAAGGTCCAGATTCACGAGCATAGCTGTATGAAGAAGGGAGCCCCCTCCTGCCGCTTCGAGGTGCGCTTTGAGGGGGAGTCCTGGGCGAATAAAGCTACACCAAATATGATCGAGCAGGAGAAACACCGACTCTCCAAGCAGGGGCTGAGTAATTTGATTCTGCAAGCGCTGCCTTACGACGCAAACGGCAGCATGAACCTGGAAGATCTGCACGCCATAGTCATGCAGAACCAGGGCTCGTACTTCCCGGAAATCTATCGCAAGCAACACACGATCACCACTGTACACGTCTCGCAGGTCTACACCGCGCTGGCCAAGTTGCAGCAGGTCGGCCTGATCTCCAGCACGGTCAACCAGCCTGGCGACACCTTCGGCAACCGCCGCTACTGGCGCTCCCCTACTCACGATTAATATAGACAGGCCAGTTATCCAGAAAAACGAGAGAGGATCGACGCCATGTCGATCCTCTCTCGTTTTTCTGGATAACTGGCCTGTTAGAAGGTCTGGGTCATTCTACCCCAACGTTGAGGGTGGGCGTCATTGGTTGCAAACACATCAATGTGACCACACCGGATGCGCGGCTCTGGTGTGAATCAGGTTGCAAAAAAAGTGACGCCCCCAACGTTGATAGCTGGTTGAACAATATGCCCAATGCTGATATACTACCAGCAGTACCCGATCGTTCCCGTAGCTCTATAACCCGGATCGCAAGCTTCCGGCTCATCCAGCCGGACAGGAGTCAAACAAACACAGCGTATTTTCCTCTTCTACATCACACTGGCGTGGGGATGCAGAGGTTCTGGCAGAAGCGCGGGGCGCGCTGGCCGCCAGAACCAGTACTCGCATAAGATATACAGGAGGATTGACTACTAATGAAGGTCTATAGTGCGGAACACATTCGCAACATCGCTTTGATTTCCCATGTTGGAGCGGGTAAAACCTCTCTGATAGACGCGGCCCTCTACGATAGCGGCGCCGTGACCAGGCAGGGTAAAGTGGATGAAGGCAGTTCGATAGCCGACTTTGAGCCCGATGAGCTCAAACGTAGTATGTCGCTGCACACCAAGGTGCTGCCTGTCGAATGGAAGGATACCAAGATCAATCTGATTGATACTCCTGGGTACGCCGACTTTGTTGGCGAAGTCAAGGCCGGTCTGCGGGTGGCCGATGCGGCTCTGGTGGTGGTTACTGCGGAAAAAGGCGTTGAGGTGGGCACTGAACTGACCTGGCAATACGCCGACGAGCGACACCTGCCCCGCGTGATTCTGGTCAATAAACTCGACCGCGAAAATACCTCGTTTGAAAGCGCCCTGGATTCCCTGCGCGGGCAATTTGGCACAAAAGTCGTGCCGCTACAGATTCCCATTGGCGAGCAGGCTGACTTTAAAGGCGTGATAGACCTGGTGACCCAGAAAGCCTATACCTTCGAGGGGGGAATTAAAGTTCAAGAGATCCCCATCCCCGCGGATCTCCAGGACAGCGTCAACGCGTTCCGCGAGCAGATGATTGAATCCGCGGTGGAGAGCGATGATGAGATTATGGAGAAATTCCTGGAAGGTGAAACCTTAAGTGACGAGGAAATTCTCTCGGTGGTGAAAACTGGCACGCGCTCTGGTCTGCTGGTGCCTGTGCTCTGCGGCTCAGCCAGCAAGAATATCGGCGTGCAAACGCTGCTCGACGCGCTGGTCAGTTATCTTCCCAGCGCCGCTGAAGCGCAGCCGGAAGACGCGCGAGCCTTTGGCAACGCGCTGTCACTGCTGATCTTCAGGACCGCCGCGGCGCAGGTCGGTACGGTGAGTACGTTCCGCGTCTACTCCGGTACACTAAAATCCGATATGCACGCGTTGAACGTGAACACTAAAACCGATGAGCGCTTGAGCCAGTTGGTAACGCCGCGCGGTAAAAACCAGGAGCCAGCCACGGAGATTCCCACAGGCGACTTCGGCGCGGTGGCCAAGCTGACCAATACCCATACCAACGATACCCTCAGCGCGAATAAAGAGGCCAATCCGCTGGAGCCCGTCAACTTCCCCACGCCCTGCTATACCGTGGCGCTCTTCCCGAAGAGCCAGGCTGACCTGGATAAGATGAGCAACGCTCTGAGCCGCGTGCTGGAAGAAGACCGCACACTAAGTATGTCGCGCGATCCCGAGACCGCCGAGGTGCTCTTATCTGGCATGGGCGAGGCCCATCTCCAGATCGTGATTGAGGGGATCAAACGCAAATTTAACGTGGATCTGGAGTCCCGCGAACCGCGCATCTCTTACCGCGAAACTATTCGCAAAAAAGCGCGCGCCAACGGTCGCCACAAACGCCAGAGCGGCGGTCACGGCCAGTTCGGGGATGTCTGGCTGGAGATCGAGCCACTGCCCATGGGCGGTGACGAGACTTTCATCTTCGAGGATAAAATCGTCGGCGGCGTGGTCCCTGGACAGTTCATCCCCGGCGTTGAAAAGGGCGTGCGCGAGTCACTCAAACGCGGCTTCATTTCCGGCAACCCGATGGTCTACGTCAAAGTGGCCCTGGTCGACGGCAAGTATCACCCGGTAGACTCCTCGGCGCAATCTTTTGAAATCGCCGCTTCGCTGGGCATGCAGGAAGCCGTACCCCAGGCCAGTCCGGCGCTGCTGGAGCCGATCATGACAGTCAACGTTGTTATTCCCGAAAGCAACATGGGTGACGTGATGAGCGACATCAACAGCACCAAACGTGGCCGCGTGCTGGGCATGAATCCCCTGGAGAACGGTCTGCAGCAGATCACCGCGCACGTGCCCCAGGCAGAAATGCTGCACTACGCCACCGACCTGCGCTCGATCACGCAGGGGCGCGGCTCCTTTACCATGGAGTTCTTCGAGTACGAAGAAGTGCCCGCGAATGTCCAGCAAGATATCATCGCGCAGCACAAAAAATCTCAAGGATAGCTCATTTGCAGATAGAACGAGCAAGAGCGGCGAGGAAGCAAGGCAGTTGCTTCCTCGCCGCGCTTGCTCATTCTATCTGCACATTGCTGG
>DASVMX010000158.1:0-7018 GCA_036384215.1 Ktedonobacteraceae bacterium | reverse complement strand
CCATTAATACATGATAGTTTTGCTTTTTTGTGAGTGACTCACTTACAATAGAAAGAGAAACCATCATGCCGTGGATTATGTGTTCGGATGTATACATCATTCGGGCATTGTTTAACTGGCAACTTCGTGATATGCTCTCATAATAATCATGGTTTGTGCGTTCGCTAAATGGGCGAACGAAGGAGGTCATTGTATTTATGGTTGCTTCCCGCAGGCAGCTTTCTCCCTGTCCGGTCTGTAGTCGGGCGGATCAAGTGAAGAAATTGCAGATGGCTTATGACTCTGGCGAACTGCGCATTGCGCCGCCGCCGATGCCTGAGCCCAAAGCAACGATGATGAAATATATCATAGCTGGCATGGTCCTGGTTGGCATTGGAGCTTTTCTGATTCTGATCATGGTCTCCACCACTGGCGTTGCATGGCTTCAGGCTATCATCACGCTGCTCTTTATTGTGACCGCGCTGACCCTTTCCGCGCTGGCTATTCGCCATATCGGCAAAGGCGACGAAGAGGCACGCAGGCGTTATCCCATCTGGGATCTGGCAATGGCGAACTGGAATCGGCTGCTCTATTGCTCGCGCGATAAAGTGGTTTTCGATCCCCAGACCAAAAAGGCGCTCTCCGAGTCATCCACCCGCGATCTGCTGGATATGGACAAGATCGAGAGCACTCAGAGCTCGCACCTGGCTGCCGCTCACTAAGATTGCCGCGGATATCCTTCTCGCGTACGACTGGAATCGTCATGAGAAGCTTCTCTGCCTGGTGCAGGATCAGGCCGCGCTTCTCTGCGGATTTGCTCGTGGGGGATGTCCGCGCTTTTTTCTCTGTGTATGATGGAAAGAGGGAAAACGTTTGAGGTTTTTCCTGACTATACAACTGTATTCACAGGGGAGAAAGAAGTGTAGTGGCGTCTCAGACTCTGTTAAGCCTGGTTGCACGGCTGCAGCAGGTGATGTCGGTGGCTCAGGGACGGGCGATGTTGCTGGATTACGCGCGCAAGAGCTGCGGCGCGCGCCTGGCTATGCTTTTTATGCTGGACCACGAGCGCCAGATCCTGGCCCTGCTGGAACAGAGTGGCCGGCGCCCGGCTTCTCCTTCTCCCTCCTCGGAAGCTATGCATGCTGAGCTTCCTTTGAATGGTCTTTTCGCCTCGGCTCTGCATCAGCGTAGCTTTCTCAACATTCCCAATATTGCGCTCCATCCTTTGAGTTTGCCCGAAGAGCGTGCTCTGGCCTGGCCGCGTGGCCGCGTACTGCTCTACCCACTGCGCCAGGGAATCCGCCAGGGCGTGCTGGTCTTCTGCTTCAGTCCATCTGGAGCGCGCGCGAAGATGAGCGCGGAAGCTCAGGATGAGTTGCTGATCTGCGTCTCTCTGCTCTCCGCCTACCTGGGCGCTGACGAGGAGCCGCAACCCATTCGCAAGTATACCGAGCCATCGGAGCGAGCAAGACGCGCGGCCAGGCGCTTGAAGGCGGTAACTGGCGAGCCAGGCGCGCTCGAAGCAGGCGCGCTCCCAGGCGGCGCGGAAACTCCCTCCATGCAGTTTGACGAGGCGCTCAGCCTGCTGCTCGCGCTCTGTGAGCTGGGCCTGACCATGGACGAGTTGCTAGACGAACAGGCGCTCTGTGAGCAGATCCTGACTATGCTCGGTCCCAGTCTGCGGGCCAGCGCGGGCTGTCTCTGGCGTTACAACCCTGTTGAAAAGACCTTCGGCCTGCAAAGCTGCCTGGGTGAGGCCGGCTCTTTCACGGACTACGCGACCGCTGAGATAAATCGCCTGGCCAGTTCGTTTGAGCATCCCAATGAAGAGCCTGCTTATGGTCTGATTACTCTGCCCGACGCCACAGAGCAAATTCTGGTCTGGCAGACCCTGAACTATCGCGAGCAACTCCTGGGCGCGCTCGGCATGGTGCTCGCCCAGGAGCCGGTGCTCCTGCTCGATCAACGCCTGCTGCTCAACGTCGCCTGCGATGTAATCGCGCTGATCCTGCTCAATCACGATCAGCGCCGCGCGGAACAGCAGGCGTTGATCGAGCAGGAGCGCGGACGGATCGCGCGTGAAATCCACGATAGCATAGTTCAGGATGTAGCGCATGTGACGCAGAAGCTGGACTATATCCAGCGCATTCTGGAGAAGCAGCCCCAGACCGCGCTGAACGAGATCGAGCAGGCCCGCGAACTATTGAACCGCGGCCTGAATGGCCTGCGCGCGGGCATTTCGTCGCTGCTGCCAGTGCCGCTGGAGGAACAGGAATTTGATGAAGCGCTCAAAGCGCTTTTGCACGAGTACAGTGCGAACTCGCCGCACCTCAAGATCACCTATAAAGTAGACAATCTCGCGCTCTGGCCGCAGGCGCTCAAGGCTCCGATCTACCGTTTTATGCAGGAGGCGCTGAACAACATTCGCAAACACGCCAGCGCCAGCGAGGTTAGCATCCGCATTCGCCAGGTCGCGGGCCTGGGCGTGGTGCAGGTCAGTGACAATGGCCAGGGCTTCGCGCCCGAGCAGGTGCACCCTTATTCCGCCGAAGCCGCTGTCTCTGGTCCACACATGGGCCTGCACATCATGGAGGAGCGCGTGCGCCAGGCCGGCGGTTCGCTGGAGATCCACAGCACCCCCGGCGAAGGCACTGTACTCAAAGCCCGTTTTCCGCTCACACAGTCCTCAACCATCCTCACCGAGCGCGAGCGCGAAGTTCTCCGTCTGATGGTCGAAGGTCTGACCAACCGCGCCATCTCCGAACGCCTCTCCGTCAGCCTCGAAACTGTCAAATCGCACGTCCACCACATCATGCAAAAAATGCAGGTCAAAGACCGCACCCAGGCCGCCGTGGTAGCTACAAAGCAGCGCTGGCTGTAACAGAGACGAAAATCCATGATACAGCTACGGAGCTCACCTCCGTTGTAATCCATTATCCCTGTAATGCCCGTAAAGATCTAGTTAAAAAGGAGGAGATTGCCCGTTGAATACATTGAAATACGTTCTCTGAGAGAGGCTCGTATGCAGCATGACGATGAGAAATCTTTAAAATCCGCGACTCGCCCGCGGCTGGCGAGGACGCGTTTTGTGGGGATGCATGGGAATGAGGTGCGAGAGACGACGGGGCCGCTGGGGAATACGGATGCCCTGGAAGCTGAACACGCGCATATCGCGGATCAGCCGACGACTATTACGAGCAAGTCGCAGGTATTGCCGGTGACGCGCTCGGTGCGCCCGCACCTGCCGGCATTTTTCGCGGAAAGCACGTGGAATGCGCCGCTGGAGGAGCAGAGCACAGCTCACCTGATGCAGTTGAGTGGCATGATGCGCCCTGTGCACTCGTCCGGCTCAACAGCGCCGCTGCCTGTGCCTGCTGTCGCTGAAGAGGATGGTTACTGGCCGCTGGGGATTCAGCAGACAGGCCCGCTGCCCATCAAAAATCTCTATGGGCGCGAGCCGTTCGGGCGCACGATGCCGCGGGCGGTGCAGATTGTCATACCCGGTGCGGAGAACGAGGCTCAGATGAGCTGGCGCAAGGTACTGGGGCTGCCCGCGGTAAAAATCGCGCTGGGCTTGCTGGCCGGCCTGTTCCTGTTCGCCCTGGTCGCGCGTTTCGTCGATCTGCCGCAGACCCTGAACATCGTCGGCGCGCACCTGAGCACGCCGCAGGGCATCGCGCTGGCCTTGCTGGCCGGTATAACATATCTCGCCGGCCATTCCATCCGCGGCTTGCGCTGGAAGCTCTTTCTCAATCCCGTCGGCCAGGTGAGCACGCTCAAAGTCATCGGGCTCTACCAGGTAGCAATCTTTCTGAATTTTCTTCTGCCTATCCGTGCGGGCGAGGTCGCGAAAAGCCTGGTTCTCAAGCGCATTGCCAATATTCCCATCAGCAAATCTCTGCCCACCGTGGCTATGGACAAGGCGCTGGACCTCGTGCCGGCGCTGGTCATCATGGTTCTGGTGCCCTTCCTGGGTATTCAGATGGACCTCCAGCTCTGGCTGCTACTCGCTCTGATTGGGGCTGTATTTGTCGCGCTGCTGCTCTTCATCAGCCTGGCAGCCTGGAAACGCGACTTCGCGGTCGCGCTGCTGCAAAAAACGCTGGGACTCCTGCCCGCCAGGCTGGGCGACAAAATCGAGGGCTTTGCCACTGGCTTCGTCGATGCCCTGCTCGCCGCGGCCAGTCGTCCACTCATCTTCCTGCCCGCGCTGCTGCTCACCTGCGGCGCGCTGGCCTGCGACGCACTCTTTGCCCTCCTGGCCTTCTGGACCATCGGTCTGCCCGTTTCGTTCGGCACCGTCCTCTTTGGCTACACCCTCTACAATATGTTCTACATCCTGCCCACGCCTCCCGCCCAGCTTGGCAGCAACGAAGCCGTAGGCCTGCTCGTCTTCAGCGGCCTCCTCCACCTGCCCGGCGCCAGCGTCACCGCCATGTACATCTTCTCGCATCCCTGGGCTGCGCTGATTATGACCGCTACTGGCCTGGCCTGCCTTGCTGCCCTTGGTCTGACCCTCACCAGCGCCATGCAATCCCCCGACCGGGCGCGTGCCTGGACCCGCGCGGAGCCATAACACAAAAAAGCCGTTGTTCCCGCCAGTTCTGGCGCGGGAACAACGGCTTGCACGCTCGGAGCGTCTATTGCTCTTCTCGAAGCACTCAGGACATTGCTAACAGCAAATTTCCCGTGGGTAGCGTTATTTTTATGGATAAGTCGGAGTGGAGTTTGAAGCGGCTACAGCAATAATGATAAAGAACGCAATGTAGGCGACCATAAACACAATGCCAATGATCGAGGTAATCAAACCCGCGATTGCCATGCCTTTGCGCGTCGTGGATTTCAACCCGAAGATCGAGACAATCAAACCGGGAATGGACGTAATCCAGACAAAGACGCCGATAATGCCCAGAATCATTCCAACCAGGGCTGCGTTATAACCTGGCTCGTTGATGGGTACAACCGGCACACCTATATACTGGGGTGACATGTAGACCGGCTGCGGCGCTGGCTGCGGATAGCCATACTGCGGCGGCTGGTCCGGGGGATAATACCCCGGCTGCGATGGGTACTGAGTCGGAGGAACATAGGGATTATTGCCTTCGTATGGACTGCTCATGTTTCACACCTCGTTTTTGATTATGCCGATATATCCCTTCTAGCATAGAGATTTTCCAGCCCGGTGTCAAGGTCTAATATTACAAAGAGTGCGACTCAGGTTGTTGCCATCTCATCCACACCGGAGCAGCGCGTCCAGTGTGCTCCGTTGTAAATTGATTTTGCTGCTGACTCTGTCAGATATCGGCAAGGATAAATTTTCGTGGGGGGTAGTATAAAAAAAGGAAAAGTCAACTTGCGAAAAGTGGAAGAAGAAGGAGATCAGTGGTATGCAAGTACAGCCCCATTACCCGCGCGTTCTCAGGGCGACGTTGGTTTGCTCCATCCTCCTGGCAATTATCATCAGTCCAGCACCTCTGACGTGGAAAAACCTGGCCAGTGCGAGCACGATAGATCAGATTTTGAAGACGCACGTGATGCCCATTCAACCCATTCAGATCAGATATAACCCCATCCCGGTCAGACATGTTTTGAGCACCAGCACAGCCGCGCAGCCGGTACTGCTGGCCTGTCAGGATAACGCGAATCCGCAGCCCTCGCTGTGTTACGGTCCTTACCAGGTGCGCCAGGCTTATAACGTGAACGCTCTGCTGGAGCGCGGCATCACGGGTAAGGGCACGAGTATTACTATCATCGACGCCTACGGAAACCCGTACATCCGCAAGGATCTACAGACCTTTAACGCCATCTGGGGTTTGCCCAACTCACGGCTCAACATTATTGCCCCTTTTGGAGTGGACGGCACGGACAACTCCTGGATCGCTGAAACGTCGCTGGACGTCGAGTGGGCGCATGTGATGGCGCCCGAGGCGACTATTAATCTTGTTCTGGCCAGGGACAGCAACGATTATAGCATCTACAAGGTGCTGTCCTACGCGGTCGCGCACAACCTGAGCGATATCATCTCTCTGAGTTTCGGCGAAAACGAAAATTGCGTGGACGCTGAACTGCGCCGGGAGGAACACCAGCTCTTTCGCGAGGCAACCAGGAAAGGCATAACCCTGGTCGCCGCGACTGGTGATTTCGGCTCGGCCCAGATGGCCTGCGAGAGCAACACTTTTGAGAAAGCCATCTCGTTCCCCTCTGATGATCCGCTGGTTACAGCCGTGGGCGGCACTACGCTGGAAGCGGACGCCAGTAGCGGCCAATATGTGCGCGAAAAAACCTGGAACGAGTCGCGCGCCTTTAACAAAGCCACTGGCGGCGGCTACAGCCGTTTTTATCACGCGCCCGCCTTCCAGAGCGGCCTCGCGGGCACCAGCGCGGGCCGGGGCGTGCCCGACCTTTCGCTCAACGCTTCTGTAAACGGTGGCGTCATCGTTTTTGAGAGCCACAGCGCGCGCCAGCAGCATCCCACTATCGACATCATGGGCGGCACCAGCACGGCGGCGCCAGAAATGGCTGGCCTCTTCGCCGACGCCGTGCAGATGGCTCATCACCGTCTGGGTATGCTCAATCCTGCTCTCTACCGCCTGGGCAACGGCCCCGGCTATCATCAGCTCATGAACGACATCGCCTCTGGCGACAATGTGCTGCTCTCCTCCGGCTTCGCTGGCTACCGCGCCGGGCCCGGCTGGGACGCAGCCACGGGTTGGGGTACCCCCAAAGACGCAGGCTCATTTCTGAAAGCCCTGATCGCAGCTACCAGTAAAGACACCGGCACAGGCCCTGGCTCCAGCAAGTCTGCACCGCCGCTGCCCGCCCGCCCGCAGCCATCTCTCACGCCCACGCCTGGCATTCCCATCAGTTTGCCCGTGGAACAGCAAACGCCTCCGCCCGCTGTCACGCCCACGAACCCGCCCGACCAGGATCTGCTCACCAACGACAGTAAGGCTCTTCGTTTAACCAGAAAGCGGACAAAATAAATGTGAAGATCGTGCTATGCTTTTCGCTTAGCACGATCTTCACATTTATTTTGTCC
>DASVMX010000157.1:0-20790 GCA_036384215.1 Ktedonobacteraceae bacterium | reverse complement strand
CTCTCACTGCCGGTCCCACTGGCCCGAATTTTAAAACCGCTGACGCGATTTCGCGCGCATCTGCGCCGCGTGAATGACCCGTTCCAGTTTCTGCTGTCATCGAAAAATCCTCCTTGATCTATGCTTTTCAGTTACGCGTTCATGTGATTTTTACATGGATATTCTTACAAGAAACTCCTGCGTGCATCCGCTTGACATTGTTTCCAGGCGATGTTATGCTTTCATTGAAATTTTTCATAGCAGCAGCGAGGAGGAAGAGACTTGGCCGGGCAGGTGACACTCAAAGAGATCGCAAAGGAAGCAGAAGTCTCAATTGGAACTGTTTCGCGGGTTCTGAATAACCATCCAAATGTTACTGGAGAAGTGCGCCAGCGCGTCTTCAAGACCGCGACCAGGCTGGGCTATTTTGGCGCGAGCGGGCCAGAACAGCGTCCCTACGAGAGCAGCCGCACGATCAGGGAGATCGGCTTTCTCTTCGGCACGTCGTTGACCGCCGATGGATTTGTCAGTAATCCTTTCTGGTCGCATATCCTGCACGGAGTCGAGAGCGAGGCCAGCAAAGCGAATATTAAGGTCGCCTATCGCTCGATTAGCGCGCTGCAAAGCACGCCGGACATTCTCTTGATGACCGTCTACGAAATGAAATTGGGCGGTATTCTCCTGGTTGGCCCTGTGGAACTTGAAACGATCCGCCTCCTGCAGAATACTGGCATTCCGGTGGTGCTGGTCGATAATTATGTGACACAGGTGAACTGCGTCCTCTGTAACAATTTCGAGGGCGCGCGCGACGCTGTTGAGTATTTGATCAAACTGGGCCATCGCCAGATCGCTTTCATTGGCGGTCCCCTGCTTGAAGGGACACGCCCGGTCAACCAGGTGTACACTATCGAACGCCGCGCAGAGGGTTATCGCATGGCGCTGATCAATGCCGGGCTTCCAATTCTGTATGACCTGTGCGAATCGGCCAATCTATCCACTGACCAGGGTTACGAGGCCTGCAAACGCCTGCTCGCGCGCGGCTTACCCCTTACCGCCATTTTCTGCGCCAACGACGAGATGGCAATTGGCGCGATGAAGGCCATCCGCGAGGCTGGTCTGCGAGTCCCGGAAGATATTTCACTGGTCGGTTTTGACGATCTCGAACATGTTAAACACCTGGCCCCGGCCTTGACTACGGTTCAGGTGAATAAAGAAATGCTCGGCACAATCGCTGTAAAACGCCTGCTCGCTCTAATGAGCAGCCCGGACCCGGTGAGCGTCACCAGCACTCTGGAAGTTGATCTGATTGTGCGCGATTCGGTGTGTTCATTGCTCCCCCAGGAGTCCTTGCAACGCTAAGATCTCCCTGGCATGGCGCCTGCCAGGCTTTTCATGCCTGTAATACAATTTTTGAACATAGCGACGCTGCTTGCCCGCGTCGTATTCTCCTGGATGCTCTTTTAGCAGGACAACGCCCGCGCAAGCAAGCAGCGTCGCTATGTTCACATCCTGTGCAAGACGATGCGCATTTTACAAATACTATGCGAATATCATTGGAGAAAAATATCTGCCAGTTCTCATCAATGCGAGGAAACATGATCTCACCTACATCCCATACCGTTGTTTTTTACGATCCCAGCTATCCGCAACACATCAGTGAGGCTACGCTCCACACACTGGTTCCCGGAAACTTCGAGGTGGTTGACGCCTCCCGCCTGGCCGAGCGCCTGGCTGGCCGGAACATCACGCTGGTCTCATTCCACGGTCCCTATTTTCCGAAAGCAGCCTGGCGCGCTCTGCTGCGCTTCCTGGAAGCGGGCGGCAACCTGGCACTCTTCGGCGGCATGCCTTTCGCGCGCCCGGTCGACGAGTCAGGCGCGATCGAGCCAGAGCAGGATGCGTATACGCGGCAGATCTTCCTGGGACCATTTTTCCAGTTGACCTCTGGCACCAGTCCCTGGCATTTCACCGCGGACCGCGACGCGGCTTTCTTGCAGGATTATCAGTGGCAGATTCCCGAGGAAGTGCCCGGCTCTTTCTGGTCCTTTTACCCCAAAATGACCCAGGTTGACGACCATCCCGAAGATATGGGTTCCGCTGGCCCCTTTGATACGGTGCTGCTCCCGCTTCTCTACGCGCTGGCGCCAATCGCCACAGGCATACATAGAATCGCCACGCCAGCCCTGGCGCTGGATCAGCGCTCTGGTCGCTTCAGCGGAGGACGCTGGCTCATCTCCGCCTGGCAGCCAGCATCTGAGAAAAGCTGGCAGGACAACGCGCAAGCTATTCAACGCCTGATAGCTTTCGCGAGCGAGGGCGCGGCGAATACATTTGAGCTTCGTCCCGCCCTGGCCAGTTATCAGCCAGGCGAAACGCCTGTCCTGATCGCTTCAGCTCGCACCGGCACGAACGCGCAAGCTCGCGTAACCGTCTACCGACCTGAACAGCAGGAGGCCCTTCACACGTTTGAGGCAACATTCTCAGCCTCGCCCGCGCGACAAGAACAGCGGTTGCGCCTCCCGGCTCTCCAGGAGCCGGGACTCTATCATGTCGAAACAAGCTACCGTTTCGCCAGCGGACAGCAATTTACCACCCGCAGCGGCTTCTGGGTCTGGGATGAGGCGCTGGTGGAGGCGACACGTTCCAAGCGCCTGGTAGCTGGACGCGATTACTTTTTCCAGAACGAGCAGCTCTTTTTCGTCTATGGCACCACCTATATGGATAGCCGTGTACAGCGTAAATTTCTTCACCTGCCCAATCCCGCGCGCTGGGATGCCGATATGGCCGAGATGCGCGCGAGTGGCGTCAATCTCATTCGCACGGGCCTCTGGACTGCCTGGCGCGAACTGGTGCCAGTGGCCGGTAGTGCCAATGAGGCTTTTCTCAGAGCGCTTGACGCTTTTGTCCTGACAGCCTGTAAACACAATCTTCAAGTCATTTTTACCTTCTTCTCGTTCTTCCCCTTGCTCTTCGAGGGCGAAAATCCCTGGCTGGACCCGCGTTCGCTTGAGGCTCAAAGCGATTTTGTCGCGCTGCTGGCCCGGCGCTACGCCAGTGTGGAACTGGTCTCCTGGGACCTGATCAACGAGCCGAGTTTTGGCGATCCCAAACGCATCTTTTCCGCCAGACCGCAGCCCTCCTACGACCGCTTTGAGGTTGCCGCCTTCCAGAACTGGCTGAAAGCCCGCTACACGCTGAGCGAACTGCAACTGCGCTGGCGGCAAACTCCAGTGGATATCCCCGACTGGGAGCATATCCTACCACCCGTCGAGGCCGATTATGATACATATGTGCGCAACACCACCTCGCGTCTCTCACTCAAAGTCGCAGATTTTACACATTTTTCGCAAGAGATGTTTCATAACTGGGCTGAACTGATAACCAGGGCTATGCGCGCCAGCGGGGCCAGAACTCTGATCGGCGTGGGGCAGGACGAGGCGGGCACACGCATCGCGCCACAGTTCTACGCCACGGCGGTAGACTACACGACAACTCATCCCTGGTGGAATATCGACGATCTGCTCTGGGATATGCTACTCGACAAAACTCCCCATAAACCCAATCTGATCCAGGAAACAGGCGTCATGCTGGCCCGCGATATCGACGCACGCCCCTGGCGCAGCGAGTGGGAGAACGCGCGCCTGCTGGAACGCAAGCTCTTTACTGGCCTGCTCGCGCGCGGTGCCGGATTGATTCAATGGCTCTGGCATATTAATTCCTATATGACCAGTGATAACGAGAACAGTATCGGCCTGCTGCGGCCCGATGGCAGCGCCAAGCCAGAGCTGGCGGCAATGCTCGAATTTGGCCGCCTGACTCGTGCACTGGATGGACGCCTGCTCGAAACTCCCGCGCCCGATGTCTGGCTGGTTATCCCCTATTCGCAGTGGTTCACGCGCCCCGAAGCGGCGCGCCACGGCACCCAGCGCGCTGTGCGCGTGCTGGGCTATGACCTGGGCGTGCTACCCCAGATCATCGGTGAACATCAACTCGACCAACTCGCGAGCGCGTCCCAGACACCACGTCTAGTCATCGTCCCGGCCCTGCAACTGTTCAATCCACACGCCTGGAGCAACCTGCTGCGCTATGTTCACGCTGGCGGCACCCTCCTGGTCAACGGCGTCATTACCCGCGACCAGCATAACCTGCCTTTCGATCCCGAGGTCGCCGATCTTGCTGGCGACCTCCAGCCCCTTCCTGTTGCGCTCTACGAAGAACTGGCGGACCATTACGGGCAACGCTACCAGGTCACATTCGCCAATGAAGCTACAAATTATGTCAAGAAGGCCCATAACCAGGTACGCGTTTACCAGCGTGGCGCGGGACAATTCATCTGGTGCGGACTTCCGTTAGAACTGGCCAGCGAAACAACCGCACTCAAAGCGCTCTATCGCCAGGCGCTCCGGTTCCCCGCTGACGAGGATCGGACCACCCGCCCGTTCCTCGTCACCAGGCGTCCCATCAAAAACGGTACTCTGTTCCTGGTCGTCTCTGAATCGAGCAGCCCGCAAAGCATCTCGCTCCCCGAAGCCAATCTTGAGCTCACCATCGAGCCAGAACGCGCAGGCGCATTGCTCCTGGAAAACGAGGAAAGCGCGCAGGCTTTTGGCGGTTTACACATAAAAGAGAGTTAGTGACAAGACAATCGCGAAACAGAGAGAAAGTCTGGATGGGTATGTCCATCCAGACTTTCTCTCTGTTTCGCGATTGTCTTGTCACTTATCAATTGGGGGTCATAATTGCGGAGAAGCCACGCCAGTAATGGAGAAAGCCAGCGCGTGTGAGTTGCGTCCAATTCAGGCGCGAGGAATCGGCAAGGTAGACGGAGTTGGCGTTGCCGCCGCGCACGACCACAATGTGTCCACCGGGATAAATGGGAGGTGGAAAGCTGACAATAACTGGCGTACCACGATTGGCGGCAGCTATGACCTGGTCCAGGTTCAAATTATGGCCCCAACTGGTCTTAAAGCCAAATTGCGTCCCGGTACGCTCAATACCCGCTTCGGAAAGCAAACCCAGTTCGGGCGTAATCGCGTTAATCTTTGATTCGAGCGCCAGAATATCGGTGACACGGTACTTATGCCCATACGCGTTGATAACCTCGGTCATAGCGGCAGCGGAGCAGGCAGAGTAAGCCCATATGTTATACTCTTGCATAGATCGATATTGCGCGGAATCGAGTTGATTCAGGCGTGTCAGATGCTGAGAGGCTCCATAGAGGGGCTGAAGCGTAGGCGTTGGGCTCGCGGATGTGGCTTGCGCGCTGCTGGCACCAAAGAACGCGGGCACCCAGAGCAGGGGTCGCGGCAGGCTCATATTTAAAAGGTAAAAGCCCAGAACAACAACCGCTACCAGGCCCGGCACTACGGCTTTCCACGAGCCCATGCCCCCCCACAAACCACCTTTCAACGCAATCGACGCACTCTTCGTCACTCGTGGTCTTGCCGCCTGAGGTCTCGGGATCTGTGCCCGCTCCTGCGTTCTATTCGCTCTCACCTTGAGCGGTATCACCCCCGTGCCTGTCTCAACTTCATCCACCCAGCGCTCACGCGCGCGCCCGACCTTCGGGCTTGTTCCAACCATGCGCTTCTCTCTAGGAATAACGGTATACTCGTCACGGGCAGGACGCGCCTGCGATCTGGGCGTGAGGAATAGACCAAGGAAGGTGACTACCAGGGCAATGCAGAAAAGTACCAGGACAACTGGCATATGTGTTTACTCCCTAAACGTGTGGCAAATGCAAACTACGAGTCAAATGGGCTGCAACCTCGACGATAAAATTTCTGATTTCAACTATACCATAGAATTTCATCGTATTGCAATTTAAAACGCCGGTGAGCTTGCGTTTTTGCGCAATCCCTCCCGGCGTTTTGAGGTTCTTCCCGCTCCACAGCACCCTTGAACAACTTTTCTTAATCTGACAAAACACAAAAATTCCGCTAGCCCAAATGGATCATTCTTCTTTCGTTTCATATCGTTTGCGCAGCACTTTTTTATCGAACTTGCCCACGCTGGTCTTGGGCACAGCGTCGATAAAAACGACATCGTCGGGCAGCCACCATTTCGCGACCAGGGGGCGCAGGTATTCGATGATCTCTTCTTTGCTTACCTGTCCTGCATGGTCCGGCTTAAGCACGACACAGGCCAGGGGGCGTTCAGACCATTTGGGGTGCGGAATACCCACCACACAGGCTTCCAGCACCTTTGGATGGCCCATAATCAGGCTTTCCAACTCAACCGAAGAGATCCACTCACCACCGGATTTGACCAGGTCTTTGGTACGATCTACGAGTTGTAAACTCCCATCTTCATCGACCATGGCTACATCTCCTGTGCGCAACCAGCCTTCCGTGAATTTGGCGCTCGATTCACGGTCGTTGTAGTAAGCGCGAGCAATCCAGGGACCGCGAACCTGGAGTTCGCCGTAGGTCCGGTTATCCCACGGCACTTCCTGGCCGCTCTCGATGTCGACTACGCGGAACTCGACTCCCGGAATAACGGTACCCTGGCGCGCGCGGATGCGCAGTTGCTCGTCAGCGGGCCACTCCAGTTGGTGATTACGCAGGCGCGAAAGCGATGCCAGCGGGGATGTTTCGGTCATGCCCCAGGCCTGAACCAGGTTCATCTTGCGGCGCGCCAGGTTCTCGATCAAGGACGCGGGAACCGCGGAGCCGCCACAGATGATCATGCGCAGTCTGGGAAATTCAAAGGTTTCTTTCTCCAACAGGCCCAGCACGCCAATCCAGATGGTCGGCACGCCACCAGCCACGCTGACACCTTCTTCTGACATCAGGCGCGCGATGCTCATGGGGTCCATAAAGCGACCGGGGAAGACCTGTTTGGAACCCATCATTACGCCCGCGTGAGCCAGCCCCCAGGCATTGGCGTGAAACATCGGCACCACCGGCAAAACGGTGTCCTGCTCGGAGAGCCCGATGCCATCCGTCATGCCCACAGCCATTGAGTGCAGATACGTCGAACGATGACTATAAACCACGCCCTTGGGATTACCAGTTGTGCCAGAGGTGTAGCACATAGCTGCTGGCACGTTCTCGTCCAATTCCGGCCAGGCAAAGTGCTCGGAGTGCCCGCCAATGAAGGTTTCGTAGTCCACGGACGGCTGCAACTTGTCCGTGGCGTTAGGCGCGTCTCCCATGATCACATAGAGCCTGACACTCGGAAACTGGTCCACCAGCCCCTCCAGAAGGGGCACCAGGTCGCCATCCACAAAGATAATCTTGTCTTGCGCGTCATTGACAATGTAGGCCAGTTGTTCCGCGAACAGGCGAATATTCAGCGTGTGCAGAACAGCGCCCAGGCAGGGAATAGCAAAATACAGTTCCAGGTGACGATAGGTGTTCCAGCCAAAGGTGGCGATGCGGTCTCCCTGCTCAGCACCCGCCGCCTGGAGCGCGTGCGCCAGTTGTTGAACGCGTTTGCCCCAATCGGCGTAGGTGTAGCGGTGCTTGCCCTGTGCTGTGAGCGTGACAATCTCTTTGCGCTGAAAGAGCCGCACAGCACGTTTGAAGAAATGCAACAAAGTCAGGGGATAATCCATCATCAAGCTATCCATCGGTTGCTCCTTTGACATGTGGCTAAACTGGCTACGTCCAGTACAGACTGCGGACTCAACATGCTTCTATTTTACTGATTTAACGTGATTACGCAAGAGGTGGGTGAATGAAATTCACAGACATTTGCTTAGAGGGAAATACTGGCCTGCAAACAAGCACTGGGAGTTTTCTTCTTTAGAAGTGCGAATGTAGCGAGCAATTGTGAAAAAGAAGTAAGAAATTTGGTGATGAAGGCAAAAATCTATTGCTGAGTGGGGAGATCTCTGGTATCCTGTTTATAGGCAGAGGATATCAACCTTTGTATCGGTGTAACATTGTGTGCAGCTAAGCCGTGTTACTAACATGCCTCGGCTTTCGCAATTCTAACCGGGGGGCAAATACTCCAGTTATATGGCTGCCCCACAGGAATGAGCGTCTCTGTAAAGCACGCAAAGAAAGGTTGGAAGAGATGATTTTAGAGACATCGAGCAAACGCCCTCGCGGGCTCGCGGCAATGAGCCCGGAACGTCGCCGTGAGATTGCCAGTAAAGGCGGGCGGACATCGCAGGCTCGCGGAACCGCACATCAGTGGACAGCCGAGGAGGCTTCGGCTGCAGGGAAAAAGGGCAGCGCGCGTTACGCGCTGCGTAAAGCAGAAATAACTCCAGACCTGGTAGGTCAGTAGAACGTGCGCTGGCATGCTCTGTTTGCCAGACAAGCAACGCCCTGCCGCCAGAATACAGGTATGCCTGCCTGGCAAACAGAGCACACCAGCATCTCAGCCGAAGGCATTCAATGATCGACGCCTTCGATGCTGGCAGCAACGCGGGCCTCGCCCTGTGAGGCGGCCCAACGCAATACCTCGGCGGCCAGGTAGAGCGAACCAGTAGCGCAGATCAGGTCGCCAGGAGCCGCCATGGTACGCGCCAGTTCCATGGCCGCCCGGCTCTCGTTGGCGGTGAAGACCCTGACCCCTGGCGCGTGCTGCGCGAACAGTTCTTGCATCCGTTCAAGCGCAGCCGAACGGGGGTTCAGCGCGCGCGTGAGAACAACGCATTCAATATCCGCCAGCTCTTTGATCATACCCGAGAGGTCTTTATCTGCATTGCAGCCCATGACGACAAAGAGCCGCCGCCCAGGATAGAGGGTTCGCAGACTCTGCATGAGTTTCTGCATTGAGTCGGCATTATGCGCTCCATCAACCAGTGTGGTAGGCTTACGCGCGATGATCTCCAGGCGCGCGGACCAGCGCACCTCGCGCAAACCCTGGCGCAGAGCTGCTTCGTCCCACGCGCACTCCGGTCTGCCGGTGGAGCGCAGGGCTTCCAGTGTAGCCAGCGCGAGGGTGGCATTCTCTACCTGGTGCAGTCCGACAAGGGGAAGTTCCAGGTCACGGTACTCGCCATGTGGCGTGAAGATATGAAATGCCTGGCGCTCCTCACTCTGCGTCACTGGCTGATAGCGATAGCTCAACGCGGGCAACAGCCCGGCATCAACTTCCTGCTGCGCGGTATCCACCTCTGCCGAACCCACGCGCACCAGCCGCGCTTGACGCTCCCACGCGATCTGCGCGATGGCCAGCAGCGCTTCCGGTGCCTGCGCTGAAGTTACGACGATGTTCCCCTGCTTGATAATACCCGCCTTCTCCGTGGCAATCTGCGCCAGCGTGTTGCCCAGAATATTCATATGGTCGAAACTGATCGAGGCAATTACTGAAACCAGCGGCTGCGTAACATTCGTGGCATCCAGACGCCCGCCAATGCCAACCTCCACCACGGCATGTTGTACGCCCTGGCGCCGAAAATAGAGCAGAGTAAGCGCGGTTGCTACTTCATAGGGGATAAAGGGGTTAAACTGACCCTCCTGATCGATCTGCTCTGCCACAGCGCGCACTTCGGGCAACAGGTCGGCCATCTCCTGCTCGCTAATCAGCTTCCCCCGCACGCGGATGCGCTCGCGGAAAGTGTGCAGATCTGGCTGGGTATACAATCCCGTACGCACGCCAGCCGCGCGCAGCACGCTCTCAACACAGGCCGCAGTCGAACCTTTACCCTTGGTCCCGGCCACCAGTGTGCAGCTATACGAGTGGTGAGGATTGCCCAACAATTCCAGCAAGCGCCCTTCACGCAAAAGATGCTGGTCGCGGTCATTGCGATATTTCCCACTGCGCTCAAAATCACTCAGACCGTAGATGTAGGCCAGAGCCTCGGCGTAATTCATTGTGTTACTCTTTCTTCTGAATGGTTCACGACAGCCGGCACGAGCGTGCTTGAGGCCTATACTTCGGACTGCTGGAAAGTGCTGCGCATAATAGCGTCACTCATTTTCACCCCGCGCATAATCTCGCGCACGTCATGTACGCGCACGATATCGGCCCCCTGAGCAATGCCCAATGCCACGGTAGCCGCCGTACCTTCCACCCGTTCTTCTGGCGGAAGATTGCCCAGCACCAGGCCAATGGTCCGTTTGCGCGATGTCCCCAGCAAAATAGGCCGCCCCAGCGCGCGCAGTTCCCCCAGCCGGCGCAGGAGGATCAGATTCTCCTCCGCGGTTGTGCCAAAACCAATGCCAGGGTCAATAATAAGCTTCTCCCAGGCTACACCAGCCGCCAGCGCCAGGTCGATGCTGCGCGCCAGAAAGCGCACGACATCGCTGACAATCTCGTGCCGCGCAGTTTCGCGCATATTGGCCATGATTACCACTGGCACCCCGCGCTCGGCCACCAGCGCGGCCATCTCGGGATCACGCTGCAAACCCCAGATATCGTTTATCATGCTCGCGCCAGCTTCCAACGCCCTCCGCGCCACTTCAGCCTTGTAGGTATCTATTGAAATAATCACCTCTGGCGGCAGGTTGGTCGCGAGATGCTGGATCACGGGAAGCACGCGCCGCAGTTCTTCTTCCTGCGGCAGCGGCGCAAAACCGGGCCGCGTCGATTCGCCTCCCACATCTATGAGTTGCGCGCCCTCCGCGACAAAGGCGCGCGCTTGCTCCAGCACGCGGGCAGGCACTTCACCCCGCTCCGGCTCCGCGCTCAGCACACCATCACCCGAAAATGAATCGGGCGTTACATTAATAATTCCCATCACATAAGTACGCCGGCCCCAGTCCAGGCGCCAGCGTCCCCAGGTCAAAGGCGGAAAGGTCGACAACGTAGCAATCTCCTCGTATAAAATCTGCCCGCTAGCATTTGTACCTTATTCTACGACCTTTTTCAACCAGGCAGCCAGCCAGCAAAAAGCAGCCGCGGACCAGCATACGCCCTGACCTGGTAGGATGGATTTGCTATAATAGATCATAGAAGGTTCTTCCAACGTCTAGTATTACAGGGCGCGTCCGACCGCTCCGAAAAGAGAGAGGTTCTTTTTTATGAATAGCACTGAAAAGATTGAAAGACATCGCAAAGTGATGGAAGCGGCGCGGCGCTGCCATGAATGCGACGCGGAAGCTCTGGGCCGCTGCCCTGATTGTCGCAAGGGCTTCTGCCAGGACCACTTTCCTAAACAGCAGCACTCGCCCTGCGCGGAAAAACAGATGCACCTGGCTATGACACAGGTTTGCTATGTCTGCGGAACACAGGTCTACCCGGACCAGTGGTCGCTCTCACGTACCTCTCATTATATCGATAATTACATGTGCCAGGGATGTGGCCGCTATATCTGCGACGAACAACATACACAGCGCAAAGCCGAGCATGTAACCGTCGTGCGCGACGGCATGCGTGGACATCGCTACCAGCACATCACCCGCTACTGCGACGTCTGCTCGCCCTTCCATCGTATTGGCGGCGTCAAAGGCGCGATCCGCATCCTGGTAGTCGCGGGCACCGTTGGGCTGGCGGTCTTATTCTATTTCCATCCCTGATCGTGCTCAGGGGTGAGCCAAGCCGAGTACACACCGAGCACCGGCCAGGCGGATTATCACTGAAAGGATACCATGAAGCGAGAAACCGGTGGTTTCTCGCTGACAGGCTTTTATGACAACAACCAGCATCCAGATGACACTCTTCCGTTATCAAGGCGAAATTTTGGGCGCCATGCGCCAGGCATTCAAACGCGGTGGCACACATATCTGGCCCACCCAGGCCTCCGATCTCTCCCATTTCTATGGGCAGATGCAGTACCACCTGGGCTGGGTTGACAATACCTTCACGCCCATCAGTAATAATCCAGGTAAACTGCTGCGCCCGACCCTGCTCTTGTTAGCCTATGAAGCCGCAGGTGCCTGGGGCTTGAAAATGGATGGCGGGCATCTGCGCCGCGCCCTGGCAGCCGCGGCCTCCCTTGAACTCACTCACAATTTCAGCCTGATCCACGACGATATTGTCGATGGTGACACCGAGCGGCGCCATCGTCCAACCCTCTGGTCGCTCTGGGGCTCTTCACAGGGCATTAACACCGGCGATGGCATGTTCGCACTGGCCCGCCTGGCTCTGTGGGACTGCCTGCAAGAAGGGGTCGAAGGTGAGATCGCGGCCCGCCTGGCATCTGTCCTGGACCGCGCCACACTGACAATCGCCGAGGGACAATATCTCGATCTCAGCTTTGAGCAGCGCGAAGATATCGCAGTCACAATGTACCTGGATATGATTGGGCGCAAAACAGCTGCGCTGATGAGCGCCGCCGCCGAGATGGGCGGCATTCTGGGCACACGCGAGAACACAACGATCACCAGCCTGCAAGCATTCGGCTTTGAAATCGGCCTCGCCTTCCAGGTACGCGACGACGTGCTCGGCGTCTGGGCCAGCACCGCCGAACTGGGCAAAACGCCAGCCGGCGATATCTATCGCCGCAAAAAGAGCCTGCCTGCCCTGCACGCCCTGGAGCACGCCTCCCAGGAAGACCAGCAGACCCTGCGCCGCCTCTATGCCCAGGACACGCCTTTGACCGAGGCCCAGGTCGCTATCGTGCTGGCCATCTTCGCCCGCGCCAATACCCGCGATTACTGCCTGTCCTATCTCAGCCAGCAATGCACCCGCGCGCGCCAGGCACTCAACAACGTGCCCCGGCTCACCGATCCCACCGCGGCCCGCGCCCTGGAAGATATGGAAATCCAGGTTCGCTTCATCGAAAGCGCTGTCCAGAGCTAACGCGGAAGCTTCTCTTTCCACCAGGATTGAGCCATATTACTACCTGATCTATCTTTCCTCGATGATAGGGTGTATGAAACATGCAGTCCATACACCCCATCCTGCACCCTTTGCGGCTCACGCTCCCGCCAACAGGAGCCAGCGCCCTCTAATTCAGGACAACACCCACAGGGTTACTGTTCTCCCGGATGCAGTCGCGATCATCCTGCCATCGGGCGACCAGCTCAGAGCCAGGATTGGTGCGTCCTGTCGCACGTTCACCAGCGGCTTCTGGCTCTGCGTGGGATACCAGACGCGCAGAGTGTTGTCGTCCCCCCCGGTGGCAAGGAAACGACCGTCAGGAGACCAGGCCAGCGCGCGCAGGGGCTGCATGTGCCCATTCAGAAGCTGCGGCATATCCACACACTGGCCCTTTGTCGCGCCATTGCCCATCATCTGACAGGTCAGCCCGTTCTGCCACAGGCGCGCAACCCCATCCATTCCTCCTGCTGCCAGCATATTTCCGCCCGGCTGAAAGGCCAGCGCGTTCAGCTCTACCGCGGCGCCAGCCTGATTTTGGGCCAGATAGAAGCCATGTGTTTCCTGGCCACTGGCGCCATTCCAGATACGTATGACGCCGCCCATCGAGCTTGTACCCACCGTCTGACCATCAGAAGCCCACCCTGCCGCCAGAATACGGGTCGTGTGCTGGCGAAAGGTGGTGACCGGCTGGAAGGTCTGAGGATTCCAGACCACCGCGAGCTTATCCAGGCCGGCGGAGACCAGATAGTGAGGCGCCTGGGGCGACCACGCCAGCGTCATGACTATTCCATCATGAACATTCATCGATTTACTCAGCACCATCCCACTCTGCGCATTTAGAAAGAGCACGCTGGTGGCAACCGCGGCGGCGAGCTGCTGGTTGTCAGGCGACCAGGCCAGAGCGCGGACCTGTGCCTTCTGTTCCTGCTTGACCTGCACCTGTCCGTTGACATTCCAGGTCAACAACTGTTGATCACTCCCCCCGCTGGCCAGTAGTTTTCCATCTGGCGACCACGCGACCGCGCGCACCGTCTGCTGGTGCTGCTTGAATACTAACTGCTGCATCACATGCGCCGGCACAAAAGTCTGCCCTGGCGTCGCCCGCGCCGTTGGCGCGTTCTGAGCCGGCATGGTAGAGCCAGCCCCGGGCATATTCGTCTGCTTCGCTCCATTCATCCCCTGATTGCCAGCAAAGGCGCGCACTCCCGCGTAGGCTACTCCAATCCCCGCCAGGCCCAGCGTGACACCGCCCACCAGCAAAAGAGCGCGCCTGCTCCAACGCTGTCCACGGCGGCGCGCGGGAATTGGAGGAGATAGCGGCAAAGGAGCTGCCCCGGCGCTTCCCGCGCTGAAAGCACTGGCATCGATCATGGTCTGGTCCGCGTAAAATCCAGCATCCTGTCCCGCGGCCTGGGCTGCAGGGCTCGCCGCCAGTACTGAGGCTCCATTAGCAGTGTAGGACTCCAGGGACAGGCAATCCTCGTCCGCAATCCCGGCAGCGCGCAAGCTAAAATGATCGGGCAAGACCCGGCCATCCTCCGTATGACGCAAAAAGTAGACCAGGCGATTGCCAAAAAGATCGCTTTTAGGCAACTGCAATTCCTCGACCAGCGCCGGAACCAGGCGCGAAACAGGAGCATCCGGCGAAACCTCCATGGGCTGCGGCTCGGTCAAGGCGCTCTCTTCTATATACACTTTGAACATTGGGGTGCCTCTTCCATGACATTTCTCTCCGCGCAAAAAAATCCACACCACAAACCAAAATATACCATGGCACCTCTTCACATTTCAGAATACTGGGCGAAATTGGCTATTTTCTGAGAACTTTTTTGCGAATCGCAACTTCTGCGTCTTTCTTTATGATCCCGCCCTGAAAATGACACTGATCCGCGTTTTTTTGATGGAGATGATTTGAAGTTCTCTCGATAATTCTCAATTAAAATTGTATATTTTGTGGCTTCTCTTGCTCATAATGCGTTTCTAAAAAGATGAGATAGCACATTTTTCCAGGGCAGAAAGGAATAGAACATGCTCAGACCGTTCACACGCGCCATCCTGCGCGGGCCGATCCTTGTTGTGTTGATAGCCATGTTTACCCCTTTCACATTAACCGCCAGCACGCTTCCTTCCACTGTCCCCGGACAACCGCGTACTGTCACTGAAACACCAGGAATCAATCCGAACTTTATCTATAGTCAGCTTGCCTCTCTGGCCACCCATTTTCTGAAGCGCGAGGCAGGTTATGACAATAACCTGCCCCCGGCAGTCAATGGCCACGATGAATTCGCAAACTACTGGACGCAGGAAATGCTCAGCCTGCTGGGCCAGTTCGGTGCTCAGGCGCACCGCGATCCTTTCCCCATTCAAGGCTGGCGGGGGCGTACGCCAACTGTTCCCGCTGTAAATGTCGAAGTCACCGTGCCAGGCGCGGTTCATCCCGAACAGATTGTAGTGATCGGCTGCCACTACGACGGCATGGCTTTCTCCACTCAATCCGCTAACGATGACGCCAGCGGCTGCGCAATTGAACTGGGCGTAGCGCAAGCTATGAGCGAATTCTGGAGCAAAAACCACCTCTACCCGGATCGCACACTGCGCTTTGTGATCTTTGACGCCGAAGAGTCTGGCCTGCTTGGTTCATATCATTATGTCAACTCTACTACCAACAGTGACCTGCAAAACATCGTTGCGATGTTCAACGAGGAGCAAAACGGCATTAACTATCCCCTCCGCTACCTGGGGAACATGTCTAACCCCTTGATGCCGTATTACATTGATATGTCGCCTTTACAGAGCAATCGTCTCTACGACTTGAGTAGCCTGACGCCCCGGCAACAGGCAAATATCAGTCAGTTCCGCCAGTTGATGCAGCAGGCTGTCGCCGCCGCGTTCCAGCAGTTTCGCGCTATGGGTGACCAGATGCTCACCTATCACGGCGCCTCGGGCCAGGATGTCTGGCAACCCATCTTTACCTCAAATCAACTGAGCAATATTCACCTGGATGACGATACGCTGGGATCGAGCGATCAGATGCCCTTTACTATGGCTGGCCTTCCCTGTGCAACGCTGGTTGGCAATTCAACATATTATGACCACAACGCGCCCGCGGGCTCTTATCCTTTCGACCAACCAGGCGATACGCTTCAACTGATGAACACCTTCGCCGATGATACCGCGAGCCAGAGCCAGGCACTGACGCTGGCGCTGGGCCTGCCTGGTATGATTACCACCTGGATGCTCAGCCAGCCCGCTATTCTCGGCCAGGTGCCGGCTGATGGCAAGCCCATCGCGGCCATCAACAGCCTTGGCGCAGCGCCAACGGGCCAGGCCATCAATTTTATGGTCGGGGCAGCCTACGACCCCGCGCAGGCTGGTGCGACTTTACGTTATCACTGGAACTTTGGCGATGGCGCCAGCGCGGACGGTCAGTCCGCCAGCCACGCGTACACCCGGGCTGGCACCTACATCCTGAGCCTGACCATCACCTCTTCCCATGGAGGTGTGCGCACGATTACCAGACCACTGACCATTGGCCAACCACCAGCGTACAATAATCCCTACAGCGGATATATCTCAAATGGAATGCCTTCCGCCAATCCGCTGGTTGCTCTACCTGTCCCCAAAAATGGACCCGGCGACCGTGTGAGCAGCAGTTCATCAATTTCCACGGGAGGACAGGGTTCAATTGCAACTGGCGGAGCCATGGCTAATCCTCATCCCAATCCGATCTCTCTGCCGGGCTGGTTGGTGATAGGGATGGGTATATTGTTGATTGCAGTGGTGATCATCGTCATCTTACGCCGGGCCTGGCGCCCATGATCGACGCGGCATTGTTGTTCCCGGCTCCATTGGTTTGACAAGGCTAGAAACGGCGCCGCATAATAAAAAAAAGACAAACAAGTTCATAACTTTTTCGATAAAGGATTTTGCATGACCAGGCCGATTTACGTAATTGGACATAAAAACTCCGACATGGACTCGGTGGCGTCCGCTTATGCCTATGCCCGCCTGCTCCAAATGCAGGGAGAAAATGAGGCCCAGGCCGCGCGCAATGGCAAGCTGAAACCAGAGGTGCGCTTTGTGCTCGAACGCTATCAGGTGGAGCCGCCGGAAGCCGTCGATGACCTCTATCTCCAGGTGCGTGATGTGATGAAACGTGGTGTCACCTGCACCTACCTCGACCATTCTCTGCTTGAAGCAGGGCAAGTGATGCAGGAGCATAACCGACGCACTATGCCCGTGCTGGATAACGAAAACAAGGTTCACGGGATCATTACCACCGATGATTTCGCCCAGATCTTATTTAACGATATGCATCCCCAGGCGGTCAGCCGCATCCCTTTGAATCCTCATAATATGGTTAAAGCACTGAGAGGGCGAGTGCTGGTCGAGGGCAAGCGCAAACTGGGCGGGCGTGCCATCGTCGGAGCCATGCAGGCCGAAACAATGGCGGAGTACGTCGAACCTGGCTGCCTGGTGATTATCGGCGACCGTGAAGACGCGCAGCTCATAGCCATCGAGCGCGGGGCCGCGGCCCTGGTAATTACCGGCGACCTGCTGGTCTCCGAACGCACCCTGGCCACCGCCCGCAGGCAGGGCGTGCTGATCATCAGTACGGCCTATCACACCTCGGCGACCATGCGCCTGATTAATCTCAGTCTGAACGTGGAATATATCATGCGACGCGAGTTTGATCTCTGCCATCCCGAGGACCAGGTGAGCGAGATCGAAGGGCTGCTGACACGCCGCCGCTCGCTACCAGTGGTCGACAACGAGGGTAAGTTTGTAGGCTTCCTCTCGCGCACCGACCTGATCAAAGCCCGCCCCAAGCGCGTCTACCTGGTGGACCACAACGAGCGCTCGCAGGCGGTCGATGGTATTGAAGAGGCCGAACTGCTGGGCATCATCGATCACCACCGCATCGCTGATGTCTACTCACAGAAGCCCATCATGTTCCGCGCTGAGCCCGTGGGCTGCACCGGCACGATTATCGCCGGGCTCTACCGCGAAGCAGGCATCGATCTTCCACGCGAGGTCGCCGGACTCCTGCTGGCCGGGCTGCTCTACGACACTCTGATCCTGCGCTCACCCACCTGCACGCCCCGCGATGAGCAGGTCGCAGCCGAGCTGGCCAGGATTGCAGGTGAAGACCTGGAAGACTACGGCCAGGCCATCTTCGCCGCCGCCGCCGCCGAACTCGACGAGCGCAGCGCCGAAGAACTGCTGACCTCGGACTTCAAAGAGTTCACCGTTCAGGATATGCGCTTCGCCGTGGGCACGGTTGAAACCGCCAGCCCGGCCTCGATTGACAAACGCGGCGAAGAGCTGCTCCAGACCATGCGCCGTTTGACCCAGGAGCGCGGCTACGCCTCGTTTCTCTTTATGATCGTCGACATCATCAACCTGCGCTGTCACCTGCTCATCTGCGGCGGCGAACACGCGGTTGCCGATGTCTTCGCGGCTCCCCTCGAAGCAAATGGCCACACTATCACCGTTGAAGATCTGGTTTCGCGCAAAAAGCAGGTGGTCCCACAGCTCACGCGGATTCAAGCCGCTCTGGCGGGGAAGGTCTAAGCAGTATGTAACTACCGTTCCAGATTTATAGCTACATTGCCCGGCCATGATAGAATATCACGGCAAAACTCTGCATATTATACTTGTCAAATGACAAACACATATGCTACACTAGTTTCGTTATCGACACCTTCAGGAAACTGCTCGCTCTTCCTGAAAGGCGTCTCAAACACAGTCGCTTCTCGCGTATGCAGTGCATGCCAGGTGGGTGGAGGTGTCGCCATTTCAACCCGCGAGGTCTTTGCATGCCCGAATCATGCCTGTTAAGGAGGGCATTCCTGATCGTGAACGAGAATTTTATATGGGTTCCCATCGGTGTGAGCCTGTTGGCAGTGCTATTCGCCATTTATCTCGCCAACTACGTTTTACGTAAAGATACTGGCACGCCGGAAATGCAGAAAGTGGCGGATCATATATTTAAAGGCGCAAAGGCCTTCCTTGCCCGCCAGTACAGAACTATCGGTCTCCTCGCCCTGGTAGCCGCAATCGTCCTGGCAGCAGTTCTGGGCTTGCTTGGGCAGGGGAGTGCTGCTGACAAGGTGAATCTGGCCTGGCACACGGCAATCGCCTTTATCGTCGGAGCAGCCTGCTCCGGCGTTTCGGGCTACATCGGCATGTTTATTGCCGTGAAGTCCAATATCCGCACTGCCAGCGCGGCGACTCGCAGCCTGGGGGAGGCGATGACGGTGGCTCTGCGCGGGGGCGCGGTCTCCGGTTTCCTGGTGGTGGCGCTGTCGCTGCTGGGCGTCTCGCTGCTCTTTTTGCTTTATGGCGGATTGAGCGGTACCATTGCAGTCGCGTCTAATACACCCTCACTGATCGTCGGCTTCGGCTTCGGCGCTAGCTTTGTCGCTCTGTTCGCCCAGCTCGGCGGCGGTATTTTCACCAAGGCTGCCGATGTTGGCGCGGACCTGGTGGGCAAAGTAGAAGCAAACATCCCCGAAGACGACCCACGCAACCCGGCAGTCATTGCCGACCTGGTGGGCGATAACGTGGGCGACTGCGCTGGCCGCGGCGCTGACCTCTTTGAGTCCACCGCCGCTGAAAATATCGGCGCGATGATCCTGGGCTCTTCCCTGGCTCTCGCCACAGGCAACCTGAGCTGGGTGCTCTTCCCGCTGGTCATGAACGCCTTTGGCCTGATTGCTTCGGCCATCGGTCTGCTCTCGGTGACGCCGCGCAGCGTGCCCAATCCCGACCAGGCAGGCGGACGCGATCTGAGCGCGGTGGCGATGAACCGCCTGAACATTGGTTACTACATCACTTGCGCCCTCTCCGCGGTTGGCATCTTCGTGGGCAGCTATCTCCTGCTAGGTGGCCATGGCGTTATCGGCGGCAACGGCGTACCCGCGTGGGTCTGGTTTGGCCTGGCGGGCCTTGTGGGCATTGCCCTGAGCCTGGTCTTCGTCTACATCACCCAGTACTATACCGCGGGTACGTGGCGTCCGGTGCGCGAGATCGCGGCATCCTCGATCACGGGTCCTGCGACAACTATCATTACAGGTATCGCGGTTGGTTTCGAGTGCGTGGCGCTGCCCGTGCTGGCCATCAGCGCGGCCCTCGGGCTCTCCTACTTCCTGGGCAGCCAGGTCACGATCCCTGGCCCGTCCACGCTTGGCTTTAATATCAGCGGCATCTTTGGCACAGCTGTGGCGACAATGGGCATGCTGATGAGTTGCGCGTATACCCTCGCGATGGATACCTTTGGCCCCATCACCGATAATGCTGGTGGCATCGCTGAGATGAGCGGACAGGCCGAAGCAGTCCGCGACATCACCGACGCGCTGGACGGCGTGGGCAATACGACCAAGGCACTCACTAAAGGCTATGGCATTGGCTCAGCTGCTCTGGCCGCCTTCCTGCTCTTCTCCGCCTACCTGGATGTGCTGCACAACTTGAGCCAGACCAATAAAGACGCGGCCTTCACAATCAATCTCTCAAACCTGCCAGTCTTTATCGCGGCCCTGATCGGCCTGACGTTGATCCTCTTCTTTAGCTCGCTGGCCATTCGCGCCGTTGGGAAAGCAGCAACGCGCATGATCGAAGAGGTGCGCCGCCAGTTCCGCGAAAATCCCAAGATTATGGCCGACGACCCGGCGGAGCGCGTCGATCCTGACTACGCGCGCTGCGTGGATATCAGCACCGCTGGTGCCCTGCGCGCCATGGTCTTGCCAGGCGTGGTCGCCGTGGTCGTACCAATCCTGGTCGGCGTCCTGCTCGGTCCTCAGCCCGAAGCCGGACTCCTGATGGTCGGTACCATGGGCGGCATCGTCATGGCTCTCTTCCTCAACAACGGGGGTGGCGCCTGGGATAACGCTAAGAAATACATCGAGGCTGGCTTCCTGCGCGTAAATGCCAAAGGCGAGGTCGTTTCCCCTACCGATCAGTCCGGGATCGTCCTGGGTAAGAAAAGCGAGGCCCACAAAGCCAGCGTCGTCGGCGACACCGTCGGCGATCCCTTTAAGGATACCGCTGGCCCCTCGCTGCACATCCTGATCAAGCTGCTCAGCACAATCACCCTGGTGCTCGCCCCCCTCTACGTGGCCCTGCACCCGGTCCTGATCCGCTAAGATT
>DASVMX010000156.1:0-4170 GCA_036384215.1 Ktedonobacteraceae bacterium | reverse complement strand
TTGGGGTACAACCAGGCAATATCGTTTTCTGCCATGTTGATGCAGCCGTGACTGCCGTTGCCTGAGAAAGACTCGTCGCCGCTGCTGTCGTAGTGTGGATAGTTGGTGCCTTTGCCATAGTTGGCGCGCCACCAACTGTCGTGGAAGAAGTAGCCGCCGGCGTGGTACTCCATGGCGAAGTTGATCTTTGTATCGGGATACCAGAAAGCCGAGCCTTTGGGTTCGCTGGATTTGAACTTGGTCGGCGATTCGCGCACGAAGATCTGCCAGTAGCCGGGCAGCGAGGGCTTGTCGAACTGGCCAGAGGTAATCAGGAACGAGCGTATCAATTGGCCGTTTTGATAATAGCGCATTGACTGGTTGATCAGCGAGACAACAAAGACCTGTTTGGCGCTGCTGATGCCGTAATGACTCATCAGGGTGAGGTCCGTCTGATGCGGTTTGTTATACGCCGTGGTGTCGGTGTAATCCTGTTCCATCATATGCAGATGGTAAAGGTCATTCTTGATCAGATCAATGGCCGATCTGTAGTCGTCCAGTGTCTGAGCTGTTTGTACCGCGGCGTCGGCGTCTGAGCCAATGCCCTGTTCGTCGTATTCGTAGTCCTGTGTGTAGTCCTGACCGTTGTATTTATCATGATACTTGTTCGCGTTGCCCCAGGTCGCGACCTCGTGATGGAATTGTTTCAACAGGTAGTAGGTCTGGGCTTTGGTCAATGGGAACTGAATAGAGGCAATATCGGCGTCGATCTGCGCGGAGACGTGGAGGAAATCGCTGATCGTTTTCGCGCTGTCCAACGCCTGTTGATCGGCCTGTAAGTGCTGCTGGTATTTGCTGATATCGCCGCCGTTATATTGTTTGACCAATTGAATATCGTCGCGGAACTGATTGAGCTTTACCTGCCCGACATAGGGGATAGCAACGGTTGAGACCGTGGTGGTTTCGTTTATTTGCGTGTTGATCAGATCGATCAGTGTGCTGAAATCCTGTGGTTTCGTCGCGTTGTTGAAACTCTGCCGGTCGTTCTGCCATTCCTGGTTGAAGGCCGTCACATCGATATTAGAAGACTGTAGTTGTTTAATGACTTTTTGAAAGGACTGTAGCCCGTCGTTCGCCGGTCCCATCAGGTGCAGCGCCTGAGTTGAGGCCTGCGCGTCTGAGCTAATCTGTAAAAAGTCGCGCGGAGTCTGGGCCGAGGCCAGTTTTTGTTGATAGGCCGTGAGCTGCGTCGCGAAGGTCTGAACCGGGGTCAGGTTCTGGCCCTGGCGTTCGGCCAGCGCGTTCGATAGGTTTTGCAGATCCTGCGACGCCTGATAATCGCTCTGCTGAGTTTCCTGGGTCGCCAGGCCAACGACCTGGGCATCGAGCTGCGCGTAGCGCTGGACGAGGTTCTGATAATAGGTATCAACTGGCTGGTCGCCAAAAAGGCTGAGCGGTGAATGGGTGCCGGTGAGTTGTTGCTCCTGCTGGATAATGGGCGCGAGCAGGTTCGCGGGAACGCCGATCTGCCGGGCATGTTTCAGATCGTTATCCAGCGTCTGTTTCCCCTGGCTTGCCTGCTGCTGAATCTGCGGATTGCCCCCACAGGCGCTGAGCAAAAAGGTAATCAGCACGAGGAGCAAGCAGAAGGCCAGAGGTTTCTCCACACGCCTGCGCATGGCCGAGTGGGATCTCATGAGAGCCTCCAATACATAAGAGATCAGAGAAATGAAGATAGTAAAAGCGTTCTATAGCAACATAGGTTATAGTAACTCTGCTATAAAAATCGATGTGCATATTTAAACGTAACAGCTATAGCCCGTATGGATAAAAATCCCTGAAAGGGATTCTTCAAATGAGAGCTCAGCACCTGCGGCGCTTCGCATAGGTTTAATGGAAGATGGTTGGCGCGAGCGCCGCAGGTGCTGAGCTCTTAGATATGGGAAGGTAAGCTGTGCCAGGGTGATTGCAGAAAAAATGCAAAAGAAGATAGAGTATTTTCTATATATGATCCAACTGTTTTTGCCGGGTAAGCGGTTTCTATTGACTAACACTGGAATATAGTTTATGCTTGCCAGTAAGCACCAGCTTCATTGAGGATGCGTCATTTTGTTGTACGAAGCGGGCCGAAAGGCGTTGCCACGGATGAGATGACATGTGGTGCTATGTTTTTTCTCCGCCGACCGGGCGTTTTTCTGCTCTTCGTACCTGTTTCTACGAAAGGAGAAACGTTTTGGAAACACGTGCCGCGCAGAGGAAGTTCAAGCCCATACTGCTTCTGCTTCTGCTCCCGTTTATCGCGTTGTGCTGGCCGCCGTTTTACAACTTCAGAGAGCCAGACCTCGCGGGCATTCCTTTCTTCTACTGGTTTCAACTGCTCTGGATTGTGATTACCGCAGTGATTACCGCGGTGGTCTATCTGCTGGACGCGTAGAGAATCGAGGAATGTTCTGAGCAGCCTGGCTCTTCCCCGCCAGCGCTGTGCGGGACGCGAGTTTTGTCTGAGAAGGGATCTCTTACAGAAAGGGCAAAGTCGCCATGAATTGGGTAGCATTCATTGTTTTCATCGTTTTTTTCTTACTTGTGACGGTTCTGGGTTTCTGGGCCGCGCGCTGGCGCAGGGGAAATCTGAATGAACTGCACGAATGGGGGCTGGCCGGGCGCCGTTTCGGCACGGTTGTGACCTGGTTCCTCCTGGGCGGTGACCTTTATACCGCCTATACCTTCATTGCTGTGCCAGGCGCGATGTTTGGCCTGGGGGCGATCAATGGGTTCTTCGCTGTCCCTTATACCGTCCTCGTCTATCCCATCATTTATATGCTGATGCCGCGCTTCTGGTCTGTGTGCAAAGAGCACGGCTATGTGACCGCCGCTGATTTTGTACAGGGGCGCTTTGGCAGCCGCACGCTGGCCCTGGTGGTCGCTTTCACGGGTATCCTGGCTACCATGCCGTATATCGCGCTCCAGATGTTCGGCATCCAGGTTTCGCTGGCAGCTCTGGGGGTTCCCACCTCGATTTCGCTGGGCGGTTTCCCGCTGGACCTGCCGCTGATCTTCGCGTTTGTGATCCTGGCCGCTTACACCTATACCAGCGGCCTGCGCGCGCCCGCGATGATTGCCCTGGTCAAGGATGTGATGATCTTTATTGTGCTCTTCGCCACTGTCATCTATCTGCCGATCAAGTTGGGCGGCTTCGGCAATATCTTTGCCGCGGCCCACACCAAGGCGGTGGCCACCGCGAGCGCCGTGCCGCCGAATCCCAAGTTCTTCGACCTCGTGCCGTCCAGCCTCTTCCCGGCTTACGTCACACTGGCCCTTGGCTCCGCCTTTGCTCTATTCTTATATCCACATGCATTAACAGGAGTGCTCAGCAGTAGTGGACAGAAGGTGGTCAAGCGCAATACGGCGCTGCTGCCGATCTATTCGCTGATGCTGGGTCTGCTGGCGTTGCTGGGATATATGGCGCTGGCGGCGCACATCAGCCCGGTTGGAACTCCACTGGCTGCGTATAAGAATAACGCGGCGGTGCCGTTGTTAATCAATGCCGAGTTCCCCGACTGGTTCGCGGGTTTTGCCTTCGCAGCGATTTCGATTGGCGCGCTGGTACCTGCGGCAGTGATGTCGATTGCGGCGGCCAACCTGTTTACGCGCAATATCTACAAGGCCTATTTTGATAAGGGGGCCAGCACGCAGCGCGAGGCCAGCGTGGCAAAGATTGTCTCGCTGATCGTCAAGCTGGGCGCGCTGATCTTTATTGTCTACCTGCCCGCACAGAACGTGATCAACTTCCAGTTGCTGGGCGGCATCTGGATTTTGCAGACGCTGCCGGCGGTCTTCCTGGGCCTGTACACGCGCTGGTTCAACCGCTGGGCGCTGGTCGTGGGCTGGCTGGCGGGTATGACTATGGGGACGACGCTGTTCATTGTCAACGGCGGAACCTCCGTGCTCTATGCCCTGAAGCTTGGCTCACTTTCCATCCCGTCCATGTACCTGGCCTTTACATCGGTCATTCTCAATCTCGTGCTGGCCGTGGTTCTCACGCCAGTCTTCGAGCTGATTGGCGCGAAGCGCGGCGCGGACGAGACCTCGCCCACGGATTACGCAGAAGAGGCCGTTGTGATGGTGCCCGAGACCGGCAAGGAGGCACTGGGCTAATCGCCCTTTTCCAGGCCAAAAATGGGTGAGGTTGTT
>DASVMX010000155.1:0-2104 GCA_036384215.1 Ktedonobacteraceae bacterium | reverse complement strand
CTTTTCTGCCCGCGTGGAAGTCCAGGGCGCGCCGAGCTGGTAGTAGAAAGCAGAGGAGACTCGATGTTGAAAGCAGGAAAATGGGGCATTGCCTTTGTTCTCGCCCTGACCATGGGCTTCTCGTTGCTCATCCCTGGCGCTTTTGCCCAGAGTGCGAAAGCAGACCATCAGCAGAACGTCAAAATCGCCACAGTGGCAACCATGCCGCAGGTGGCGACCAACGCTCAGCAAGTAACAGAGAAGCTCAATGCAACCAGGCGCGGGCCGGGCTTCCGCGGCGGCTTTTTCCATCGCCGCGGCTTTTTCCATCGCCGCGGCTTCTTCCATCGCCATCGCTTCTTCCATCGCCATCGCTTCTTCCGCAGCCGCCGCTTCTTTGGTGGCTTTGGTGGCTTTGACGATTGCGGCTTTGGTTGCGGTTGCTGGTAAAAAGCAGACGCTTCTTTCCTGGTTGCCACCCACGTGACAGATGGCGACCGTTATAGAGCAAACAAAGACCCGGCTCGCGACTGTGGGCCGGGCCTTTATTTGCTCTATAACACCCAGAAATGTTGCCTCTGTGAATGGCAAAGGTTGAAACCATATCTACACTAAATATACAGCCCCCTGATCGATTTGAATAAATGTGTTAGATTGGTAGTCTTGATATTAGAAGGGTGAGAATAGACGCAGGTGCAAGAGCGTGACATGGGTTTACGTTTTGAACAGCTTATTCTACCGCATCTGGATGCTGCTTATAACCTGGCTCGCTGGCTAACACATGATGACCAGGACGCGCAGGATATGGTTCAGGAGGCTTGCCTGCGCGCGTACCGTTTTCTGCCTTCTTTTCGCGGAGGCAATAGCCGCGCCTGGCTGCTGACGATTGTGCGCAATACCTGTTATACCTGGCTGCACCAGCAGCATACAAACGAGGTTTTTGACGAACAGATGCACGACGTGGAAAGCGAAGCGCTCGATCCAGAGCTGATCTATCTGCACGAGATAGACCAGGAAAAGCTGAAAGAGGCGATTGAGACCCTGCCGGTGGAGCTGCGCGAGGTGATTGTCCTGCGTGAATTGGAAGAGTTGTCGTACAAGGAGATCAGCGCCATGGCTCATATTCCCATGGGCACTGTGATGTCGCGCCTGTCGCACGCCCGCAAACGGCTCCAGCGCGACCTGGCGCGGCGTGCAAAGGAGGAGGAAAAGAGTGAATTGTAAGGAGACGCAGCACTTGCTCCACGCGTATCTCGATGGCGAACTGGATGTCGCGCACAGCCTGGCTGTTGAGCAACACCTCCAGACATGCGCGGTCTGTCAGCGCGAGCACCAGAGCTATCGCACCTTGAGCACTGCCATCAAGGGCGGCTCGCTCTATTTTCAGGCGCCCTCTGCCCTCCAGAAACGCGTGCGCCTGGCGCTCCCGCAAAGCGCATCGGCGTCCCGGCCCGCGCGGCGCGCTTCCTGGCCCTGGCTCAGCGCCGCGGCCCTGCTCCTGCTCCTGCTCGGCGGACTCGCCTTCTGGGCTTTTACTCTCCTGCGGCCGGGCTTCTCCGATGATAACCGCATGGCGCGCGCGGTCATTGATAGTCACGAGCGCTCCCTGGTGGATGGCCGCATGGTCGATCTGCTCTCCTCCGACCCCAACGCGCTGAAACTCTGGTTTGAGAGCAAACTGGGCTTCTCGCCGCCAGTCATCAATCTTACCCTCCAGGGCTACTCACTGGTCGGCGGGCGCGTGGACTTCCTGGACAACCACGCGGTCGCGGCCATTGTCTATAAAAGCGGCAATCATGTCATCAACCTCTTCGCCTGGCCTTCCAGCCAGAGCGCCGACCAGCGTACACTCTCCATGCAGGGTTACTATCTGACGCACTGGAGTAAATACGGCATGAATTGTTGGGCCGTCGCCGACCTCGACGAGGACCAGTTACAACAATTCGCCCATCTCATCAACCAGCACCTCGAAACATTTCTGCGGCTGGCGCATCAGCTCTCACCCCCACCGACAATCTACGCTCAAACCTGACCGTCAGGGCTTTTTCATTGTCTCCATCTCTTCGTTTTGCAGCGAGGCAACCCCACCCCAGAGATAGAAAAGAGGGTTTTTGGGGGGGGGGGG
>DASVMX010000154.1:0-2073 GCA_036384215.1 Ktedonobacteraceae bacterium | reverse complement strand
CCCGGCCAGACAATGATCGCCAGGACCAATAAACGTGTCCCTCTATCACATAGAGAGCCACCACTTGTGATTTGAAGAGGAGATAAACCCATGACCCAAATCGCTATCGTCGGAGCTGGCATTGCGGGACTGAACGCGGCTCTTTCCTTGCAGGACGCCGGTCTTGCGTGTAGCATCTACGAAGCGTCCAGTCGCGTTGGCGGTCGCATGCATTCAGATGCCATGACCTGGGCGGACGGGATGGTCAGCGAGTGGTGTGGAGAGTTCATTGACGCTGAGCATGAGACTCTTCATCAGTTGATCGCGCGTTTCGGTCTGCCCACGACTAATCTGGGGAGCGGAAGGATGAACCGGGCCCAGAGCGTGATGTATTTTTGCAATCGTTATTATCGCGCGGAAGAACTGGCAGAGGATTTTCAGGCTCTCGCGCCCCGGTTATACCAGCAGTTCCAGGATGCAGGTTTTCCAACGACCTATGCGCGTTTTACCCCGGAAGGGGCGAGACTCGATCACCTCAGTGCGTATGAGTGGATTGAGCAGTATGTCGAAGGCGGACACGATGTACCAGTGGGCCATCTGTTAGACGCGGCCTGCACTGGTTTCTATGGCCTGGATAGTCGTGAGCAAAGCGCGCTCAACCTGATCTATCTTTTTGGCTCGTTCTACCCGGCTGGAGGGCCGATTACCTCCGGGTCGCTGCAGGCAAGCCGCAAGCTCGTGGGGGGGAACGAGCAACTGCCGTGGGCAATTACCCGCGTTTTGCCGCCAGGATGTGTCCACCTGGACCATCAACTCATAGCGCTTGAGCGCATGAGCGACGCTTCGCTTACCCTGACATTTGCTGCTGCCGGTAATACCCTGAAAGTGCACTGCGACCACGCGATTCTCGCTCTCCCGTTCAGCGTTTTGCGCCACGTCGATTATCGGCGGGCGGGATTTGATCCGCTCAAGCAGCAGGTCATCGAGGAACTGGGCTATGGCACGATCTCCAAGCTCTGCTTACAGTTTGATCGGCCTTACTGGTACGACGATGGCCCCTGGCCTCACCCGGACAATGGCTTTGTCATCACCGACCTGGAGATGCAGACGCTCTGGGACACATCCCTTGGTCAAACCGGCTCAAATGGGCTGCTGGTTGATTATACAAGCGGGCATCGAGGGGCCGCGTATGCACCGCCGATGGCCTATTCCACGACAGATAATTTTCCGCATCTCCAGCAGTATGCTCAGGACTGCCTGCGGCAATTGGAGTCTGTCTTCCCCGGCATCAGCGCTCACTATACCGGCAAGGCGGCGTTAAGCTATCCCACTGGCGACCCTTTCCTGCGGGGCAGCTACGCCTGCTGGCGCGTTGGACAATATACGCGCTTCGCGGGTTACGAAGGCGTACGCCAGGGTTCTGTTCACTTCGCGGGCGAACATTGCTCGGTCGAGTTCCAGGGTTATATGGAAGGCGCAGCCAGAGAGGGCGCGCGCGCGGCCAGAGAAATCATACAGGATCTGGCGCAGGGGAAATAGCGAGAGAACCTTTCCCTGTCCCGGTGCCTTTTTATATGTGTGCAAAAAGCTCTTTAATCTATCGCGTGATGGTGAAGAACCGCGTGGACATACTCAGCGACGTAGGAGCGCTCCTCAACACCATCGAGGATCATACATTCTGCCACCGAAACCATTTGTGGAAGTGTTTCATGCAGGACGCTGACCAGGGCACGCTGGTTGCGGTGATCCGCGCTACGGTCGACGATAAAGGCGAAGAGTTCGTCTGTCAAAGCGTCTTCATTGCCAAGAAACTGAAAGAGATTCGCCATCTGTCCTGACCTTTCGCCGCGCTATCGCGGAGGTAAGAGAGAACGCCCATTCTGAAAAAGGGCTACGCTTGCGCTCATATTTTTATGGTACCATAATTTGAAGCATAGCGTGGCTAATGGGAAATATCAGCGATACATTCGCCAGCAATCCAAGCCAGGCACCTGTTTGTTGTGCGCTTCTCCATATCCCTGGCAACAATCTGAGTCGCACCCCTGGTGCACTGATTCCACCAGAAAGCGGAGGCTGGGAAGCAACCCGATTGCA
>DASVMX010000153.1:0-9684 GCA_036384215.1 Ktedonobacteraceae bacterium | reverse complement strand
TCAGGCAAGATGACCGTTAGCGTCTCGTTGGGATGGCGCTCGTGAATGGTATCGATATAGGCCAGCAGGGGGCGGATGAGCGAACGATACGGAGATTCGATAATCAGCAGATGCGTCTCCTCGTTGGCGGGAATGCGCCGTTGCCATTGTTCCCAATCCGCACGGACCTGGTTGGCCTGCTCTTCCTCGATGGCGATATGGACTGCCGTGACGTGTGGCGAGATCGAGCGCGCGTAGGCCAGACTCTGCATGGTGGCGCGGTCCAGGCGCTCGATGGGCACGATCAAACGATGCTGAATGTCCTGGGAACGGATCGGCAGGTCCGCGACCCGTTCTCGCTCCACGTGGCGGTAGTGGCGCGCGATGCCCTGGAACATCAGGACCAGCAGGGGAATCAACAGGACAACGATCCAGGCTCCTGAGAGGAATTTCGCGACCGTGACAATCAGCACGACCAGCAGCGTCGTGGCCGCGCCCAGGCCATTGATCCACATGCTGCGCAGCCAGCCCTTTCCGCGCCTGACCCACCAGTGACGGACCATGCCGCTTTGCGAGAGGGTAAAAGAGAGAAAGACCCCGACAGCAAAGAGGTTAATCAACGCGTTGGTGTCGCCTTTGAAGCCGACCAGTAACAGGCTGGCTAATAGCGCCAGCGCAACGATGCCAACCGAGAAAGCCAGGCGATCACCGCGAAACGAGAACTGGTGCGGCAGGAAGCGGTCGCGGGCCAGCAGCGAGGCCAGGCGCGGAAAATCGGAATAGCTTGTCTCTGCCGAGAGCGTCAGGATGCCCAGGGTAGCAAACTGAAAAATCGGATAGAAAAAGCCCAGGGGCCCCGAAAAAACCTGGCCCGCGATCAGGGAGATGACCGTAGGATTGCCGCTCTCGTTGGCCTCGACCGCGTAGGTCATCGCCAGGATGGTAATACCAAAGAAGAGCGTCCCCAGGATCACGGCCATCATGCTCAGGGTCATGGAGGCATTGCGTGCCTCCGGCTTGCGAAACGCGGGCACGCCATTCGAAATGGCCTCAACCCCGGTCATAGCGGAACAGCCCGTGGCGAAGGCCCGCAGGATCAAAAAGAGTGACAGCGGCTCCACCGCGCTGACCGGCGCGAAATTGCCGATCAGGGGCTGATGATGGATGACAAAAGCCTTGATCATCCCGACCACAATCAGCAGCAGCGCGCTCGCCACAAAGAAATAGGTTGGCAGCGCAAAGATCGTGCCCGACTCGCGCAAACCGCGTAGATTGACGACGGTGATCAACAGCACCAGCAGCAGGTCGAGCGGGATAATCCAGGGTTGCAAGCCCCCGAAGAGCGAGACCAGGTTGTGGACGCCCGCGGCCACGCTGACCGCGACGTTCAGCACGTAGTCGATCAGCAGTGCCGCCGCCGCGACCAGTCCAGGCAGGGTGCCCAGGTTTTCTTTGGCCACAATGTACGAGCCGCCGCCGTTGGGATAGGCCGGAATGGTCTGGCGATAGGAGATCGCGACAATCGCCAGCAGGGCGATAATCACCAGGCTGATCGGCAGCGTCACCCACAGCACCAACGAGCCAGCCGCGACCAGGTTGAGCAAAATGGCCTCCGTGGCGTAGGCGACCGAGGAGATTGCGTCAGACGAGAGGACGGCCAGTGCCTTCCATTTGGGCAGGCGCTCGTGCTCGGCCCGCGCGCTGGACAGCGGCATGCCGATAAACGTGTGTTTGAGCCACTGCCAGGAGCGTCCCCAGGCACCGCGTTTTTCTTCGATGACCGGTGTGGCTTCCAGCACTCCCTCTTTCAGACGGCGAAAGGCAGGATTGGTCTCGTACACAATGCGTACGCGCTCGCGTCCGGGCTGGCTGCCCCTGAGCATCTTTCCACGCGGCCTTGAAAGGTCGTAATCATCCCGCTCAGGGGGTTCAGGACGACCTGGCTGGTCTGGTATGTCCGGCGTCTTCTCTGGCGGCTCTGGCTGGTCCATGGTTCTTTCCTCTGATCTGGTTCTGTACTCCTCTTTTTTAATTGGACGGAAGCTCTCACCTCAGAAGAACAAAGAGTGTCCCCTTTTATTTAAGCGCCGGGTGAGCAAACTGAGCCAGGATCCCAAAGGCGACGATGATCAGGAAGATTATGAGCAGAACGATACGCAAGATCTCTGGAAATGCTCAAGAAATAAGCCATCAAAACGTAGCGGAGGAGTGAAGCGTACCTGAGAGTAGGGGTTGTTCGCTTCTCTCCTCCGCTTCGTTTTGATGGCTTATTTCAGGGCGTCAAGCGCCAGGTTGAGGTCCAGCACATTGACATGCTCTTCCCCGAAGATCCAGAGAAAGCGGCCCTGGATGTGATCGTTGATCAGTTTGTTGACCTGGTCCAGGGAGAGCCCGCGCGCTTTGGCGATGCGCGACGCCTGGTAGAAAGCCGCGGCAGGCGAGATATCCGGGTCGAGACCCGAACCAGAGGCAGTCACCAGGTCATTAGGAACCGGGCCAGCAGGGGCGTCCGGGTTCTCTTTCTTGAGCGCTGCCACGCGCTGCTGCACGGTCTGGATATACGACGCGTTGGTGGGGCCAGCGTTCGAGGCTGCCGAGTTATCCGCAGCATAGGGCACCGGCGTGCCATTGACCGTATCGACCGCCGCGGAGGGCCGTCCGTGGAAGTACTGTGGCGAGGTCCAGTATTGTCCAATCAGCTCCGAGCCCACCAGCTTGCCGTTGGCATAGACCAGGCTGCCATTGGCCTGGTGAGGAAAGATCAGTTGAGCCAGGCCGGTCACGATGCCCGGATAGATGAAGCCAGTGACAATGGTCAGTAAGAGCGTAATCACAATGGCCGGGCGCAGGTATTTCTTGAGAAAAGTCTTCATTGCGCGTTTTCTTTCGGAACACAAGAGGCTTTCTCGTGGGAAAGCCCCTTGTCATTCACTCCTCTCCGTTTCTTACAAGGTGAGATGCAAGGCGACCAGGATCAGGTCGATCAGCTTGATCCCAATGAACGGGACAATGATGCCACCCAGGCCATAGATCAGCAGATTGCGTCGCAGCAGCGGACCCGCGCCGATGGGGCGATACTTGATGCCGCGCAGCGCCAGCGGGATCAGCGCGATGATGACCAGCGCGTTAAAGATCACCGCCGAGAGCACCGCGCTGTGCGGGGTGGCCAGACCCATGATGTTGAGGGCGTTCAACTGTGGATAGGTCACCGCGAAGGCCGCCGGGATGATAGCGAAGTACTTGGCCACATCATTGGCGATGCTAAACGTGGTCAACGCGCCGCGCGTGATCAAGAGCTGCTTGCCAACTTCGACGACCTCGATCAGCTTGGTCGGGTTGGAGTCCAGATCCACCATATTGGCGGCCTCTTTGGCGGCCTGCGTCCCCGTGTTCATCGCCACGCCCACGTCTGCCTGAGCCAGGGCCGGCGCGTCATTGGTGCCATCGCCGGTCATCGCCACCAGCCGTCCACCCTGCTGCTGCTCTTTGATGAGCTGCATCTTGGTTTCGGGGGTGGCCTGGGCCAGGAAGTCATCCACCCCGGCCTCTTTGGCAATCGCCGCAGCGGTCAGCGGATTATCGCCGGTGATCATGATCGTACGGATGCCCATGCGCTGCAACTGGTCGAAGCGCTCGCGCATCCCACTTTTCACGATGTCCTTGAGCTCAATCACGCCCAGCACTCGTGCCTGCTTCCCATTGCCGTTGGTCGCGGTCTCCGCCACCACCAGCGGCGTACTGCCGACTCTGGCGATGCTCGTCACGATCTCCTGGAGTTCAGCACTGGTCTCGCCGCCCTGTTCCCAGACAAACCGCTCGATGGACTCGCCTGCGCCCTTGCGTACGCTCTGAATGGGCTCGTTGCTGCCATTGAGGCGATCCACGCCGCTCATGCGCGTGGTCGCGCTAAAGGGCACAAAGGTCAGCGCGGGATCAATCTCGTCCGTGAAGCCATAGCGCTCGCGGGCCAGCACCACGATTGAACGGCCTTCGGGAGTCTCGTCAGAGAGGCTGGAGAGCATGGCCGCGTGGGCTACCTCACGTTCCTCCACGCCTTTGAGTGGGACAAAGCGGGTGGCCATGCGGTTGCCAATCGTGATCGTGCCGGTCTTGTCCAGCAGCAGCACATCGACATCGCCAGCGGCCTCCACGGCGCGTCCGCTCATGGCCAGCACATTGCGCTGCACCATGCGGTCCATCCCCGCGATGCCGATGGCTGAGAGTAGTCCGCCAATCGTCGTGGGGATCAAACAAACCAGTAACGCGATCAGGGTGGTCACCGAGACCGCCTGGCCCGAATAGATGGCGAACGGCTCCAGGGTCACCACAACCAGCACAAAGATGATGGTCAGGCTGGCGATCAGGATGTTGAGCGCGATCTCGTTGGGCGTCTTCTGGCGCTTGGCGCCCTCCACCAGGGCGATCATGCGGTCCAGGAAGGTTTCTCCAGGATTAGCGGTGATCTGTACTACGATCCAGTCCGAGAGCACCCGCGTGCCGCCAGTGACCGCCGAACGGTCGCCGCCACTCTCGCGAATGACCGGGGCCGACTCGCCCGTGATGGCCGATTCATCGACGGAGGCCACGCCCTCGACGACTTCGCCATCGCCGGGGATGACATCGCCCGCTTCCACCAGCACGTAATCCCCCTTGCGCAATTCTGGCGCAGACACCAGGGTCGTCGCGCTGTCGTGCTCGCGGCTATTCAAACGGCGAGCCATGGTCGTGCTGCGCGCTTTGCGCAGGGTATCGGCCTGGGCCTTGCCGCGTCCCTCAGCCATGGCCTCGGCGAAGTTGGCGAAGACCACCGTGAACCACAGCCAGATCGCTACCGCCAGCACAAACCAGCGCTCGGCCACCAGTTGGTCCGCCGTGAACGCGCCAGACGGTTGGGCGAAGAGCAGGCGAATGAACTCAATCGTCGTAATCGTGCTGCCCACCTCGACCACAAACATCACCGGATTTTTCAATTGCACGCGTGGATCGAGCTTCTTAAAGGAATCGGGGATCGCGCGGCGAATGATCCTGGGATCGAAGATAGAGATCTCGCCCTTGCGGCGCGTTTTCCATGCCTTCGTTTCCAGTTCGATATTGGCTTCAGGTTGTTGAATCTGATTGATACTCATCTTAGAACGTCTTTCCCGCCTGCATCAGCAAATGTTCCACAATCGGTCCCAGGGAGTAGACCGGGAAGTAGGTCAACGCACCCACGATCAGGATGACTCCGATCAGCAGACCGACAAACAGCGGACCGTTGGTTGGGAAGGTGCCCAGTCCTGCCGGGACCACGCGCTTCTGTGCCAGCGAACCCGCGAAGGCCAGGATCGGGATCAGGAAGGCAAAGCGCCCGATCAGCATGGCCATGCCCATGGTCCAGTTCCAGTAGGGACTGCCCAGCAGACCCGCCATAGCTGAACCGTTGTTGCCATTGGCCGAGGTGTAGGCATAGAGCATCTCGGAGAGGCCATGCGGCCCCGCATTGCTGATGGAGGCCACCCCCTGTGGCAGCACACTGGCCACCGCGGTAAAGCCCAGGATGGAAGCGGGCAGGATCAAGAGAGCGAGCGCAGCCATCATGATCTCTTTGCGTTCGATCTTCTTGCCCAGGTATTCGGGGGTCCGCCCGACCATCAGGCCAGCGATAAAGACGGCGATGATCGCGAACATCAGCATGCCATAGAGGCCGGAGCCAACACCGCCGAAGACGATCTCACCCAGGCCGATATTGGCCAGGGGAACCAGGCCGCCAAGCGGGGTATAGCTGTCGATAAAGCTATTCACGCAGCCGCAGGAGGCCGCCGTCGAGATGGTATTGAACATGGCCGAGTCGGTAATGCCGAAGCGCACTTCCTTGCCTTCCATGTTGCCACCCACCTGCGTGGAGGTGACACTCTGGTTGACGCCTGCATGTGCAATCATCGGGTTGCCCGTCTGCTCAGCCACCAGCAGCACGCTCATGCCGACTACCAGCAGGATCGCCGAGGCAGCCCACAGCACCCATCCCTGGCGCGTGTCCTTGACCATCTTGCCAAACATGTAGAAAAGACCAGCAGGAAGAATCAGCACCGAGAGCATGATGATCAGGTTGGTCAGCGCATTTGGATTCTCAAACGGGTGAGCCGAGTTGGCGTTGAAGAAGCCGCCGCCATTGGTACCCAGATTCTTGATAAACTCCTGCGAGGCAACCGGCCCCATGGCGATGGTCTGGGTCACACCATCCAGCGTGTGAACGGTGACATAAGCATTGAAGTTCTGGATCATGCCCTGCGAGACATAGAACAGCGCACCAATGATCGACAGGGGCAGCAACACGTACAGGGTGCAGCGCGTCAGATCAACCCAGAAATTGCCCAGGGTCTGCGCGCTGCGCCTGGTCAGGCCACGGATCAAGGCAACGGCCAGCACAATGCCAGTCGCAGCAGAGACAAAATTATGGAAGGCCAGCCCGGCCATCTGCGTCAGATAGCTCATCGTGGTCTCGCCAGTGTAGAACTGCCAGTTGGTATTGGTCGTAAAACTGGCAGAGGTATTAAAGGCGAGTCCCTGCTCCACATTGGAAAGCCCCTGGGGGTTGAATGGCAACCATTGCTGGGTGCGTTCAAACAGATACAGCAGCAGCATCCCGACCAGGCTAAAGACCAGCATGGCAATCACATAGCCAGTCCATTTATGCTCTTCTTCAGGATCAATGCCGCACAGTTTATAAAAGAGGTGTTCGACGGGTCGGAGGGCTGGTGTCAACCAGTTTTTCCGTCCCTCAAACACAGTGGTCAGATACAGCCCCATCGGTTTGGTCAGCAGGAGCAGAACGACCATGAAAATGACGACCTGCACAACACTATTGAGCGTTACAGGCATAAGAGGTTCCTCACTTGATACATACAACACGTGCGCCGCCGTGTGTCACACAGCGCGCACCACACTAAAATTTCTCCGGCGCCAGCAGCGCAATGGTCAGATACATTAAAACGCCAAGGGTGACAATGCCCACCAGGATATATTCCAGTGGCGAGTTCATTTATTTCCTCCCTCTCTGCGGCTAGAGACGATCACAGCCAACAGTAAACGCAATCAACGCGATAAATGAGATCACCGTGACCAGGACGGCCACCAGATCCATGACGATACCTGGCACAACATTTCCTCCTTTTGTAGTGTAAGAAGTCACACGAAGTCCATGACGGCCCCCGGCACGTCATAGCTCCTTATCGAAGGAGCTCGAAATCCCTCAAGGGGGTCTGACACACCATTCTGCGTTTCAAGCAGAATGAACCCGCTTCCACCCGCGCTGAGCGGCCTCTTCCGCCAGGCGGAGTAAAGCCTCAATGGGAAACGGCTTGGGCAAATAGGCCAGCAAAGGAAATTCTTTCAAGCGAGCCAGGCTGACCCGTACCGCCGAAACAACGACAACTGGCAGTTTCGCGGTTTCATCGCCCAGTGCTTGTGCCTGGAGACAGCCTTCACGCTGACCTGCGCGCAGAATCTCCCAGCCGGTCTGGTCGGGCAAATTAATGTCCAGGATCACCAGATCAAATGGGCCAGTGCGCAAAGATGTGAGTGCAGACTGCGCATCTACGGCGACACACACCTGGTGTTGGCGGGCTTCCAGATTGCGCTGGAGCAGCGCGCGCAGAACAGCATCGTCTTCTACCAGTAAAATTCGTGCTCCGGGCATGGCTCGTGGCTCCTTTTCTGTTCTCCGATCATCAACTTGTGCTCTGAAACCCGCGCGTGCCCTTGCCAACTCCCGAGAAGCAGGCTGTCGCACTGAAATTCACGCGTCATCGCCGTGATCCGTGCGAGCACATGGGTGCTCGACTCCTCATATCATTCAAGTGGAACGGCACGGGCGCGGGCGCGAAGACACAACGCAGCCAGAAACATCTGCTTCCTACCAAGTATCTCCTGAGAGGCAGATGGCGTCTGCAGTTCAGGTTGCATCGTGAATGAAACCGCGACGACCGCCGCCTTGCTCTTTGCTGCCATCTGCAGGATGGCATCCCACACTGGCAAGTCGAGCGGTCTGGTGAAAAGCAATAACCAGCGACGTGACTGATCCGACTCCTCTTGCATGGTTCCTCCTGAGCACAAGGTCAGGTGTCCATAGATGTTCCCTCGCGCTGGAGATAGTGTAAGCGAAAGAAGATCAGTGTGCTCTCCAGAAACGCATGCAAATCGACTGGATATTGACAACAGGGGAGGATTTTTGCTCAAAATAGTCTCAACATGGTGTATGCAGGCCCATGAAGCGGCTGATCTGGCCCAGTTTTACGCTCTAATCAGAGCATAAAGAGTCTTCAAACTGTTTGTGCCTATCTCAACCTTCTCAGAAGAAGAAACAGATCTCTCAAGAACAAGGCAACATGCGTGCCCCCTCCGAGTCCCCTTGAAAGCGATAACCAACACCATGAATCGTCTGAAGAACGCGTGGCGACTTCGGAAGCGGCACGATTTTCTGGCACAGGAGCCAAAAACCTCAAGGAACGCGGCCAAAAAGCGCGAAATGGCACTCAACAAATGCTGCATGCATCACCTGCGAGCACCACTTCGCCCTTTTGAGAGGATTCTGAGGGGAAGTCTCGTTCTTTGCATAGCTTCTTGATGGCAGATGATCGTATAGTTCAAAGAGAACGTCGCGTGGCAATGCCGCATGTTTCATGGTTGTGTTTCCACGCCTACAGAAAAGCTGAATACGTTGAAAGAAAGAAGCCTATTCCTATGAAGAACGAGCGCACACTCACCGCGGAACCGAACAAGCAAGAAGAACCACTCTCCGAAGGGGCAAATCTGGACTTGATCGAAGTCGCTCCCAGTCTCAAAGGTCGTATTCTGGTCGTCAAACTCGGAGGAAGCACACTGGAACACCAGAAGATGGTGCTTACTGACCTGATCCTCCTCCAAAAGCAGGGGCTTCGCCCGGTGCTGGTTCACGGGGGCGGACCTTCTATCAATACCATGTTGGAAGCGCTGCATATTCCCACGCATTTTGAGCATGGGTTGCGGGTGACAGACGCGGAGACCTTAGAGGTGGTATGTATGGTCTTGCGTGGACAGATCAACGAACATCTCGTCTTGCTTGCGGCATCGCTGGGTGGCAAAGCGGTCGGCTTATGTGGAACCGATGGCAAGATGCTCCACGCGCACATTGCGGATGAACATCTGGGGCTGGTTGGTGAGATTGATACCGTTGATCCCACCCTGGTGCTCGATCTCCTGGAGCAGGACTACCTGCCGATCATTGCGCCGCTGGGACAGGGCGAGGGGAGTGATTGCCTGAACATTAACGCGGACCAGGCCGCGGCAGCCCTGGCCGAAGCCCTTTCCGCGGAGCGGCTGATCTTCCTCAGCGATGTCGAAGGCATTCGTGGAGCCGACGGCAGGTGCATCGCCGAACTCAGCGAGACCGAAGCGCAGCGCTTGATAGAAGCGGAGGTGATTCATGGTGGCATGATACCAAAAGTCACGGCGTGTCTCAAAGCGCTGGAAGCGGTCGCGAGCGTCCAGATCGTTGACGGTGGCCAACCACACATCCTCTTGCGTGCGGTTGATCAGCGCCATCAATGCGGGACCATCGTGGTCAGACAGCAGGGATAGAACACACTCCCGACGTTTCATTTGCTGGTAGTCACAGTGGTTTGAACAGGGGTCGGAAGATCTCTTTGATGGAGGCCGGGAAAAAGATCCAAAGGATGCCGCATACATGGA
>DASVMX010000152.1:0-21476 GCA_036384215.1 Ktedonobacteraceae bacterium | reverse complement strand
CTCGTAAAGAAGAGAGCTGAAAATGTGCTACGGTTTCAGCTCTCTTCTTTACGAGCGCCACAGGCGCGAGGAGTTGCAGGCTAGCGTTTGGGATTCCTGCCAATTGGCACCAGGGCACCTAGAAAGCCCTCCAGCGCCCTGGCAAGGTCGTAGAGCTGGGTTGCCTCGTAGGGCGAAACCTCATGGCCCGCGTGCGCAACCTGGTAGAGCAAAGCCGCCGCCGAAGGGCGCGCGGGCGTAGCGGGGTCCGCCGTTCCCGCGCCCAGCAACGAAGCGCGCATGGCATCGACACTGGCATTCACATCGTCCAGGTTTGCAATATCGATAAAGCTGGCCGGGCGCGGCGGCGTGCGATGCTGCGCGCCACTCTGGCTGGCTTCCCACTGGCGGCGGGACTGCTTACCCGCGGCACACATACAAAATTGAGGGTGAGCAGAATCCGAGTTACGCAGCCCGGTATCATCGCAAATTGGGCAGATTGGCATGGTTAAAACTTCCTCTCAGCAGCAAAACGCCGGTCTTATGCTGGTATTATACAATGCCTGGCTCAGCTCATGCAGCGCGCGGGTGAGCTTCTGCATGTAGGTGTCCACCTGGTCGAAGCGCAGCAGGCGATCAGCCATCAGGTTAAGGCTGCTCGCCAGCGCAACCAGGTTGCCGCTGCTAATACGCGCGCGAGCACGCAGATTGCCAATGGCAAGCTGAGCCTGTACCTCTTTCAAGTGGGAGATTCCTTCCTCCAGATACTCTGTGTGCTCAGCAATTGAGCGCGCCTGCTCCTCAACGCGCGTTCGCCGCGGCCAGGCGTTCGAGGGAGATCGCCTGCATCGCTTCCCTTTGCTGCTTCCCCTTCTTTCTTACTCTTCTTACTACCTCTACTTCGTTAGTTTTCGTTTTGCGCTGCCTGTGGCGGCGCAAAACGAAAGAAACAAGGTTTTTGCGAGGACACCTCGCGCTCCGGCAGGGGCGCTGCCCCTGCACCCTGTGAGAAACTGCCAAAGTAGGACTACGGCTTGTGCTTGAAAAGGTCACTCACCGAGGTGGCCAGGGAGTGAAAGGTTCGGGTGGCGGCTGATTCTGGCAGGCCAATGACGACTGGCTGGCCGCTATCGCCGCCTGTCGCGGTAGGAGGATGGAGAGGAATTGTGGCCAGGATAGGCAGATCATCCAGCGCGGCGCGCGTTTGCTGGCCAACTGGAAAAATCTCGATGACCTCTCCGCAGTGGGGACAGGTGAATCCGCTCATATTGTTGACCAGGCCCAGCACGCGCACACTGGCCTGGCGGAACATGGCCAGCGCCCGCGCGGTATCTATGCGCGCCACGTCCTGAGGCGTGGTCACCAGAATAGCCCCGCTCAATTCCAGTTCGCGCACCAGCGTAGACTGTGGCTCTCCGTTGCCCGGCGGCAGATCGACGATTAAATAATCCAGCTCACCCCAGTTGACCGTAAAAAGCAACTGGCGAATCAACATGCCCTGGACATCGGGCATGGGCGCCACAGCCTGCTCTTCACCAATAAAAAAACCGACCGACATGACTTTGACGCCATAGCGCGTCAGGGGTTGCAGCATCTGCTCGGGGGTTGGTGTCTGGCGAAAGCCCAGTGGCAGCGTGCCGCTCCACCCCTGGCTCTCGCCGCGTTTGCGCACTCCCAGCATGAGAGGCACACTGGGACCATACGTATCACCGTCCAGCAGACCAACCGCCGCCCCCTGTCCAGCCAGCGCCAGTGCCAGGTTGACGCTCACCGTGGATTTTCCCACTCCACCTTTCCCACTCCCCACCACAATCAGGTGCTTGATCTGCTCTCGCTTTTCTCGCTTTGCTCTCTGCACAGCTCTACTCCAGATACCTGTTACGCATTTCTTTTAGATGAATCTCAGTATATCCTTCTGGCTCGCGTCTGGCAAGCAAAGCGCATGGCTGCCAGAGCAAATGATGTTATGCTCGCGCGGAGCGCGCGCTATCGTCAGCCTGAACCTTCTGGCCAATCTTGCGCTCATTGCCAGTAAGAAGGCGTCCAATGTTGTCGTGGTGAAAAAGCACCACCAGGCCAGGACCAACGACCAGGTAGAAGGCAGTTGGCAGAGTAACCGCCGCGAAAAAATGCGGATCGGTTCTCCCAATAATGTAGAGAACAACGCCACAAACCATCGCGGATAGACAGCCGACAATCGAGCCAAGCGAGACATAGCGCCAGATCGCGATAGTACCGAAAGCAATCACCGCGCATACCACAAAGGTAAACGGCGAGAGCAGCAGAATCACGCCAGCGCCGGTCATGACGCCGCGTCCACCCTTGAAACCAATAAAAACGGGGAAACAGTGTCCCAGCAGAGCCGCCAGACCCGCGACAGGCGCGCCCCAGCCGCCAATCACAAAGAATGGCATAAACATCCCCACCAGCGTTGGCAGCAAACCCTTTGACAGATCAAAGACAAACACAATCGCCGCTGGCAACTTGCCCAGCGTGCGCAGCACATTGGTCGCGCCAATCTTGCGGCTCCCGTAATCGCGGATATCAAAATCAGACCCGCGCAAGAGCTTGCCCATCCAATATCCCGAGGGGATGGACCCCCAGAGATAGCCAATCAGCGCGGCCAGCACTAACTGCAAAAACATCACAGGCATAAAAGCCTCCCTTGATTCCAGGTTTCGTTGAGATTTGCCTGGACAGTCAAATCTCTTTTAAAATTCCAGTCCCCAGCGCAAAACCACCTGACCTTTTCTGCTTTCCCAGGTATCCTCCTTCAAGCATGGACTTTCTGGTCGAGACTAAATATCGATCTGCTTGAGGACACTGAAACTATTATAGGGAGATTCTCCCGAAATGGCTAGCGTTCTATCCGACCAGCCAGATCCAGCGTACTGAAATAGTCCTCCAATGTCTCAGCGCGCCTGATTAAACGCAATTTGCCATCCTCTTGCAAAAGCAGTTCCGCCGAACGCAGCTTCCCGTTATAGTTAAAGCCCATCGCGTGCCCATGCGCGCCCGCGTCATGCAGCACCGCAATATCTCCAATCTCGACCCTGGGAAGTCGCCTGTCGATGGCAAACTTATCAAAATTCTCGCAGAGCGAGCCAACGACATCGTAGAGATAGCTCGCGGGCTCTTGCTCCTTGCCCAGCACCGTCAGATGATGATACGCGCCATAGAGTGCTGGCCGCATCAGATTCGCCATGCAGGCGTCGAGCGCGACGTAATGTTTGTAGGTCTCTTTCTGATGCAAAACCGTCGCAACCAGATAGCCATGGGGACCGGTGATCAGTCTGCCGCACTCCATGACGATTTTGAGCGGGTGCAACCACTGGTCCACAATTTTTTCATCGTACAGTTCCTGCACCCCCTGAGAAAACTGGCGCAGATCCATGGCTGTCTGATCCGGTCGATAGGGGATACCAATGCCACCGCCCAGGTTGACAAACGAGAAACGTATACCTACCTGCTGAGAAAGCTCGGCCACCAGTTCGAAAAGCATTCGCGCGGTCTCGATAAAATAGGCCGGATTCAGCTCGTTCGAGGCCAGCATGGTATGCAGTCCGAAACGTTTCACACCTTTCTCCTTCGCCAGCGCGTAAGCCTGGAAAAGCTGCTCGCGCGTCAGGCCGTATTTCGCCTCCTCCGGCTTGCCAATAATACTATTGCCGCCGCGCAGGGCTCCAGGATTATAGCGAAAGCAGAGCAGTTCCGGTAAGCCCGCGTGGCGCTCCAGATACTCAAGCTGGCTGATGTCGTCCAGGTTAATGATCGCTCCCAATTCGCGCGCTTTCCTGTACTCCCCGGCAGGCGTTTCATTGGAGGTAAATATAATCTCCTCGCCCGTCCAGCCGGCCCTTTGCGCGAGAACCAGCTCTGGCAGCGAACTGCAATCCGCGCCGAACCCTTCCTCCCGGATAAGCTGGAGAATCGCGGGATTCGGCAGCGCCTTGACCGCGAAATAATTAGTAAAACCATCCGCCCAGGCCATTGCCTGCTTGAAAGCGCGCACCGCCTGACGAATACCCTTTTCATCGTACACATAAAAAGGTGTGGGATAGGTCTCAATGGCCTTTTCTATCTGCTCTCGTGTAAAAGGAAGGTCTTTTAGCGTCATAGATCTCGATTTCTTTCAGAAGCTCTGCCTGAAAAAGCTGTAGACAAAATACAGCCTGCTGGCACAGGTGATGCATATCTTACCGGCTATGGTAGCGAAAGCAAAGATTACTGTCAAGGCCAGACCAGAGGCACGGTTCCGACACAGAGAACAGACAACCGCCGATTTCTGATGAAACTCTCCTGAATGCTTGCCAGATCCACCCACTGCTGTTACAATATGCACAGATATTCAGGTAGTTAGCGAGAAGACTATGCCCAAAGAGATTTCCCTGGAACCTATCAATCCTGAAGCAGTTGAGCGGGCTCGCGCGAAGGCTTTACCTGAGGAACACCTCAGACTGATTGTAGAAACGTTTGAGGCGCTGGCAGATCCAACGCGCGCTCGCATCCTGTACGCGTTGACGCAGCAGCCACTGTGTGTACGCGACCTGGCGCTGCTCACTGGCATCTCTGAGTCAGGCATGTCTCACCAGTTGCGCCTGCTACGAGATCGACGCCTGGTGAAGGCACGCCGGGAGGGCAATATAAACTACTATGAAATCGATGATCACCACGTCGGAGCGCTCTTCCGCGAGGCAGATTATCACGTGGATCACGTGCGCAAGGGGCTGCCAGATCATCCCTACCCCTGAGACACGGGCTCACTCATGTTCTCCAGAGAAAACTGGTTCTGGCTCTCTCGCGGCAAAGTATCTGAATATCTGAGCAGGTATAGCATATATTTCTGGCTGTTCTTGTCAGAATGAACTCATCTGATATTGCTAACAGCGCTTTCCGTGAAAAAGCATCTGAGCATCTGAGCAGATACAACATATGGAGGTGATGTTTCATGGCAACGTCTTCGTCTCATCCGCCCGTTTTCTCACGCGTGCAGGCTGTCTGCGCGACCTGTGTATATGGCGGCAAGCGTTTTGTGGGACGCTATCGCGCGTTTCTCCTTGATCCTGGCACGTTATTTACACTGGCCAGCTTTCTGCTGCTGGTGCTTGCCATCTGTGTAACACCAGGAGGCCTGATCGATGCCGGGCAGGCACATACGCCACTTTACCTGGCCGCCGCGCTGGTGGGTTCAGTCTTTATCTGGTGGGAGGCCATTCAGGGTATTCGTGAAAAAGACTTTACCGCGGATATCCCGGTCTCTTTCGCGACCATCGGGGCGCTGGTCATTGGACAATACACAGCGGCAGCAGTGGTCGCGGTGCTTTTGCTGGCCGGGGGCATGCTGGAAGAATTTGTCTCGGCCCGCGCCGGGAATGCGCTGGACGCGCTTGCAAAGTTGCTGCCGGACCAGGTTACTGTGCGCCGCGTTGGTGAAGATCGCATCATTCCCCTGGCGGAGGTCGTCAATGGCGACCTGGTCCTGATCCGCTCGGGGGAACGCGTGCCGGTTGATGGCAGTGTAATCTCAGGTACAGCCTCGCTTAACCAGGCCGCAATTACCGGCGAGAGCCTGGTCGTCGAAAAACAGGCGGGTGATACAGTCTTCGCGGGCACGCTAAACGAGCTGGGCGCACTAGAAGTGCTCACCGGCAAAGTGGGTACGGAAACCACGCTGGGACAGATCCGTAGAATGGTCACAGAAGCTCAGGAGCAGAAAGCGCCGATAGAGCGCATTCTCAATCGCTATGCTAAATTCTACACGCCCGCAGCCTTGATCCTGGGCGCGCTAGTCTGGTGGTGGAGTGGCGACCTCTTGCGCGCGATTACCATTCTCATCGTTTTCTGCCCCTGTGTCATGGTTCTGGCCACACCTACCGCGCTGGTAGCCTCTATCGGCAACGCGGCTCTGCGTGGCAGCCTGGTCAAGAAAGGTGCCACGGTAGAAGCGCTGGCAAAAGTCAACACAGTGGCTTTCGACAAAACTGGCACACTCACCACTGGCCAGCCCAGACTTACGAGCATTCAACCGCTGGGAGAAATCAGCGCAGAGGAGTTGTTACGGCTCGCGGCAAGCGCTGAGAAGTTAAGCGAACACCCGCTGGGTCGTGCCATCGCGCAAGCAGCCATAGATCGAGGTCTGACCTTCCACGACCCCGACAGTTTTACCACGCTTCCTGGCCTCGGCGTGCGAGCTCGTGTGGGAAAAGATGAGGTCCTGCTGGGCCGTCCCAAACTCCTGGCCGAGCAGGGTGTCACGGTAGACATCGCGCTTCAAGCCCAGGCCGATGACCTGGCCGAGGGAGGGCGCACGGTGATTTTCGTAGCCCGCTCGCTTGTGATCGTGGGTATGCTGGTATTGGAGGACACGTTACGCCCGGAAAGCAGTGGCGTAATCGCGCATCTCCAGAAAATGGGTATTCATACCGTCCTGATTACCGGAGACAACGCCGCCACAGCCGGGCGCATCGCCGGAGAACTGGGCATCAGCGAAGTACACGCTGAGGTTTTGCCAGCGCAAAAAGTCGAGATTGTCAAACAATTACAGGCCGGGAGCCGTATTGTGGCCTTCATCGGTGATGGCGTCAACGATGGACCGGCCCTGGCCAGCGCCAATGTGGGTGTAGCTATGGGGCTTGCGGGCACCGATGTCGCCATTGAAACAGCGGAAATCGCGCTCCTGTCCGATGACCTCTCAAAGCTGCCGCACCTGCTCAGCCTCTCGCGCCAGGCCATGCGCGCTATTCGCCAGAATCTGATCTTCTCGCTGGGCGTGCTGGCTATCGCCGTTGGGCTGGCTATTCCGGGCATCCTCGCCCCTGTAACCGGCGCGCTGCTGCACGAATTATCATCCATTCCGGTTATCGCAAACTCGGCGCGCCTGATCGGAATAAGAGAGAAAAAATAAACATAATCATCTGACAAGTTAGCCCTCATTTTTCTTGTGCCGGGCTCATGGCTAAAACAGGTTAGCAGAAGACGCCCCCGCGCGGCTTAGCAGGGGCGTCTCCTGCTAACGATCTACCAGAGATACGGCACGAGACGATAGCGCACCTTCCGGGTGTATTCGCTATATCCCGGCAGATCGTTCCTCAAGAGCTTCTCTTCGTCAAGAATTCTCCAGATCAACACAGGTATGGTGAGAACAAGTATCGCGAGCCCCCACCATGAGCCGAGCGCGAGTGGCACCCCTGTGACCATAACCAGGACACCCACGTACATCGGATGTCTAACACGAGCGTAGAGGCCGGTCGAAATGACTTTCTGGTCCGCAAAAGTCTCGATTGTCGAGGCTCCGTAGCTATTCTCCCTGAAGACAACAAGATTAATAAACAGGCCAAGCGCGACCAGCACATCTCCAGGCGCTGAGACATACCACGGCACTGGAGACCACGCGAAGCGATAATCAAATGCACAGAACAGCAGCAAGGCGAGGTTGCTGAATATCGCGAGGAAAATGATGATTTTTTGCGCTGCGCTCTGTTCCGCGGTCGGCCCGAACTTCTTGCGCCGCTCAAGCAGTGCCGGATCTTTCAGCGTGAGATAGATTCCGATCACGCTCGTGGATGTCATAAAGACAACAATAAAGACCCATGCCTGCCAGTAGGCCAGCGTCCATGCCGGAAGAAAAAGCAATACCCCCAGTGCGATAACGCCAACTATAAACGTTCTGGCTGCCTGAATAGGGAGAGTGTTCATGACACCTCACTCCTTTTCTTTTCTTCGTTTCCTGATCACTTATGCTTATATTACATGCAAACATTGTAATGGCTGCCGACATTGCAGAATCAGGCAGGTGCCGTTCTGCCTTACATGTGGTCAGCCTCCCGCGTCGCCGCTACCCAGAAATATACTGCTTCAGTGTCATTCCGGGAAAACGTATTCGGGGGCGCGCCCAGTACACGCTCTATCGCATCCATATAGGCGGCATAGGTGGAAACGATCTTTTCGATGGAGCTTCGATCATCGCCCTCCTGACCGAGCGAAAGGAGGAGCCTGGCATGGATATTGCCCATGCCCTGCAACAGAGAGAGAATGACTTCTCCGGCATTATCAGGATAGGCCGTAGTGAAAACGCCTTCCCGCACCCCCTGGCGGACGATCTCGGTGAGCAGCGGCGCGCGCTGCTGGAAAATCGCTTCTTCTACTTTCTGGCGCACGACAGCGTTGTCATCGGTATACCACACACGCCCCAGCTTGACCACGTCAGCCTTGTGGGCGACTCTCAAACGGTCCAGCGTATCAAAAAAGCCCTGGAGTTTTTCGATGGCAGAAAGGTCTGGATCATGAATGATGGGCAAAAGCGGCGTCTCCGACTCCTGCCTGATCTGTTCAATGAACGCATCCAGCAGCGCACGGCGCGAATCGAAGTAGTGGTGGAAAGCTCCACTGGAGATCCGTACCTCGTCCAGGATATCCTGGATTGACATCTGCTCATATCCCTTGGTCAACACCAGCCGTTGGGCTGCATCCAGAATCTCCCTGCGCTTCGCGGCAAACGCTTCCGGCTTCACAGTTCGGGCCATCTTCTCTCCCTGATTAATAAACAGACGATCTTTTTATTAATTATAACCGGGAGGTTTCTTGTGGTCAAGAGGTCGTGTAAAAAATCCTATTCGTTCACCTTGGGACTGGTGCTATACTGAATAGTGATCTTGTTGATCAAAAATTGGCGTTTCGAGAAGGAGGGGCAATCTGCTACAGAAAAACAGCTAGCTTGTTTCCCTGGATTTATGAAGATGTGGTGTTGGGTTCTGTAGTTGGAAATGGAGGAGGTACACATGCATCCAGGATGGTCTGCCGATTTTCGTTATACTTATTTCCGCCAGCTTCTACGTACTGTACGCTCGCGTTTTCGAGCCCACGTGTTGAGTAATGCCCCGGAGGTTCTGCCAAACAACGGCCCTCCTATCCTCTTCTTACGCCATGATGTGAAGATTTCCCTGGCCAGGGCGCTGCGCATGGCTGAGATCGAGCACGAATATGGCTTGCCCGCGAGCTACATGGTGCGAGCCGATTCTCTGCTCTACTCCCTCGATGAGCGCCAGGCGCGCGTTCAGTTGCTTGATATTGTCCAGATGGGACACGAGGTTGGCCTGCACTTCGACCTGGCGCGCGAGACATGCAAGAGCCCTTCGTATCTGCGCCTGCTGGAAACGGAGATATGCGCCGCCTGCGACCGCGTTGAGCAAATCACCTGCCGGCCTATCCGCTCCATCTCGTTTCAACGACCTCTGCCTCTGCTCTTCGGCGGACCTCTCCTGCTGAGTGGGCGCGTGAATGCCGACGCGGGCGAGTTGCGCCAGTGGTGTCTCTCGGACGCGGGAGGCAACTGCCACTATGGTGATCCCGTGAAGCTGATCGCCGGCCACGGCGGCCCGGTTGTCCAGATGGTCCTGCACCCTATCTGGTGGGGCGAAAGACACGCGCTCGCCCCACAGCGCTTACAGGAGTTTTTCGACTTCGCTACCCGCGACAAATCAGCGCGCGAGGCCAGTGCTTTCGACCTTAACCTGGCAAAAACAGTCCCCACGATCCGGCGCCAGACGCTCCACGCGCTGATGAATGGCAAGAGGGGAGGTAAAAAATGACTGAGCAATTCTATCGCGATATTGCCGCGCTCCAGGAGGGCGCTATTGCCTGCCTGGAATACACGGAGGATGTCAGCGACCTGGGTGCCTGGGTGCTCGCTCAAACGGCTGCGCGCGCTGGTGAAAATATCCTGGCAATTGGCTGCGATAGTAACGAACAGACTATCTCCCTGGCCAGGACGCTTGGACCACGCGGCTATGTGCTGGCCATCGATCGCTCGTACCGGGCGCTGACCGCGCTCTGTCGAAGCAGCCAGGCTGGCGGATTGGAGCAGACCATCCGCTTTCTCTACCTCAATCTGGACGACCTGGGCGGACATCTGCGCCCCGAGGATTTTGATCGCGTGCTTTGCGGGCGGGCGCTCTTGCATGTCAAACAACCCAGAGCGGTTTTCCAGGCAATTCGTCGGGCCCTGAAAGTAGGAGGCATCTTCTTTTTCTATGGACCCACCCGCAAAGATCTGATGGAGCTGCGTCTCTTTCACGCGGCTCTGCGCCACGAAACCTGCGAAAGCCGGGAACAGTTCTTTGTTGAACAACTCGGCTTGCGCCACGCGCACGATACGTTCGCGCAGGTAGATTTGATAAGCTTTGAATCCCCTCTTTGCTTCACTTCGCCAGACGCGCTCTACATCTACTGGCGCGAAAGCGAGCTATACGAGGAGGAGTTGGATCGAGATTTCCGCTACGCCGCGGTGCAGCATTTCCGGTCGTACTCGACCTTCGAGACTGCACAACGGCTCGTGGGTGTGAAAGCGATCAACGGATAATCTGAAACTCTCCCTGAGAAGAAGGCACAAACCAGGAGAGCAGCGGGCTGAGGTCAACCACGCGGCCTACGACGATCACCGCCGGGGAGCGTAAACCGGCGGTAGTCACGCGCTCGGCGATCTCGGACAGTGGAGCGCGCACGACGCGCTGGCGCGCGATGGTTCCCTGTTCGATGACGGCGACGGGCGTGGCCGGGTCCATGCCGGCCCGCGTGAGTTTTTCACTGATCAACAGCAGCGTGCCCACGCCCATCAGGATCACCAGCGTACCGTTCAACCTCGCCAGCGCCTCCCAGTCGACCAGAGGCTCGGTATGTTCTGGCGTTTCGTGGCCGGTGACAATGGTTAGCGCACCCGCCTGGCTGCGGTGCGTGACCGGGATACCAGCGTAAGCCGGGACCGCGATGGCCGAGCTGATACCTGGCACCACCTCGAAAGCGATTCCCGCTTCAACCAGGGCCAGCGCCTCTTCGCCGCCGCGCCCGAAGACAAACGGATCGCCGCCCTTCAAACGCACAACCACCCGCCCCAGGCGAGCCTGCTCGACCAGCACCGCGTTGATCTCTTCCTGGCGCAGGGAGCAGCGCCCCGGCTGCTTGCCCACAAAGATGCGCTGCGCGCTCGCCGGAACTTCATCCAGCAGTGCCGCGTTCACCAGGCGGTCGTAGACCACAACCTCCGCGGCTCGCAGGCAGCGCAGCCCCTTGACGGTGAGCAGGTCCGGGTCGCCGGGACCGGCTCCCACGAGGTAGACTTTGCCCCGCACCCGCTCCTCTGCGTAAGGCTGCGAAGGTCCAGGAGCCGCCGCCTCTACGTCGAATTCGCGTATATCTATCTCAGAGCTGTGTTGCAGCATCTGCCTGCTCCTTTGCAAAGGCCGCGGCCAGGTCGCCTGCCTGTATTTCAATTCCATACTCGCGCAAAAGTTCGCAGGTGAGCGCCAGCGCGCGCTGGCGCTCACCTGCACTCAGGGCATCCAGCACATCCGAGGCCATAAAATCGCGAAAAAAGGCATCGCGGGTAGCGTAATCAATCCCCTGCTGGCGCAGGTAGACGCGGGCCTGGGCGGCCAGGTCGATATAGCCCTCGTACGCGGGAGGAAAACTCTCTTCGAGCTGCTGGCGAATGCGCTTGGCCAGGCTGGGGCTGGCACCCTCAGTTGAGACCGCGATAGTCAACTTACCGCGCCGCAGCACCGAAGGCAGAATGAAGGTGCAATAACGCGGCACGTCGACAATATTCACTGGCTGGCCGTGCTCCTGGGTTTCCCGCCAGATGGCCGCGATCAGCGCGGGGTCGGTCGTGGCGGCCACCACCACAAAAGCGCCGGCCAGGTCTCCAGGCTCATAGCTTTTGGCGCGCAGCGTGACCTGGCCGTGCTGCTCCAGTTCCAGCACTTCCGTGCTAAATTCTGGACTGAGTACACTGACCAGCGCGCCGCTGGCGGCGAGCGCGGCGGCCTTCTCAGCCGCGACACGGTCGCCGCCGATCACAATCACCGGGCGTGAACGAACATCAAGCATTACAGGATAGTAATTGGGCAAAACGCTTCTCCCCTGATCGCCCGCATCACGCCTTTGAGACAACCGCGATCGTAGACTGACGCTCAGTCATGAGCATGAACTTCCTCGGCGACCCGGCTGGCGCTGGCGCTCACGCGCGCTTGCAGGTATTCAACACCGACGCGATAGCAAAAATCGCCAAACTTCTCGCCCGCCTGGCGCTCGTCGCGCCAGATCACCAGCAGCGGATGAACCGTCGCGGCCAGGTTGCTGAAATGAACCATGGTAGCGTAAAGCGTGTTCAGACGCGTGTTGGGCTGGTCGCCGCCGACGTAGATATTATAGATATCTTTCGTTCTCCCTACAATACCGATGTCGCCCATGTAGGGACGCGCACAGCCATTGGGGCAGCCAGTCATGCGAATACTGAGTTCCTCGCCCTCCAGACCCAGCGCGCGCAGGTCCTCCTCAATCTGCGTCACAAAGGTGGGAGAGACGCGCTCGGCCTCGGCCAGAGCCTGTCCGCAGGTAGGCAGAGCCGGGCAAGCCATGGCCAGGCGGCGCAGACCCAGTTTTTTGGGATTACTTACAATGCCGTACTCTGCCAGGCGCGCCTCGACCGCCGGGCGCTGCTCCTCTGTGATATCGACCAGCAGAATATTTTGCTGCGCGGTCAGGCGTACGCCGGGACGGAATTCGTCGATCACCGCGCGCAAGCCCTGGCGCATACGCACCTCGCCAAGGTCTTTGACGCGCCCGTTCTCAACATAGATGCCCACGAACCAGCGTCCATCGCCCTGCGCGTGCCAGCCCAGGTGATCCTCTACACCATCCCAGGAGACCTCACGCGGATCTTGTAAACCGCGCCCGATCCGGCTCTCCACTTCCGCCCGGAACCAGGGAATGCCGCGCTCGGCCACTACGTATTTCATACGCGCGTGCTTGCGATTGGTACGGTCGCCGTAGTCCCGCTGCACGGTGACAATGGCCTCGACGACCTCAAGAACTTCTTCAGGAGTCACATAGCAGAACGGCAGAGCCAGGTGCGGATAGGTATCGGCCTTGCCGTGCGTCATGCCCATGCCACCGCCGATCAGAACGGTGAAACCTTCCAGGTGCTCGTCCGCGCTGCCGGGTTCGCCCGCCAGGTGAGCTACCAGGCCGATATCCTGAGTGTAGACATCGATACAGTTATCGTTGGGGAAAGCAACGCCGATCTTAAACTTGCGCGGCAGGTAGGTCGGCCCATAAATTGGCTCAACCACTTCTTCCTCTGGCTGCTCGTTCTCGACCTTTTCGCCATCAACCCAGATCTCGTGATAGGCTTTGGTGTGAGGCGCGAGATGCATGGCGATGGCCTGAGTTACCTCGTGGACCCTGGCGTGGGCGCGGCTGGCAGTCGGCGCGCAGCAGGCCATGACGTTGCGGTTGACATCCCCGCAGGCAGACAGGGTAGAGAACTGAGCCAGGTTGATCTCGTGAATGGCCGCGCGTAGATTCCCTTTCAGGATGCCGTGGAGTTGAATGCTCTGGCGCGTGGTTAAACGCAGGGTGCCGTTGGCGTAGCGCTCGGCCAGGTCATCTTCCGCCAGGTATTGCTCGGCGGTCAGATACCCTCCGGGAATGCGCGCGCGCACCATAAACTGATAGGCCTTCTCCTCACCAGATGCCTTACGCGCCTGGCGCAGATCGCGGTCTTCCTGCTGATAGGTGCCGTGAAACTTGAGCAACTGCACCTGGTCCTCGGTAAAACGCGCGGTATCTTCCTTGAGTTGTTCGGTGATCTGCCCCTGTAAATACTTGCTCTCTTTTTTAATCCGCTCAACCTTGCTGCCGGCTCCTGCCCCCAGGTGAATCAGGTTCGTGGTCGGCTCCTGGTTCTCTGCCATTGCTCTTTGCTCCTTACTCGTGGTCTCGCTCGCCCTGCAATTACTGTTAAAGGCACAAGCTGTCCCGGAACCAGTTCAGTCTTCGACTGCGCTGGCTCTTGACGCCTCTCCGCGTGTCGCATCAGATGGAAAATCTGGATGTTGCCCACCAGCTCGCACTGGTCGCGAGACCACAGCGTCTCTCGCTCTGCGTTCCCTGCCTGTCTGCCTATTATACACCATGATTATTGACTAAATAGATCAACAAACATTACTTCCCTGCTTAAACTATACGGAGCGAGCAACAGGACTGTCAATCGTTCCCGCGTTCTCCGGGGATTTTGTTATGAATTGGGGACTAATCTTCACTTCAATGAATGAGTAAAAACGCTCTCTACGCTCTAAAGAGGAATAGAGGCCAGAAAATGCGCACGCCCTGCACATTTTCTGGCCTCTATTCCTCTTTAGAATACTTACCATAATTTTTTAGAATATCTGCAGTAGATCGTGAAGTGCATCTATTGTTACATCTGGCACGACTTTCGCAGACTGCGTGGTATGGTACTTCCGATGGACTGCTGGTTTGGGCTTCCAGATGCCCAGCATATTTAAGGCCCTGGCCCCACCGACATCGGCCAGCAAGTTGTCTCCGACCATGGCGGTCTCTTCGGGCCGCGCGCTGAGCCGTTCAAGCGCATAGCGAAAAATGTCAGGGTTGGGTTTGCGAACCCCCAGATCCGCGGAGATGGCCATGTGATGATACTCAAAGTATTCCAGCAGACCCATGCTCTGGAGGTCCTCGCGAAAAGGCTGGCCGCCGTAATCGCGGTTCGTCACAACCCCCAGAAGATAGCCGCGCTGGCGCAGTGTCTCCAGCGTTGAAAGCGTATCGGGAAAGAGCACACGCGAGACGGGAATGCGCACGCGCAACATCTCGAAGACGCGTGCGCCCAGTTCGAGGTCTGCCTCGGCCAGACCCAGCAGTTGCAGCGCCTGGCGCGTTGCACGCGCGAAGTCGGGTTCGTACTCCGGGCGCAGATGTTTTTCCGTGCGCAGTTGCTGTCCGATCGCTTTATGTACCTCGCGGCCCACTTCCCGAGCGTCCCGAGCCGCGAAGATCTCCCCGCCACGCGCGCGCCGCAGCAGATCTCCTACCTGCTCGTAACCCGCCTCTTTGGCCTGACGCGTCCCTTCTTCATAGCGCGTCCAGAGTGTACTGCCCAGGTCGAAAAGAAAACAGCGGATATGACGTTTTTTTACCATAAAATTACTTCCTTCCTTTTTATCAGGTATATATATCGCGGTTGCCGATATGCAAGGCAACCAGCAAAATCACCGCCAGTGTCAGACCGAGCAGGAGCCCCAACGCCAGGTAATCGGCCAGCGTGCCCTGGTGTTCGCGCAGAGTTGAGCGCCTGCTATGCGAGCCGAAGCCACGCGCGTCGACCACCATGGCCATTACAGATGTTGTGCGCAGCGCGCCGATGAGTAGCGGGATGGTTACCACTGGAATGCAGGCGCCGACGCGCCAGAGATAACCCGGCCACTGGCGCACCTCCCACCAGCGCGGAATGCTCAGGTCGTAGCCGCGCACCTGCGCCACCTGTAAAAGCACAGTCACGCGCTCCATCATCTGCGGCAGGAAGCGCAGGGCCGCAGAGAAAGCCAGACCGGCCTGGGCGGGCAGACGAAACTTGTAAAAGGCCCAGACAACTTCCGAGGGCGTGGTGGTAAATAACAGCAGCAGAGCCGCGAGCGCGCCAGCCATGGTACGTCCCGACTGCTGCACGCCGAAAAGTAGCCCGCTCACCGAAAGACCAGGCGTGCCAACCCAGCTCAGCGTGGGCGGAAAGGTGTAGAGCAGATGATCAACCGTGGGGTTGGTAATGGTGCCATTGCCAATGGTGTGAAACAGCCCCTGCGACCAGATCAAGCCGATGACTGGAATAGCCACCATCGTAATAACAACACGCAGGCGTTGCGCTGATGGCTTCAAAAGTATCCAGGGGATCAGCGCAAAGCCAACCAGCAGATAGACGTAGTCCCAGTTGAGGAAGACGCTTAACAGGCCCATCAGCACCGGGTAGACGACTTTGAGGCGCGGATCAAGCCTGTGAATGATCGATGGTTTCGGCTCGTATGAAAACAGGTGGCGCAGACCCTTAAAACCAATCACCCTGACAAACAGGGCGGGCAGGAGCGCGGGCACGCCGTAGATGATCATATACCCAATAATGGTCCGCGCAGCCAGGGAGTTAAAAATTTGCGTTAACATGTGGTAACCTCCTCCGCGCACATCCGTAAAAACTCCGGCACGTTCAGCGCCACCCGCGGCGCGCGGTCCTCGCATAAAAGCGCGTGGAGCCGGGCCACGGGTGGAGAAAGAATGCCGCACTCGGCCAGTTCCTGGCGACGGGCAAAGACGCGCGCGGGCGTGTCATCCATCGCCACCTGGCCATTGCGCAGGACCACGACGCGGCTGGCATATTGCGCGACTGCCAGCATATGATGGGTAATCATCAGATAGGTCAGGCGAGCGCTGGTGCGCAGCGTGTGCAAAAATTCGAGAAAGGCGCGCGCGTGCCCTTCGTCCTGGCCTGTCGTCGGCTCATCCAGAATCAGCACCTCGGGATTGCGCGCCAGCAAGACTCCGAGCGCCAGGCGTTTGCGCTGTCCGTGGCTGAGGTGAAAGGGATTGGCCTGGCGATACTGCACCAGGTCAATGATCTTCATAATCCGCTCGATGTTTGCCAGAGCCTCGGCGTCCGGCTGGTCTTTGCGCCTGTGCTTGAGGCCGAAGAGAAACTCTTTTTCCACGGTCGCCCCGAACAACATATTGTCCGCGGCCTGAAACAGATAGGCAATGTCTCTGGCCTGGCGCGAAATACTACCGGCCTGGATCTGGCGCTCGCGATAACGCAGGCCCCCGCTGGTTGGCTCCTGAAAACCCATCGCCAGCGAGGCCAGAGAAGTCTTGCCAGACCCGTTCGCGCCGATCAGCGCCACCCACTCTTCCTGCCTGATCTGCACGTTGACATCTCGCAACACCTGCTTGAAGCCATAGGAGAGTCCCACCGCGTCCCAACTGAGCACTGGCAGGGCCTGGGCAGGTTTGTCTGCAAGCTGAGTAAGCTCGCGCTCTCCGCGCTGCATCAACGCGCGGGCATAATGAGTGCCGCGCAGGCCAGCACAGGCATCTTCCAGGGCAAGCGGCGGCTGGCCTGGAAAAAACTCTGGCAACGCGTGTGCAAGCTGCACCATCTGGGGAACCGAGACACCCAGTTCGTGCCAGCGCTGGAGATCGTCAAAAGCCTGGCGCGGCGGCGCGTCCACCACCACGCGCCCGCGTTCCATCAACAGCACGCGATCCACCCACTCAATCACCTCGTCGACCTTGTGCTCCACCAGTACAATCGTCATGCCATACTGCTGGTTGAGCGCGCGCAGAACCTGCAAGACCTCCTGCGTGCCCACCGGATCAAGGTCTGAAGTCGGCTCATCGAGCACCAGAATATTCGGGCGCATGGCCAGCGTGGCCGCAATCGCCACACGCTGCTTCTGTCCGCCGGAGAGCGCGAAGATCTGCTCGTGGCGCATATGCGCCATGCTGGTGAAGATCAGAGCCTGCTCGACGCGCTGCTCAATCTCGCTATGCGTTAAAGCAAGGTTTTCCGGGCCAAAAGCGACCTCTTCCTCAACACTCAACTGCACAAGCTGGTTATCGGGGTTCTGGAAAACCATGCCAATATGCTGCGAGACCTCGTGAATGCTCATCGTGCTGATATTGGTAGCTTCGAGGTAGACGCTCCCGCGCAAGTGGCCGCCGATTCGCGTGGGAATCAGCCCGGCCAGCGCCAGGGCCAGCGTACTCTTGCCGCAGCCGGACGGCCCGGTCAAAAGTACAAATTCCCCCGCGGGGATCACCAGATCCAGCGCATGCAGCACTGGCTCTGATGATCCCGCGTAAGTAAAAGAGACGTGATCTATACGCAGGTCTGGCATCTTACGCTTGCTCTGTTTCTAACTCTGCCTTGATCACCGGTTCCGGCACGGACTGCGAAGACCGCGCGGACTGTGCGGAGCGAGACGACAGTACATAGGCAAGCGCCGAGGCAATCAACAGGACCGCGGCTGAGATAACTACAATCCAGCCATCGGGCAGATTCCACGCCTGGGTCTCGCCATCGTTGTACTTTGAAGCAACCATATAGATGCCATCCACCACCAGCAAAACGCCCAGAATGGCCCCGATCAGAGCGATGCGTTTCATGACGCGCTCCCTTCCTGATTGATCTCCAGTGCAGCCTGGACATCAACCTCTTCCTGGGCAGCAGGGGACGCGACCACCTCGTGCGTCGAAGTGCGGCTCACCGAATGCGCGATATAGATGGCCAGTCCAGCAGTAAGCGCGGCCTCCAGGCCATTTCCGATCAGATTAAAGCCGCCATTCAACACCACATCGCCAAAAGTGTGCGTGTCGCCGGTCAGCAGCGGCCCCATAATAACCGCCGAAATCGTCACAGCCGGCACCGCGCGCACCGCACCCATGATCAGGCCATCGGCAAATGCCTGGCGATTGGCCTTCTCGAAAACCCGCGGGCCGCGCAGCACAAAGTAGATATCCACCAGCAGACCCTGGTAGATGCCATACGGCCACCACAGCGCGCTGGACTTATCGCCGGGGAACAGCAACTGCATCAGCAGAAAGTTCAAAAAGACCAGCGCCGTAGCCACATACGGCTTGCGGATCAGCGCGATACCCACCATCAAGAGGAACATATAGGGCAGATCATTGATGGCGAAATCGTGGATAATGTCGGGATAGGGTAATAATTTCAGCACAGGCGTGATAAACTGATCACCGATCAGATTATCATACACTTCGAGCAAAACGCCCAGAATGGCGAGCACCAGAATATCCTGCGTGCTCCAGCGAAAAGAAAATCCGGCGGCTCTCCCCCGCCTCCAGATAAAATACAGTCCAGCCAGTGCGATCCCAATCAACACGATGTAGACCGTCAAATTCACTGCAAACGGGAACTGGACGGTCGAGTTCCATAAAGACATAGCTTGACCTCCTTGAGTGTCCACAACACTAAGAAGAGTGTAAATGCCTTTGATGATACTCTATTTAACGTTATGTAAAATCAATGACGGGTTTCCTTAAAATCGGTTGTATGCAGGTTAACATTTCATCACAAATCTAAGCCCCATAAAGCAGTGAATAGCCAGTCGAACGGCATCTGGTTTTCTATTGCAAGCCAGAGTTTATTTCCCAGCAAGTTAACATATATTAACAAAGGGTAATGCGCTCGAATAGCTGGTTCTCAGAAGACGCGCGCCCGCGGCGCTCGCCTGGAATCAGGCTCACATCAAGGAATCACCTTTCCACTGCACCAGTTGCGGCGGTCCGCTGCACTCAGGTGATCATTGTGTAGACGATGAGCAGTGGCCTGTGAGAAAATCTCCACAAACAACGTATTCTTCTCAGAATGAAGAGACAGCCAGGAAGGAGAGACAGGCATGGATGAACCATTCGCCCCTTATCTTGGTCAGACGTTTGGAAACTATTCCCTTATCAAATTGCTCGGAACAGGCGGATTCTCTGAGGTGTATCTGGGAACGCATGCCCACCTGGAGACCCGGGCAGCAGTCAAAATCCTGCGAACCCGCTTGAATGAAGGTGAGCTTGAACGTTTTCGCCAGGAGGCTCAGACGATTATTGGACTGGGACACCCTCATCTCGTGCGTATTCTGGATTTTGGCATACGCGATGGCATCCCTTTTCTCGTGATGAACTACGCCCCCAACGGCTCCCTGCGTGACCTCTATCCGGCAGGGTCTCGCCTTCCGCTCCATATAGTGGTCGATCTGGTGAAACAGATCGCTTCTGTGCTTCAATATGCCCATGATCACCAGATTGTTCATCGCGATATCAAGCCAGACAACCTTTTGCTTGGAGAAAACCACGAGGTGCTGCTCAGTGACTTTGGGATTGCTGTCACTGCCCATAATACCTACTCGATGAAAACTCAGGAATAGCAACAAATGGGTTACGGCCAGCGAGGATGGTACGGTGCAAATCTGGAATGTACCCAAATTACTGAATTATCAGGCGAGTATCAACCTGGCACCTGTAAAAACCTATCGGCCCGGAGGCCACATAAGAGCGCTGGCCTGGTCTCCCGATGAGAAGTATCTGCTCACAGGAAATGAGACAGGGCACGTGTCCTTCTTCTTCACTTCTTGATTTGAGCATGGTCCTCTTGCTCCATACAGGCATGCGCACGCAGGAACGCTGTTCTCTGATGAGCCAGGAGCTTCCCCTGAGCAAACGAAACTGCCGTAGCCCTGCTGCACAATCTCATACCTGAAGAGGCATTCCTTTTGCTGAAGTGACGTCCAGCAGAAAGAATGCCTCTCTGTACCTTTTAGAGCAGAGTTTGCGGCGCTCTTTTGCACTGCTCTAAAACCCCATCAGTATAGCGGCAGTGCAGCGGAAAGCCTCTCCGTTCATTGGAAAGGCTCACCAGTGCAGTGGAATCCCGCAAGCGTGCAGTGGAAAGACTAACCAGTGCAATGGAAAGGTCAACTCAGTGCAGTGGAAAGGTGATTTTCACACATGCCTGCAGGTCTAATCTATGTACCCATCCTGGGCCGGTACTGGATCGCTTCAGCGATGTGGTTGGCCTGTACCAGTTCGCTGGCAGCGAGATCGGCGATGGTGCGGGAGAGTTTGAGAACGCGGTGGTAGGCGCGTGCGGAGAGGTGGAGCTGCTGGGTAGCAGCTTTGAGCAGCTTTTCACCCGGGGCATCTACTTCGCAGTAATCGCGCACTTCGGATGGTCCCATTTCGGCGTTGCAGGTCAGGCGTGTGCCTTTCAGGCGCTGGAGCTGGCGCTCGCGTGCCGCCTGGACACGCGCGCGAATGGTCGCGGAGTCCTCGGCCTTGCGTTTATCGGAAAGTTTTTCATAATCGATGCGCGGCACTTCGACGTGAATGTCGATACGGTCCAGCAGCGGCCCGCTGATGCGTTTCTGGTAGCGCATGATCGAGGTGGGCGTGCAACTGCATTCGCGGATCGGATCTCCATAATAGCCACAGGGACAGGGGTTCATGGCCGCGACAAGCATAAAATTCGCCGGGTAGGTGATGGTACCCTGGGCACGCGAGATGGTAACAAGCTTGTCTTCCAGTGGCTGGCGCAGGACTTCCAGCACGTTCTGGGCAAATTCGGGCAGTTCGTCGAGAAAGAGCACGCCGCGATGAGAGAGGCTGATTTCGCCAGGCCGCGGAACGCGCCCTCCCCCGACCAGTCCTGCGTGGCTGATGGTGTGGTGCGGCGCGCGAAAGGGACGCTGGACGACCAGCGGCTTATCCGTGGGCAACATGCCGCTGACGCTGTAGATCTTGGTGACTTCCAGCGCCTCGTCGATGATCATGCGCGGCAAAATCGAGGGAGTCGAACGCGCCAGCAGGGTTTTTCCCGATCCCGGCGGCCCGCTCATTAACATATTATGTCCCCCGCTGGCAGCGACCTCTAGAGCGCGTTTGACGTGCTCCTGACCGCGCACCGCCGACAGGTCCTGGCCATAAACCTGCAGCTCGTTCTCATCCAATACGCTCTGGTCCGGCACAAAAGGCTCGATACGCTGCTGTCCATTGAGATGCGCGATCAACTGCGCCAGCGTCTCCACGGGATAAATCGTCACCCCCTGCACCAGCGCAGCTTCCAGGGCATCGGCAGCTGGCACGAAAACCTCCTCGAC
>DASVMX010000151.1:0-7289 GCA_036384215.1 Ktedonobacteraceae bacterium | reverse complement strand
CTGCGCCTTCAGATCGATAGTTGAACTTATATCGACGTAGGTGTTCTCTTGCCCGGACATATAGAAATAGATCTCGTGGACCTTGTAGGGTTGTAGACCTTCGGCCAGGAGTTCGCGGTAAGAGCGCGGGTTGCCAGCCGCGGGGAAGATGGCATCCATCACGATATTGCCAGTTGCGCGGTGATCGGGATGGTTGATGTAGGCCGTTTCCTCCGGTTTCTCGTTGGGATCGGGCGTGAAGATGTGCTGTGTGGGATCGTGGGTAAACACCACGCGCGGGCGATACTTGCGAATCAGCCGCACGACGGCCTTGCGGGTCTCTTCAGAATTGAGCAGATGCCCATCGGGGAAACGCAGAAATTCCACAGCCTGCACGCCCAGCACCTCGCAGGCTGCGCGCTGTTCTTGCTCGCGCAGGAGCATCAGCTCCTGGTCGTCCAGGGCAGGGACTTCGCTGCCCTCGGCTCCATTCGTCATTACCGCCCAGACAATCTTTTTCCCCTGTTTGGCCCACAGGGCGCTGGTGCCAGCGGCAGCAAAATCATTATCATCGGGATGCGCGCCAATCACCAGAGCCTCGAAATCAGGTTCCATTACCACCTGGAGCGCTCCTGGCGCGGTTCTATCAGCCATTTTTTACTCTTTCTCTCAATACAATCTTGGTCTCTTTGGCCAGGCCCCATTATATCTGAATACAGAACCAAAGTTCAAATTTATGGACATGTGAGACACACGGGGAAGACTACGCTGGCTGCTATTTCGCGAGGAGTCAGTATTTCTGGCTTTGTGAAATTTGCACGTTTTCAAGCAAGAACATTTCAAAAGCCTGGATGATCTGCGGGACGGTAATGCGCGGCGCCAGCTCATTCAGGCCCACAGCGCGCAGTGGCAGTTCGCTGCGCAGCAGAGCCTGTTCCTCCGGGGTGTGCCCGAGCAGTTCGGCCAGGCGCTCGCTCTGCCAGTTGAGCAGCAAGCCTGCCTGGAGCAGGCTACCATTGCGCCTGCGAATCATATCCAGGCCAACCAGCTTGCGCTGGCCTACCACCACCTCGTATGACGAATTGGAGGCGTAGCAAGCCCGGCGCAGAACGGCTTCGCGTTCGCGCGTCTCATCCTGTCTGGCCTGCAAGCGCTGCTCGTGCGCCTCCGCCGGAGGAACCACGCGCGTTTCTACGCCGAGCGCGCGTAATGTGCTTACCCAGGTCTCGCCGAACCAGCGATACGACTCCACAATATCCGCGTGTACCAGCGGGTGCGTGGCAGGTAAGACCGCATCCAGGGCCAGCAGTTCTGGTCCTACCAGTACAGCCGTTCCCCCGGCGCGGCGGTGATAGACCGGGAGTGCCCTTTGGGCCAGCACCTGGGGATTGAGAATAGTCTCTTTTTGGGAAAAGCCCAGCACCAGCCCGGCAGATCGGGCCTGTGACCAGTACAGCACCGGGCGCGTGCCCGGTGCTGCCTCGCTTAACAATTGCTCGCTGCGCGCAATATGGATCTGCTGATCGGCGATGGTTAGCGGCAGAATCTGCCAGTCTGACTCAGAAGTGTGCTGCTTTTGCAAAATCTTTCTCCGCTGGTTTGTGCCAGATCCATCCGGCCATGGCTGCTATCAAAGCCAGAATAGCACAGATCAATTGCGCAATGGAAGGCCCACCCAGGATCGAGAGCCCGCCAATCAGCAGATTTCCAACCGGGGTACTGCCCGCGAAGAAAGCCATGTAGACACTCATCACGCGCCCGCGCAGATGGTCTGGCGTGATGCTCTGGAGGGCGGTATTCGCCAGAGCCGAGAACGCGATTTGCGCGAAACCCACGCACAGGATTAGCGCCAACGATAACTGATAGATGCGCGAGACCGAGAAAAGCGCGAGCAGCACACTGAAAGTCAGTGTACTGAACAGCATGCTCTTGATGCCCGGCTGGCGATTGCTCCAGGCAATCCACAGGGCGGAAAGCAGCGCTCCCACACCGATTGTCGAAGAGAGCAAGCCATAGCCAATCGCGCCGACATTGAGCACCTGGTCTGCGAAAAGTGGCAGTACCACGTTAAAATTAATGCCAAAGAGCGAGACTGTGCCGACAACGAGGATAATCAGCAGCACTGACGGAGTGCGTTTGATATAAGCCATGCCCTCGCCCAGGCTCTGCCAGGTTTTGACATGTCCGCCCCTCTCGTTTGTGCGCCGTGAGACGGAGTGCAGTTCCCTGCCGTGGATCATCGACAGGCTGATAATTACAGCAATAAAACTGAGCGCGTTTAACAAAAAGAGCGTGGTCACATTGCTAAAAGCGATAACCAGGCCACCCATGCCGGGACCAAGAATACGCGCCAGGTTGAAGATCGAGGAGTTCAGCGCCACCGCGTTAGGCAGATCCTCGCGCCCGACCATCTCCACGACAAAAGATTGGCGTGTGGGCATATCGAAACTATTGGTTGTCCCGAGTAGTAGGGCGAGCAGATAAATTTCCCAGATCTGTACATGCCCGCTGGCCGCGAGCGCCCAGAGGATGACTGCCTGGACCATCGCAGCGCTCTGTGTGAAGAGCAACACATTGCGTTTGGGCCAGCGGTCGGCGAAGACGCCGCCAAAGATGGAGAAAAGCAGGATGGGCAAGAACTGGAGCGCGCCCACTATACCCAACTGCCAGGCGCTGTGAGTAATTTCCAGCACCAGCCAGGCCTGCCCGGTTGTTTGCATCCAGGTACCGACCAGGGAAACCATCTGTCCGAACCAGAAGAGGCGAAAATTACGATGACGAAGGGAGATAAGTGCGCGTGGAAAGCTTCTTGCCCGTCGCGGTGGTATCACGATCACGGGTTGTTCTGGTGTCAGGCCGACCTCAGGAACTGGCTGTTCCTGAGAACTGGCTGAAGTAAGAGTCATATGTTGAATCCGTTCTAGTTGATGTAACCAAAAAGAAAATTTACGTATATTTGTCCTGTTGCAGATTCTGGCGCTTGCGCTCGTGACCCTCCAGTTTTTCCAGAAGAGTCGAGCGCATCTGCTCCAGACCTGCGATTTTTTGTTCAATAAGTTCTAGCTGGCGCTGGATAATCTCATCCGCGTGATCGAGCTGTGCAATTTTACTGCTTGCCTCTGTCTCCTGGCTATACGCCACCTTAATTTGCTGGCGCTCGTCCTCCGCCTCCAGAATCGTCCGAATATCCGCCAGCGAAAAGCCCAGCAGATTGCGAAGATTTTTAACGCGTTCCAGGCGTTGGAGATCATCCTGGGTATAGCGGCGATAATTGCCCTCCGTGCGCCCGGTAGGAGGAAGCAGACCGACCTCCTCGTAATAGCGGAGCGTACGTTTCGTCAGACCGGTCTGCGCGGCCACCTGCTCAATCGTAAAAGCCTGGACCTGCGAAGACGTCGGAACGACCCCCTCATCTGCAACCATAACAAATCCTCTCAAAGACATAATCATGTGTATTGCTCTTCTTCAGACTATCACAAGATTACCGTTAACGTCAATGTTAAGGCTGGTGAGGTTCCAGAAGATACTGGCTGTATCGACTGGCAGATCACTTCGCCTGTCTGGACTCTCCACCTTTTCGTAACAAATCCGTCATACTTCCTCCACACCTCTCGGTCATACTTTAAGAGCGATCTCATACAGGACGTGGACGGGCGCCTGCAAGGGGATGCCCCTACAGAAGCGCGGCATGATACAATACTTCTGGCTGCGCTGTATTGAACCAACCTATCACCGTAAAGAGAGGGCAGATGGATTACGCCAGCAGCAGTGCAAATGGGCAGCAACAAGAACAGGAACAGGCGCGCAGAGAGTCAACGTTTCGCATTCTCCGGGAAAAACAGACCTATGTCAATCTGCTTTATCTGCTCGTGGCGTTTCCTCTGGGCATATTCTACATTGTGGTTCTTCTCTTAGGGTTAGTCAGTATCTTAAGCAATGCCATTACTGCCATTCTTGGCATTTTCATTCTGCTTCTGGTGATCCTCGTATGGTGGCGCCTGGCAAAGTTCGAGCGTAACCTGGCTATGCGCTGGCTGCATGTGGAAATCAGCCCGATGGCACCTCCGCGTAAAGAGGGCCTGAAGCGGTTGGAACGATTCAGTGTGCATCTTACGAATGCAGTTACCTGGAAAAGTCTGGCCTACCTTTTTGTAAAATTTCCGCTTGGCACCATTTCATTTGTTACCATTCTCAATCTGTTTGTGCTGACGCTTGGACTTACAATCTTCTCGCTCACTATCGGGCTGCTTGTTCTGCCGTTCTTGTATCTGTTCCGAGCGCTTCCGAGGGGATGTGGCGAATGGAGGGAAGCCAGAACAAGCAGGGAGGGGATGGCTGTTGATAGGGTTCGCCTTTTCCTGCTTTTATCGCTAACGGGTTTCGGTTTTGCGCTGATTGCATTCCATGTGCTCAATATTCTGGCCTCTGTCTCAGGGCAATTCGCGCGTGTCATGCTGGGCCTGAGTGATACGCGCACGCGACTGGCGCAGGCAGAAGCGCTCGCAGAGGAAGAGCGTGTGAAAGCTGAACGAGCGGACCAGAGTCGCCGGGAGTTGATTGTCAATGTTTCACACGAGTTGCGAACACCGATTGCAAGCATTCGTGGGCATATTGAGTCTTTGGTAATGGAGATGGAAGAAGGTGAAAATGCGCCAGACGGGGCCGACTTGCGCGATTATCTCAACATTGTTCATCGCGAGTCTGAGCGGCTGAGTGCGCTTGTCGAGGATTTGCTCTCCCTGGCACGCATGGATTCGGATGAGCTGCACCTGGATGTTGTGCCAATTATTGCAGGTGAAGTAGTCGAAGAGGTGTATGTAACAATGGCACCACTCGCAAGGAGAGAGAGACAAGTCACGTTTATCCGCGAGGTTGCTCCGATGCTTCCCCTCATTCTGGCTGATCGGCAGCGCCTGGTTCAGATCTTACTCAATCTTATCCGAAATGCCATTACCTATACTCCACAAGGTGGGATTGTATCCATTACTGTGAAACGGGCTGATGACGACTATCTTGCACTGGTTGTCGCAGATACAGGTATTGGTATTCCAAATGATGACCTGGAGCGCGTTTTTGAGCGTTTCTATCGTACCGATGCCTCACGGGCGCGAACATCCGGTGGATTTGGGTTGGGACTCGCTATTGTGCGCGATCTGGTCAAGGCTATGGGAGGATTGATTACGGTTGAGAGTAAAGTTGGCGAGGGGAGCTGTTTCCGTGTGTTGCTGCGGATTGCTGCGCCGGGGTATGATGCGTCTGTAAAGGGTGCTCCCTTTGTGTAAGGAAGATGTTATGGCAGTGATACTCATTGTTGAGGATGAGGTAGATCTTTGCAATTTGATTCGCACCAAACTGGAAGCGGAAGGTCATAGCGTCTTTCAAGCTTTTGATGGGCTGGCGGCTCTTCGCCTGGTTGAAGCGCATCATCCGCATCTCGTTATCCTGGATTGGATGCTGCCTGGGTTGGATGGGCTGGCAGTCTGTCGCCAATTGCGGCAGCATTATTTGATGCCCATTCTTATGCTCACGGCTCGGACTGAGGAGATTGACCGCGTGCTGGGGTTAGAGGTGGGAGCTGATGACTATATTTCAAAACCGTTCAGTATGCGCGAGTTGTTGGCGAGGGTACGAGCGGCGCTGCGGAGAGTTGAATTGGATAGTCGCTCTTCATCGCTAGTATCGAACAGAACCAATGGAGGGGTACCATTCATTGCCCCCTCTCAGGATGTCTCCTCACCGCACCCCGAGAGCGCGAAGGAATTGACACGCGCGCAACTTCGGGCCCCTACAGAAGATGTTTCAGCGGGAGAGCAATCTTCGTTGTCTACAACCTCGGCTCCCGTGGTGCGTGGAGCGCTCTGCATCTACAAACTTGAGCACGTTGTAACCCTCGATGGAGTGGAACTTGATCTGACTCCGAAAGAATATGAATTGCTCTTGCTGCTCGCCTCGCACCCTGGTCGCGCTTTCAGTCGCGAGTTTCTCCTCCAACACCTCTGGGGCTATGATTACGATGGCTTTGATCGCACTGTTGATACCCATATTACGCGTTTGCGAAAAAAGCTGGGGGCGGTTGGTGAGAAGATCGTGACGGTTTGGAGCGTTGGATATCGTTTTGTTGTGTAAATGGTACAAAATTGTGACAGATGCCCACCAGACCCTACAAAAACGCTCCCATATTGCTACAGTTTGGAAATATTTTCTCCACACCTGAGAGGCATACTTCTTCCAGAACAGACCATATGAAATCCGTTCGAGTCGTGTCCTCAAGCAAAAAACGGAAAAAAGCCCAGAAAAAAGCGGCAGCGCCGCTTTTTTCTGGGCTTTTTTCCGTTTTTTGCTATTTTTGCTGCATTGGTGAAAGACGGAAAGGCGAGAGTGTGGTAAAATAGGGAATGGTGTAGGCGAACAAGTCAAGCAACGAAGAAACATGTCAACGCACGTATGGATGTTGGCAACAGAGATGGATTATGAGCGTATGGAAGATACTCTACAGCCCCTGGTAGAACGAGCTTTGACCAATCAGCCAGGTTTTCTAGAATTCTATTTGCGCGATCAGAGTCGCTTGCCTGGCGCGCGGGCAAACATAGAACTGGCTCAGGACCTCAGCCAGCATCTTGCTTTTCTCACACCGGCCTTTTCCAGGGAGGTGCGTGCTCTGCTCAACCACCTGGTGCGCGAAGAGGCAAAGGTAGTGACGAACACTCCGGGCGAGTTTGTGGTCATGTGCGGGGTCCTTGGTTTTGGCGCTAGCGGGGTTGCCATGGCGGAATGGCGCGAAGAGGTTTTTGAAATGCTGGCCCGGTATGCGCGCAGCCATTCGTGGCGCGTACGCGAGGCCGCGGCCCTGGCCTTTCAGAAGCTGCTGCTTGCTGCCCCAGATGATACACTGCTGCAATTGATGGATCTGCTCGACCGGGGCGATTGCTTACAACTGCGCGCCTGCCTGGCGGCGATATCTGAGCCTGCGCTACTCACCTCGGCGCAGTTTATCTCTTCGGCTTTAATTATGCAGCGCGTCGCGATCGAGTACCTGCACGCCCTGCCTGCCAGTGAGCGCAAACGGCCAGATGTGCGCGTTTTGCGCCAGGCACTGGGTTATACATTGAGTGTAGTGACCGCCGTCAATCCAGATGACGGCTTCGCGCTGATGTGCGAGATCGCAACCTGGAATGATCCTGATATTAACTGGGTCCTGCGCGAAAACCTCAAGAAGCGTCGCCTGGCCAAATTCCGCGAATATACGGGGAAAGTCATTGACCTGATGGCCTGATCAGGAGTAGAGAAGCGAGCAGGGAGCCAGAGCGGGG
>DASVMX010000150.1:0-4641 GCA_036384215.1 Ktedonobacteraceae bacterium | reverse complement strand
AACCCCTTGTTTTTCCTGGGGCGGGGGGAAAACGCGCTTTGTCCTGATTTTGCAAAATCAGGGATGACTCATATCTTTGAATGGGATTGGACCGGCGCTGCATCGGCGGCAGCGTCAGAGCGGAGCCTCTGACGCACACCCACGGCAGCACCGCAGGCGCGGCTGCGGTGGGGACCAGATGGCAAACAAGCAGAAGAGGGACAACTTCTCGCGGTTTTTCCCGTATATATTTCTGTCATATAACACGATTTTATTTGGCATTTTCAATACGAGCAAGGGGAGATGGGCATGCAAAACCAAGAGCACATGTATGAACAAGAACAGCCATCAAGAAGTGAAAATGGAATTAATACTGATCCACGGGAACAGGAACGGCAGGTGGTGGGGGAATATCGGTCTTACGGTGAGGGCTATGGTGGTCCGAGCCGGGGAGATGTCTGGAGCGAGGGTGAGAAACTGCGGGTAGAGCCACAGAGCCGGGACCGGAGGAGCGTTGGCTGGGTTTTATCCATGATTGTCCTGATCTGCGCGGTCTTTATCGCTGGCAGCATTTTTGGGGTGATCCTCACCTGGCTGAGCTGGGCTGTTCTGACCATCCTGATCACCGTAGGGATAGTCGCTTTCATTTTAAACTGGCGCGTCGTAACCATTCCCATGCCGGAGCGGCGCTTTCAGATCAATGAGCATGCGCGGCTGGTGATTAACAACGGCCTGGGCAAGGTGGCGATTCGCAGGGGTGAGCCGAACGCGATTACGGTGAACGCGACCAAACGCGCCAGCGGCTTCGGCACCAATCCAGAGCAGATGCAGATCATGTATGACCAGCGTGGCGACACTCTGGGGATCACCACGCGGGTTCACTGGAATATCTTCCAGTTTGGTCTGAGAAGCATTCACTTCGAGATCACCGTGCCAGAGAACTGCGATGTGCAACTGAACAACGGCTCGGGGCGCGTCTACCTTCAAGGGGCCAGTGGAGATATTCGCGTGCGCACGGGCAGCGGTCGCATCGAGGCCAGCGAACTAGAGGGTCAGATCGCGCTCAAGACCGGCAGCGGCGGCATCGTGCTCAACGAACTGCAAGGGCAAATTGATGTCCGAACTGGCAGTGGCGGACTCAAGCTTAATAATCTGCAAGGCCAGGTCGACGTAGTTACTGGCAGTGGCGGCATCGAAAGCTACGGGCTGCGGGGTCAGATTGCCCTCAAGACCGGCAGTGGTGGGATTAGCATGCAACGCAGCCACTTCGCGGGTACGTCGCGCGTCAGCACTGGCAGCGGCGGCATCACCTTTGACGGTTCGCTCGATCCACTGAGCGAAACCTTGCTCAAAACCGGCAGCGGCGGTATTGTGCTCAGATTACCGGACGACTCCACCTTCAGTCTCGACGCCAAAACCGGCAGCGGCGGTGTTGTTAACAGCTTCGGCGGACGCGAAGTCGGCGATGGTCCCCGCGCTCGCCTCAAACTCCGCAGCGGCAGCGGCGGCATCCGTATCGCCAGGATCGGCCACTATTAACCTCCACAAGCTGAAAAAAGAGCCTGGACAAACGCTTTCCAGGCTCTTTTCTTATTAAGATGCATATTAGTGATTGTGTCGTGATTGGCAAATGCCTCAAAGAGGTGGTCATTCAGAAGCATACCATACCTGGCAGGAGGGCGAATAACATCTTTTTAGTTGGGCTTGACAGGCTAATCTAATTCTATTAAAATCTAATTAGACATAATTGCAAATAGATAAGGAGGTAAAAAACCAATGTCACAGGATGATTTTGAGGCGCTGTTGAATTTTTTCAAGGTGCTGGCGGATGAGAATCGTTTGAAGTTGCTGGGTATTCTGGCGACGCGGGAGTATAGCGTGGAGGAATTGGCGGCGCTGTTGCAGTTGAAGCCGCCGACGGTTTCGCACCATTTGACGCAGCTCAAGAGGTTGGAGCTGGTGGAGATGCGCGCGGATAAGAATACACATTACTACCGCCTCAATTCGGAGAAGCTGCGCCAGATCAGCAAGGGTCTGCTTTCGCGGGAGCGGATGACCGAGCTAGTGCTGATGGAGGAGATGGACGCGGAGGCCTGGGAGCGCAAGGTGTTGCGCGATTTCTTTGATGGTCAGCAGCTCAAGGAGATTCCAGCCAGCCGCAAGAAGCGCGATGTGGTGCTGCGCTGGCTGGCCAGCCGTTTCGAGCCGAAGACGCGCTATAGCGAAATACAGGTCAACGAGCTTATCAAGCGGCATCACCCGGATGCTTCGACACTGCGCCGTGAACTGGTCGGTGCGCGCCTGCTGGCACGCGAGCAGGGTGTGTACTGGCGCGTTTGAGAGAACAGGACAAAATCAGGGAGGCAAGCTCCCCTTTAGATCTGAGCGGAGCTTGCCTCCCTGATTTTTATGAGGCGGCCCGCTGGGGGTTGTCCAGCGAGCGTAGTTCGCGGCGCAGGAGGTCGCGGAAGGCCTGGGCGGCGGGAGAGAACTGTTTGTCTTCGCGCCAGACCATGCTCAGGCGCGGGCGCATTTCCAGGTCAGTGATGGGGATGTGGAGCAGTTCGCCGTTTTCCAGTTCGCGGCGCACGCTCATGGCGGATATAATGGTCGCGCCAACGCCCTTGATGGCCATCTGCTTGATTACTTCGCTGTCGGGCACGTTGAAGAGCGGGCTGACCGAGTAGCCCTGGTGAGAAAACGCGTGCTCGATTGACTCGCGAATGCCGCTGTCCGGCTCGCGCAGGATCAGTACACCATCACGCAACTCCTCGGCTTTCATGGAGGAGAGTTCGCTCCAGGGGTGATTGGGCGAAACAACCAGGATCAATTCATCGTAGGCCACGGTCTCGTATTCCATGCCCAGCGGCAATTCGGAAGGATCGACCTCAACCAGGCCGAAATCCAGGCGCCACTCCAGCGTTTCGTCGATGATATCGCGCGATTTGAGGATCTCCAGGTTAATCTTCACACAAGAATAGCGTGCCCGGAAACGCGCTACCACAGAAGGTAGTAAATAGATGCCGGTAATGGGGTTCGCCGCCAGCGTGACTTCGCCGGTCTCGATATCGCTTAATGCCGCCAGCGCCTCTTCCATTTCCCGTTCCAGAGAAAACATGCGCCGGGCATAGGTTCTCAACACCTGGCCCGCGTATGTCAGAGCAATGCGCCTGCCCTGGCGCTCCACCAGCTTCTGCCCAACTTCTTGTTCCAGGCTTTGCACAATCTTTGTTACCGCGGGCTGGCTCAAATAAAGCTCTTCCGAAGCGCGAGTAATGTGCTCGTATTCCGCAACTGTCATAAATACGCGTAGATGATATAAGTTCACGCGGTCTCTGCCTCCAAAAGGGGATAGCGCCACACAATTAGCCTGGCTATATTATATAACTGCCTACAGAATGAAACAATAACACAAATGAATTAATTCCTGGAGATCGATATCGTTTTTTAACCCAGCAGCAAAATGCCACGATCTGAGCTTGTAGCCATCCCAGGCTTATGGTATTGTGTTTTTAAACCGGGGAGATCGCAGCGGAGCATCGCCCTATTTCGCAATCAAGCTTTCAAGAGAAACGCAAAGAGAGGTTCGTTCCATGTCAGAAAACAAGGGTTATGTCCATCCAGAGGTTCTGGTAGATGCCAACTGGGTTGAAGATCATTTCGGTGATGCCAGCGTGCGCTTGATCGAGGTGGACGTTGACACCAAGTCCTACGACGAGGGCCACATTCCTGGCGCGGTTGCTTTTAACTGGCAGAAAGATTTGCAGGACCAGATTGTGCGCTCCCCTATTTCTAAAGCGCGTCTGGAAGAGCTGCTGTCTGCGGCGGGCGTGGGCCACGATACCACCATCGTGCTCTACGGTGACAACAACAACTGGTTTGCCGCCTGGGCACTGTGGATTTTGAAATACTACGGGCACCACGATGTGCGCCTGTTGGACGGCGGGCGTGTGAAGTGGCTGGCCGATAACCGCGAGTTGACCACCGAGGTCCCGACGTATCCCGCGGCCAGCTACACAGCACATACTCCCAATGAGTCAATCCGCGCCTATCGCGATCAGATTCTGGGCGAGCTTGGCGCCGATGGCCTGGCCCTGGTCGATGTGCGCTCACCTGGCGAGTATAGCGGCGAGCTGCTGGCCCCGGCCAATCTACCCCAGGAGGGTGCGCAGCGCGGCGGGCATATCCCCGGCGCGGCCAACGTGCCCTGGGCAACGGCTGTCGCGTCTGATGGCACCTTCAAGACCGCCGAAGAGTTGAACGCGATCTACGGTGGCAAAGGCGTGACCGCTGACAAGGACATCATCGCCTACTGCCGCATTGGCGAGCGCAGCAGCCACACCTGGTTTGTTCTGCACTACCTGCTCGGTTACCAGAATGTGCGCAACTACGACGGTTCCTGGACCGAGTGGGGCAGCCTGATCGGCGCGCCGATCGAGAAGTAAGATCAGCGTTTCTCGCGTTTGAGAAACCAGGACGGGGCCGTGCCAGGCGATCCAGCCCGCGGCTCTCTTCTGGTTTTCCTCTTGTTTTTGTAACAAATGTTACATTGTAATTTTTACTGAGAGCTCGGCGCCTGCGGCACCTCGCCAGGTTTTTTTAGTGAGAACTCGGCGCCTGCGGCACCTCGCCAGGGGTTTGGAAGAAGATTGCTGGCACGGG
>DASVMX010000149.1:0-6660 GCA_036384215.1 Ktedonobacteraceae bacterium | reverse complement strand
CTCTCTCCTCTCTCTGGCAATCTGGTATCAAAAAGAAAAATTAATTTGTACTCCCAACTGTTATCAGAGCGTGAACTGTTTTCTGGCCAGTCACCAGTTTGCTTAGGCCGCTCGCAATCGCCTGATGGACCTTTTCAACCGCTTGCTCGCCATTGACCTTGATTACTTTGCCCTGGGCTCCATAATAGTCGAGCAAACGGACTGTTTGCGTAAAAAAGATGTTCAGGCGCTGCTGGGCTGCTTCGCCCTGATCATCTGCCCGCTGAGAGAGTTTGCTGCCGTCCAGGTCACAGATGCCTGGAACCTTTGGTGGACTGGAGTGGATGTTATAGATGTGCTGGTGTGCCTGGCAGAGAAAGCGCCCTGCGATTCGTCGCAGCAACTCTGCCTGCGTCACTTCCAGTGAAACGACCGCGTCGATCTGTTTTCCACGGGCGGCTATGCCTTGATCGAGGGCTCTGGCCTGTGCGTGTGTACGCGGGAAGCCATCCAGCAGAGCGCTGTGCTGGCAATCAGGCTTCTGGAGACGCCGCAAGACAATCGCCACGGTCAAGGTATCGGGGACCAGCGCTCCGCGTTCGATATACCCCTGCATCTTATATCCCAGGATGGTATGCCGGGCAATCTCTTCGCGAAAGAGGTCGCCGCTGGAGATATGTGGGAGGCCAAAGGCCCGCGTGAGCAGCTCTGCCTGTGTCCCTTTGCCCGATGCCTGGGCGCCGAGCAGGATAATGTTCATAATGATCCTTTCTTTTGCTCTCGATAAGTTTCTGTCGCCTGGCCTGAGCATAGCTGATCCGCCTCACACACGCTTCACAAAATGGCCTGTCAGTTTCACAGATGGCACACAGTTTTTTCCCAACGCGCGCCAGCCAGCGCCGAAAATGTGAGCCGTTTGTGATCTTTTCGTTCGCTGCTGTGATATGCCTGTAAGACTGGTATTCGATACTACATATGAAAGAAAGATGTTGAAAAAATCTGAGGAAAGAGCTTCTGTCTGGCGCAATGACGCGCATATACAGTTTTTCTTCAGGGATCATCAGCAGTTCGACAACACTGAGCATGATATCGTGGCCGGTCGATGCTGACCCTCGCTTTATCTTCTCGCGTTCTCGAAGGAGGCGCATGTTTATGAGCGATTATATGTGGATACCCATTGGTGTGGGCGTCTTCGCGGTTTTGTTCGCAACCTACCTGGCCATCTCCGTTTTGCGCAAAGATACCGGTACACCGGCGATGCAGAGGGTGGCCGATGCCATTTTCAAAGGGGCGCAGGCTTTTCTGAGCCGTCAGTATCGCACGATTGCGGTTCTCGCTGTATTTGCCGCCATCCTTGTTTGCGGCGTTCTGTACCTGCTCAGCCAGGGCAGCGAGGCCACCAGGTTGAGCCTGGCCTGGCACACCGCCCTGGCTCTTTTGATCGGAGCTATCTGCTCTGGTGTGTCTGGATACGCGGGTATGCTGATCGCGGTCAAGGCGAATAGTCGCACGGCCAGCGCGGCCACCCGCAGCCTGGGCGAGGCATTAATGGTCGCGCTGCGCGGGGGCGCGGCCTCCGGCTTCCTGGTTGTCGCGCTTTCCTTGCTGGGCGTCTCTTTCCTCTTCCTGGCGTATAGCCAGGGCACGAGCCTGGAGAACGTCCCTTCGTTGATTGTGGGCTTTGGCTTTGGGGCCAGCTTTGTCGCGCTCTTTGCCCAGCTTGGCGGGGGCATTTACACCAAGGCCGCAGACGTGGGTGCCGATCTGGTGGGCAAGGTCGAAGCAGGTATTCCTGAAGACGACCCGCGAAACCCCGCGGTGATCGCCGATCTTGTGGGTGATAATGTAGGCGACTGCGCAGGCCGTGGCGCCGATCTCTTCGAATCTACTGCTGCCGAGAATATTGGCGCAATGATCCTTGGGGTGGTGCTGGCGACGGCCACGCAGAATCCCAACTGGATCATCTTCCCGCTGGTTGTACGCGCGTTTGGTCTGCTAGCATCAATGGTTGGCCTGCTGTATGTGCGCCCCTCGGTTGTGGTGGAACCGAACAAAGCTGCCGGACGTGATCCGGGGGAAATTGCGATGAAGCATCTGACGATCGGCTACTGGATCACCTGTAGCCTTTCGATCGTGGGCGTCTTTGTGGGCAGTTTCTTGTTGCTGGGCGGCAAGGCAATTGCGGGAAACTATGGCATACCTCCCTGGGTCTGGTTTGGCCTGGCCGGGAGTGTGGGCATTGTGTTGAGTGTGGCCTTTGTCTACCTGACCCGCTATTACACCAGCGGTACCCGGCGTCCGGTACGCGAGATCGTTGCTTCGACGCTCACCGGCCCGGCGACGACGATTATCACGGGTATCGCGCTGGGCTTTGAGTGCGTGGCCCTGCCAGTCTTGACCATCTGCGCGGCGCTGGGCCTTTCATTCTTCCTGGGCAGCCAGGTCTCCCTGCCGCTGGCGCACATGGTCGCTGGAGCGCCGAGCGTAGGTGGCATCTTTGGGACAGCGGTGGCAACCATGGGCATGCTCATGAGCTGCGCGTATATCCTCTCGATGGATACCTTTGGCCCGATCACCGATAACGCCGGGGGCATCACTGAAATGGGTGGGCAGAGTGAGGCCGCCCGCGAGATCACGGACGCGCTTGATAGTGTGGGCAATACCACCAAAGCGCTGACCAAAGGCTATGGCATCGGATCAGCCGCGCTGGCCGCGTTCCTGCTGTTCAGCGCCTACCTGGATGTGCTCTACTCGTACGAGAAAAACGCGGCGGTGTATCACGTGGACCTGGCGGATATTGGCGTGTTTATTGCGGCGTTGATAGGTCTGACGTTGATCTTCTTCTTCAGCTCGCTGGCCATTCGCGCGGTTGGCACCGTGGCCCGGCGCCAGTTCCGCGAGAATCCCAAGCTGATGCAGGCAAGCACGGAAGAGCGCGTTGAGCCTGATTACGCGCGTTGCGTCGATATCAGCACGCGTGGCGCCCTGCGCGCGATGGTCTTACCAGGCTTGGTGGCAGTACTGACGCCCATTGCTGTCGGCACGATCCTGGGCCCGCAGGCTGCGGCGGGCCTGCTCATGGTTGGTACGATGGCAGGGATTGTCCTGGCGCTCTTCCTGAATAACGGCGGGGGGGCCTGGGATAACGCGAAAAAATACATCGAGGCCGGCTACCTGCGCGTCAACCAGGCAGGCGAGATTGTCGATTCGCTTGACCCCAACGCAACCGTACTCGGTAAGACAAGCGAGGCCCACAAAGCCAGCGTGGTTGGCGATACGGTTGGCGATCCTTTCAAAGACACGGCAGGCCCATCGCTCCACGTGCTCATCAAGCTCTTGAGCACTATCACCCTGGTGCTGGCCCCGCTCTATGTGTTTTTACATCTGCTGCATTAACCAGAGGAGGACTGACATGCAGTCCAGAATTCGGACCGCATGTCAGTTATCCTCTCACTCGCTTTGCATTCTGCAGGAAGGCTGCTTCGTAGGTATCGGAGCAGCGAGGAGGTGGTATCATGCAAGACCCTAAACAAGCACGATCCTTTGGACGCGCGCTCTTTTTCGTGGTTTTCAACGTTGGTGCAGTGCGGAACGCCTCTGAATTGTGCCTCTTTTCACGAGCATTTGGCCTGGGTCTGGTCTTTTGGGCGATCTCATCTGGTGTTGTCCTCTTTCGCCTCGGCGCATTGATTGCTTTGCCTGGATGGTTTACGGCTTCTCTGACCGTTTTTTCCGTTTTTACGGGCTGTTGTTGGGTGGCATTTCCTCTCCTGGTGTATCTCGCAAAGAAGGCGGATCAGCTTCTTGCGCGTCAGATCGCCCCTGGCAGACTCATAAAGACGCTCACTGGGGCCGCTCTGTGGCATCAGGCAGTTCAGGGGAAGCTCACCCTCCAATTTCTCAGCGCGCTTTTGCTGGAGAGCGGGTTCGTCTGGATGCTGTTTCCGTGGCACATCTCCACTTTCTGGCAAGTCCTTTTCCACATCGCCTTTTTTCTCAATACCATCTTTTACCTGATCTTTCCTCTGCTTCTGTTTCTGGGTGCATGGGCACAGCGAGGAATACACAAAGCCCTTTTTCACCGGCATCACTTCGTGTAGGGAGAACCATTCAAAATGCCGGTTCTTCCTCCTCGGAGGTAGAAGATCTCAGGTGACCAGAAGCAAGAAAGCTGAGAGAGCCAGGCTGCGGCGTAAGCCATTGATCGAGGCTATAGGATCGACCTGCGGAGGTAACCAGAAGCATGCCAAAGAGAAGAGCATAGGGCAGGGCTGTGCCAATATCGGTACTTTGTCCGGGTTGATATGGTCCGCCAAAACCTTCCGGGATACTCCAGATTCCCAAGGCCAGAAGGATGCCAATGACAGAGATCAGATTGCTGAACAGACCCAGAAGCAGGCATACTGCCAGGGCTGTTTCTGTGGCGGCTTCCAGGCGAGCAATGAGGAGGGATTGAAACTGACCAGGTTTGCCCACCAGGTAATCCAGGCTTGAATGGCTGCGGGTTGCCTTTCTTTTGCGCGGGTGAGTTGATCGAGGAACGTATTTTGAAACGCAGGTTGCCATTTTAACCAGGCAGCCACAGCCCATACCCCTCCGAAAGCCATACGCAATGCAGCGAGTAAAAATGATCGTCTACGTGATCGATAGGATCTGCACTCAGATCCTATCGAAGGGAATACCAGTGTTAACTTCATCACACCTCTCCACTCTTTTTTTTAAGAAGAAACCTTTTCCGTTCAATCCTCTCTTTAGTATACGTCTTATTCGACCTTTCGCGAAAAAAGCGAGGAAATGCTTCCTGGTAATCATCTTGCTCCGGCAAATTGCCTGAGGGATGCCGAAGTGGGCTTGCTCAAAATGCGATTCTTCCCACGCGCAAGGCGTTGAGGATCACCAGCACATCAATGCCTTCTTGCAGTACTGCCCCGGCTGCCGGAGCAATCAGGCCAGAGGCGGCAAACAGCATTGCGATGATGCTCAGGCCGATACCGACCCAGATTCCCTGTACTGCCACACGCATGACATGCCGGCCCAGGCGCACTGCTCTTGGTACGTGCAGGATATCAGTGGAGAGCAGCACCGTGTCGGCGGCCGCTGCCGCTGCGGTTAAGCCTTGCGTTCCCAGGGCCATCCCAACGGTTGCGGTGGCCAGCGCGGGGGCGTCATTGATTCCGTCACCGACCATGAGTACGCGATGGCCTTGTTGTTCCAGTTTCTTTACTGTTTGCACTTTATCTTCGGGTAAGCAGCGTGCGATGACTTGATCCACCAGAGCAAGCTTGCCAATCTGTTGGGCAACGATCTCGCTATCTCCTGTTAACAGGATTGTTTGCTTGATGCCTGTCTCGCGTAATCTGGCTGAGAGTTGAGCCAGTTCCGGGCGTGGAACATCTTCCAGTACCAGCAGGCCTTTGACCTGCCGGTCCACTGCGAGAAAGCTACAAATTTGTCCTGTCTCCCTGCGGCGTTCACGTTCAGCCAGCAATGCATCTGGTAGTAGAATAGCAAGCTGTTTCATGAAGGTTCGATTTCCTACGGCTACCTCTACCGTGTCCCTGGAGGGAAGCGACGCTGCGTGTCGATCCTCAGGCAAGATGGGTACTCGCCCTCGCACGCCTTTCCCAAAAACTTCTTCAAAATCGTTGGCGCTGCGCAGTGGGCAGTTGCACTGCTGTGCGGCTTCCAGGACGGCACGCGCCAGGATATGAGTGGAAAGTTGTTCGACAGAAGCTGCCAGGCAGAGGAGAGTGCCGATAGTCCCGGAGGCACACAGATGGTCTGTTGCCTCAAGCGCGCTCGTTTCCATTGCCCCTCCCGGCTCAGCTGCTTCTGCGAGAACCATGGTCGTGACTTTCGGACTTCCTAATGTCAGTGTCCCTGTTTTGTCGAAGACCGCGACATCCACTTCCCCTAATTGTTCGATGGACGCGCCACTTTTCGCGATAATTCCATTACGAGCTGCCAGGTCAATGCCTGACATAATCGCAATCGGGGTGGCCAGGATCAGCGGACAAGGAGTTGCCACGACCATGACTGCCAGCGCGTAGACGGGATCTCTTGAGAGCATCCAGGCCAGGCCAGCCAGGGCTACGGCAATGATGGTAAACCCGACACTGTAGCGATCGGCCAGACGATGGATGGGAGCTTTCTGGCTCTGTGCTTCTTCCACTAGGCGCACAATCTGCGCGTATTGACTCTCCGCGCTGCGTTTGTTGGCGCGAATCTCTACTCCTCCATCCAGGTTGACGCTCCCTGAGAGGACAAGCATGCCGGTTGTTTTGCGTACAGGTACAGGCTCTCCAGTCAGATCAGCTTCGCTCATGTTGGACGAACCAGAGGCGACGACCCCATCAACAGGGACCAGTTCACCAGGTTTCACAACGATGATCATCCCTCTATTAATCTGTTCTGCCGGAATGCTGACCAGTTCGTCACCGCGCCAGATATGGGCGGTCCGCGGCGCGCGTTCAGCCAGAGCAGATAAAGAAGAACGCGCACGTCGAACCGCGTAGGCCTCCAGAGCCTCACCTCCCGAAAGCATTAATACGATCAGAGCTCCTGCGAGATATTGGCCCAGCAGGGCCGATCCCCCGATGGCCAGGATGGCGATGACATCGACGCCAAACTCTTTGTGTCGAAATTGTTGGAAGGTGTGCCATGCTAATGGGACCGCGCCCA
>DASVMX010000148.1:0-9471 GCA_036384215.1 Ktedonobacteraceae bacterium | reverse complement strand
TTTCGGCTGTAAACCAGCGTGAAAGAGCGGCATGGAACGCCCGTAGGAGAGAACGGGCGGACAGTCAAAGCTAATCAGAATTTGAGAAAAGGACTCTCCAAAGCAACTGTGATGAACAATAATGTGATCATTCCTCCTGATGAGCCCGTGCAGACTATACAGGCTTCTTTTCCGCGCGCCAAAAACGCGCTCAGACCATCGCTGCTGGTCGGACTACTCTATCTGCTCCTGCTGGCTTTTTTTATGGCGGTACGCCATTATAGCGTCTTCGATTTTGTGCACCTGGGAACCGTCTGGGGCTCGCATATCGCTTCCGGGACACGGGGGTATGATGGACAGTTCTACTACCAGATCGCGCGCAATCCGCTGGGGGCCGCCCCTTTTATGGATAACGCGCCCTACCGCTATCAGCACCTCCTCTATTCCCTGCTAGCCTGGCTGTTGAGCTTTGGCCAGACTCCCCTGGTGCCTTACGCGCTCTTGCTGATTAATCTGCTTTCGATCATTGGCAGTGTTGAAATCGTCTCGGGCCTGCTCTCCAGACGTGAACTTTCCCCCTGGTTTAGCCTGGCTCTCGGCCTGTACTATGGGCTGGCCGCCGGCCTGACCTTTGACACGACCGAGCCCTTCACTTGTCTGTTGATCTGCCTGGGCCTCTGGTCCCTGGCGAAAAAACAGTGGGGGCTGGCAGCTCTCTGGATGGGGCTGGCGACGATTTCGCGTGAAACGGCGGTGCTTTTTCCACTCTGCCTGGCCGCCGCGTTCATCTGGCAGCGGCGCTGGCGCGAGGCGCTGACTTTACTCGGCCTGGGTGTGCTCCCGCTGGCCGTCTTCCTCGTCGCACTGGCCCTGATCTTTGGTCATACTGGCGTGACCTTTACTCCCCCTTTCGAGCATGTCCCCTTCGCTGGCATCTTCCACTTCCGCCACACACCACACAAATTCTGGCTCCTGGTCATCGTTATGCTCCTGCCCACGCTGGGCAGCCTGGGCTGGCTGGCCTGGGACCTTTTGCACCGACGCTTCAATGCTTACACCCTGGTCTGGGCGGCAAACCTGGCCCTGCTGGTCTTTCTTTCGCATTCTTCTTATGTCGATTTAGTGTCATGCGGGCGAGCCAGTATTATGGCAGTACTGGCAGGTGTGTTCTATGCTCTGTATACGCGCAATAGAAGGCTGTTCTGGGCCTTACAGATCTACGCGTGTACATTTGTCCTGTATTTCGCCGGCACACTTCTGCACCTCGATTCGTTTATAGCATAGGGGTGGCCTGCGATCAGCCGGTACCCCTGAACGCGCATAAAAACAGGAGGGCAGTCGTGAGATTTACACCAGACGACCGGCAACGAGAGCAGGAGGCGGCGCAGGATGGCTTCGACCTGGTACTGCGCCGCCAGGGATGGTATCTGGTTCAACATCGCCAGGTCTACACCGATCCCAGAGTAATCCACCTCGCCGCCGCGGAGATGACGGAGAGCGAGGCAGACCGCTTTACTCTGCTCTACGAGGCGTTTGGCGAAAACACCTTCCGCAAGCTGCTCCGCCATATCTTTTTCCATCAGCAGGGAACGCTCGGCGAACTCAGAAATATGTGCAGTAGCGAGCAAAAGCTGGTTCGCTACCTGGACTTTATGAGCGCACACCTGCTGGTCGAGCTTGAAGAGGAAAACTGGCGCAAAGGCTCTTTTTACAAAACGGTTAATAACATTGGCTCGACGCTGGAATGGTATATCGCCGAATGGTTTCGGCGCTGGCTCCAGGTGCCTGCCCGCCACGGCGTCACAATTAAAGGCGTGGCAGATGGCGGCGACCTGGATGTCGTGGCCTTTGTCGATGGCATCCGCGTAATGATCGAATGCAAGTCCGGCAGCCCATCGCAGATTTCTGAAACCGATGTTCGACTCTTTTTCCGCCGCGCCGCCGATTTCAATCCCGAAATCGCTGTGCTACTGATTGACACCGAGAGCCGCATTGACCAGCAAATCGAGTTATTCAACCGCCTGCGCGAGAGCGGCGATCCCCTGAAACCACAGGACCCTGGCAAAACGCTCTACTGGGGAGCGCGCCATCTCTATGTCACTAACACCAAAAACGGCATCGGCGAATCGCTCTCCGCCATTCTCCGCCTCTACTACTCAAAGATACGCCATATCTCGTTCTGGAGATAACATCTACTATTCTTCGGATGATCTGAAGCTGGCCACGGGCTCTGTCTCCTGGCTGGCGGCGCCGTTCGGCGCGGGCCGCGGGGGCCAGGCATGGCCGGCTGACTGGTAGATGGCTTCGAGGGTTGCCAGGTTCTCCAGGGTTTCGTCCAGACTGAAAGCGGGCTGTGTGCCGGTGCGCACACAGGCGCCAAAGTGCTCGACTTCGAGGCGGTAAGGGTCGGCGTGCTGGATCTTCTGGTGGATTGTCTGGCCTTCCAGGTGGAGAATAACCTCGGTTTCGTGGGCTCCGGTGACAAAGGGAATGGGAATGCTGAGTGAGCCCTGCTCACCAATCACTTCGGCCATCTGCTGCGTTGGCAGGCCAAAGGAGGAGGCGATCTGCCCGAAACGCCCCTCGCCAAAGTCGAGCACGGCGTTGGTGGTATGCTCGACCGCTCCTGGCTCCGCCGCGTACACGCGTGCCGCAACCGCGGAAGGCGGTCGCCCATAGACCGCGCGGCAGAAGTTGACGGGATAGCAACCCACATCCATTAATGATCCGCCAGCGAGTTGAGGCTGCAAGCGGATGTCGTTGGGCCGCAGGGGCAGAAGAATGTTGAAAAAGAAAGACGCGCGCACCATCCGCACTTCTCCCAGGCGTCCAGAGCGTATCTGCTCCAGAGCCCAGATCATCTGAGGATGGAAACGATACATAAACGCCTCCATGAGTAGCTTACCGCTGTTGCGCGCAGCCTCGATCATCAGCGCGCCATCCTCAGCGGTCACGGCCAATGGCTTTTCGCAGAGCACGTGTTTGCCCGCCAGCAGCGCCTTAATTGTCCAGTGAGCGTGCAAACTGTTGGGCAAGGGATTATAGATGGCCTCGATCTCGGGATCGTCGATCAGGCTCTGATAATCATTGTAAATACGCACACCCGGCCTGTGAGAAAGATGCTCGCGGGCGCGCTGTACATTGCGGCTGGCCACCGCCACCAACTTTTCGCTCTCGGAAGCCACAATTGCCGGAATAACGCGTTTGACGGCAATATTCGCCACGCTGAGCACCCCCCAGCGCACAGAGTTACTCCTTTCCGATTTTACATCAGAAACGCCTGACGAGGCGTTTGTAAAATCGGAATCGGAATAAGGAGGGTCGTTGGGAGCTATCGAATCACTGTGCATCGTATTACCATCCCTTTTTATAATTTACACGTCTATTCCTGGCAAAGGGGAGACGAAACGCCTCGCCTGCTGGGGGCATATCCTCTGGCCCTCTGCCCCCTGGCTTGAAAGACACGCGCCTCTTTGACCATTATAGCCCACAAAAGAAGCAAACGTTGAGGATTACTCACCGTGCGAGCGACATTAAAGCGCAACCTGCCTGGAAGGATGAAGCAGCCTGCCTGGAAGGATGAAAAAGAGACTGTCGATTTGTTTACAATGGAGGTGAAAACCAGACACATAAACGCACACTATGGAAAGGAACAGTATTTTTTATGGCTCAAGCACAACAAACACGCCCGGTACGTGTCGGAGTGCAGCTTCATCCACAACATACGACCTATCAGTCCTTCGCGGAGGCGGTCAAGAGATGTGAGGATCTGGGCGTTGATACAATCTGGACCTGGGACCATTTCTTCCCGCTCTACGGCCCGGCAAACGGGGCGCACTTCGAGGGCTGGACCCTGCTGACCGCTATGGCTACGCTCACGCAGCGCGCCGAGGTTGGGGTACTGGTGACATGTAATACCTATCGCAATCCTGCCTTGCTCTCAGATATGGCCAAGACGGTCGACCATATTAGCAGCGGTCGCCTGATTCTGGGCCTGGGAGCTGGCTGGTTTGAGCGCGATTATAGTGAATTCGGCTACGACTTCGGCACGCCTGCCAGCCGCCTCGCCGCGTTGGAGGAGTCGCTGAAAATCATTAAACATCGCTGGGAGGTCGATGTCCCGCAGCCGCTGCGCAAGATTCCCATCCTGATCGGCGGCGGCGGCGAAAAAGTGACCCTCAAAATCACTGCTCAGTACGCCGATATGTGGCACGGCTTTGGCGATCCCGAGACAATCGGGCATAAAATGGAGGTGCTGGATACATGGTGCCGCGAAGTTGGCCGCGACCCTCGCGAAATTGAGCGTGGCTGTGGCACACAGAAGGCCGATACAGACGAGACCCGCTCCGCCTACGCCAAAGCAGGCGCTACCCATCTGATTATGGGTCAGGGCGAACCGTGGGACTACGCAGCCGTGGAAAAGCTGGTCAAATGGCGAGATCAGTATAACGGCTAAACGACGTTACAAGAGATGTCAGAAACATACCGGCGTTGTGGCGCCGGTATGTTTCTGACATCTCTTGTAACGTCTTTTAGCTGCGTGGACGGCGGTCTTCGATACGCCTGGCCTTCATCTCAAAGCGCGGCAGGCTGCCGGCGGCAACGCTCTCAATCGGCGCGCGTAGATTAAGCGCTATGTGCAGTTCCTCGGCAAGGTTGGCAACCAACTCTGGCGGACACTCTACCTGGAGGGTAATCTCGTCCATAGCACCGGAGCGGGTAACGATGATACGATATTCCTGTATCTCGGGAAAACGGTGCAGAATATCAGCTATAGCCGAAGGATAAACGTTGACTCCGCGCACGAGGAGCATGTCATCGGCTCGCCCCAGAATACCGCCGGGCAAGAACAAGAAGCTGCGACCACACGGGCAGGAATATCCCCCGTTGCGCACAAGGTCGCCAGTGCGATAGCGCAGCGCAGGATAGCTCCAACGCCCCAGGTTGGTAAGCACCAGTTCGCCAACCTCGCCCGGCCAGACCGGGGTGCCATCCACCGCGTTGAGAATCTCCGCGACAAATTCGCCTTCATTGACGTGTAACCCCTGCCGTTCAGCACAGGAAAAGCCAAACGCGCCCATCTCGGTCATGCCAGCGTGATCATACGTCTGAGCATGCCAGACCTGTTCAATGCGCTGGCGCGTGGCGGGTATCGAAGCGCCCGGCTCGCCCGCGTGAATGGTCACGCGAATTGCGAACTGGCTGAGGTCGATGCCGTGCTCCCGCGCTACTTCCGCCAGGTGCAGCGCGTAGCTGGGAGTACAGACCAGCACAGTTGCTCCCGCCTCCTGGATCGCGCGCAAGCGCTGGAGCGAGTCCAGACCTCCTCCTGGCACGGTAAGCGCTCCCAGGCGCTTGGAGCCTTCGTAGGCCGCCCAGAAGCCGATAAATGGCCCGAAGCTAAAGGCCAGATAGACGATATCGTCGCGGGTCACACCCGCGGCCTCGTATACCGTGTTCCAGCAATCCGCCCACCAGTCCCAGGTCTCCTGCGTATCGAGAATCTTCAAAGGGCTCCCAGTTGTACCGGAAGTCTGATGCAAGCGCACATAGTTCCCCACCGGATACGTCAGATTCTCTCCAAAGGGTGGATAGGTGAGCTGATCATCAACCAGTTCGCGCTTTGTAGTAAAGGGAAGGCGACGAAAGTCCGCGAAACTTTCGAGTTTCAGTGTCGTCTGTCCTTGCAAAAATTTGTGCGCATAGAAAGAATTACGCGGCAGAATACGCTGCAGGCCTACTTGCAAACGTGCAAGCTGATGCGCCTCCGTTAATTCGCGGGCTGCGGTTTCCAACTGAGACATGGAAATACTTCCTTTCTCTAGAGGTTTTGGAAAGACCAAAGCTGACGTTTTTCTATCATCCAGCCGGACAAGAGCCAGCGCCAGGTACGCGCAAAGTAAAACAACTCCCCTGCACTACTACGTTCTCCATCGCCACGCTCCCGCCCACACCTCAATCCATTCCTTTACCAGAGCCAGGTCCAATCCGACCTGCCTTCCTGTGCTTATTGCTCTCCCTGATAAAAACGTTCCCTGATGCGCGAAAGTTTCTCAGGCGCGACACCTTCACCAGCATTGCCAAATCGATTTGAAAGCAATTTTCTGCGTGTCTGATAGTTACGGCGACGATCCCGACACGCGGGTGTGGCACACAACACCGAGCAAAATATTCTGTACTCCTTGCCCCAGGCACCCTGAACCGGCCAGCACAGCAGGCTGGCCTGGCCTTACACTGACTTGTAATCTCGATTCTACACACTATCAGACAAGCGAAATTATCACAGCAACTACCTGTAGATAGAACGGGCTTCCCCGACTCGGCGGATACACGATGAAACGCTCTCCCACAAGTTCAGCGCGCACCAGAGCAAAAACTCGTTACGCATCCTTTATATCTTTTTACTTTCTTCTACAGTAGACACAAACAGGTTGGACCATTCTACTAGAGCTTTCTTCTCGCGCAAAACCCCGGTTATAGTGTATCACCATAGTTTCTTTTTTGCGTTTTTGTACCATCAGGAGAGTAAGAAGTACCGGTGACGCGCTCCATTCATCCTAACTGAGGAGCTTCTACCCGATTACTAGCCCAAACATTTTCTCGCTGTCGCTAGCCTAGCACGGAGAGAGCCGAAGCACGAATCACTTCATCTCTCTTTATTAGACGTAGCATGACGATCTGTATAATATTCGTGCCTCCTGTTCAGCAAACACTAAACGAGCAGACAGCAGAACCGGGACGCCCCGCGATTGTTCGCGGGGCGTCCCGGTTCTGCTGTCTGCTCGTTTAGTGTTTGCCTCTGGTCTCGCGGTTCAGAGAACCCACCAGCACGACCAGCACGCCAACGATCAGAATAACGCCTGACGCAACTGTCAGCGCGGATAAGGCAGAAACGTATTTAAACAGAGCCAGGATGGCCATAATTACTACCACGCCGATCAGGATGACCATGTCACCTACGATAAAGTTGTAGATTGCCTTAATTACCTTCATGCCATCCCCCTATTTCTGCACGGTTACAGCCGCTTTTTCCGCGCCAGACTGAAGTTCGCGCCGCTGCTTCACCTGCTTGAGCCAGAGCACCAGCACGAACGTGGACAACAGGTAGAGAGCTGCCAGAACGAGAATAAACACGTCCGCATACGGCCAGTCTACGCCAAATCCCTCACCAGCCCAGAAGGTGCCGAAAGTGGTCAGCATAATGCCTACCACAAACTTGAGCGTATTCTCAGGCACTTTCGTCAATGGCGCCCTGACCAGTGCGCCAGCGAGAATGACCAGCACGCCCGCAATCGCGGCTCCCAGAGCCGCCGAAGCAATACCCGTCGACTTTGTAATCGTAGCAGTCGCGGCACTGGTACCAAAGGTGATCACGATAAAGGCCACCTCCAGCCCTTCCAGCAAGACCGCTTTATAGGACAGCGCCACCCCAAAAGGCATCACACGGGCCTCTGGCCTCTCTCCACGAGTACGGATCTCAGCCATATGCTCTTCAAAAATAGCCTCTTCATCGTGAAGTGCCTTCATGCCACTATAACGCAAAATAGCTTTTTTCAGCCATTTCAGACCAAAGAGAATAAGTATAATACCAACAACCAGGCGCAGAATATCAATCGGCACCAGCTGCACAATCGCCACTCCAAAGGTCGCGATGATCACAGCCAGGGTAGCCACGGCGGCAAAAGCGCCGAGCAGCGAACTGCGCCAGTTCATGGTGACACCCACGACCAGCACAATCGTAAAAGCCTCAACAAATTCTACCGCCGAGGCCAGAAACGCAGCAGAGGCAACAGCCCATTGCATGCAAGATCCTCCCTTTCCTTGCTTTGGAGAATACCGGGACGAAAACGCTTGGAAGGGAACCCACCATATCTGATACTCGGTGGATTCCCTGTGACTTTCATTATAGCACATCTCAAGCAAGCAGCCCGTCCCGCGCAAAGGCCTCACGCGTTCGCCACTTCCGCGGATGCCATGATAGAACGTAGACTCCGCACTTTGCGGCTGAGTGTTGCTCCTGCCGCCAGCAGTAACAGGCTGCTGGCATAAACAAGCACTACGCCTTGCACATTCCAGAACTGGAGCAGAAAACCCGTCAGCGCCAGTCCAACAGGATCACCACCCCAGACAACCAGGCGATAAACGCTGTTGACGCGCCCCTGCAATTCGTCGGGGATGCGCCCCAGGCGATAGCTGAATTGAATAACTCCATAAAGGGTCATCACGACGGCCAGTATAACGCCGACCAGCGCGAGCCAGACGACGTTCGGGGTCCACAAATAGAGCAAGCAGAACAACCCCATTAACCACATGCTCCCCAAAAGCAGGAGCGAGAACGGCCAGCGCTTCTGGAGCAGACCGCCCAGCAGTGCACCGGCCAGTGTGCCAAGTCCATCCGCACCCAGAATCAGGCCGATGACGAAGGCGGGCGCGTGCAAGTCCTGGGCAATGACGATGACGAGCAAAGCTGCACCCGCCCCAACGACGTGCACCACGCCACCTTCCAGGGCCAGGAAGCAGAGAAAGGGCTGTTTCCACAACCAGTGAATGCCTTCTCCAATTTCAACCAGGAGTTTGCGCCGCTGGACTGCGCGCTTGCCCTGGAACGGCACGCGGATAAAACAGAGCGAGATAACCGAGGCCAGATACGACAGCGCATCCGCGAGGAAAGGCAGCACGCGCCCCAGCCCGTAAAGCGTGCCGCCCAGCGCCCGGCCCAGTAAGAAAGCAATACTGTTCGTCAACTCAACACGCGCCGAAACACCCGGCAGGTCTTCTTTGCTAACCACCGCGGGCAGCGCGGAAACTTCCGCCAGGCTGAAAAAGACAAAAAAGGTGCCCTCAATCAGAGCTACAAGATAGATCTGGATCAACGTCAGATGGCCCAGCACATACGCCAGTGGCAGGCTCCCCAGAGCGAGCACGCGCACACTGTCGCAAATAATCATCACGCGCTTGCGGTCCCAGCGATCGACCAGCGCGCCGGCTGGCAGGCAAAAGATCACAAACGGCAGCGCGCCCAGCGCTCCCACCAGGCCAGCCTGTGCCGGCGAGCCGGTCAGATAGAGCACCAGCAGGGGCAACGCCAGATCCGACACCTGCGTGCCTACCGCCGAGACCACCTGCCCACCCCAGAGCAACATATACGCCTGATTACGCCAGAGCGAACGCCCCCGCGCCTTGCTTGCCTGTACCTGTGCCATATGTTTCCCTTTATCTCTCTTCAAATGAAAAAACGGCCCGACGCAGCCGCTCGAATCACGCCAGCCCACCCTGATTGGCCTGACTACCTTCCTATCATATGGGATGTTGGGCTTCTACGCAAGCACTCTACAGGGCTATGTAAAAGTTGGCAAAGCGGGAGTGCAGAGGGCGGCTGCCTTCATCATCCCCCGGATGCGGCTGCCTGTTTCATCCCCCGGATGCGGCTGCCCTCTGCCGGGGGACGCGCTGCCGGGGGCAGATGAAGCGACGGGGCTTCCTTTCCGAGCG
>DASVMX010000147.1:0-15712 GCA_036384215.1 Ktedonobacteraceae bacterium | reverse complement strand
GTGCCTGGCAAAATTGGAAATTTTGCCAGGCACACCCGTCTCTCTTCATCTTCTCTTCGCAGGAGAAAATGGTTATTACGAGAGAGGCGTCGAAGTGGATGGCGGTTGAATGTTGACTGGCACGTTGAACTTGCTGAAGGTCACCTGAGCCTTGAGTTCAATTGGCAACACGCCGCTCACGTCCAGTTTGCGGCCAGAAAAACGCTCCAAAGCGCTCGCATCGACCTGGGTAACAACATCGACTTTCGCCACGTGGACATAGGAGGTCGCGGTATCAATCCACACATCCAGCGTGGCCTTCTTGATCTGATTCAAACCACTCTGCGCGCTGGAAGGCGCCAGCCCGTTGAGCTGCGAACTGAGGTTTTTCAGCGTCTGCTCGTCAAGGGTTGCGGTAATGTGATCCAGGCTCTCGCCATTCACCGTCTCCTGCCCGTGGTCGGTCAACTGGGCATCCTGGAGCACGCTCATGATCTGTCCCAGGCGGTTCGCCAGGCTCTGGGAGAAGAAGTTCTGCTCAGCATCTTTAATCTTATCCTTGTCTACCGAGTACCACGTCCCGCCTTTGAGCTGTACATAGACCTTCGACCCGCTGCTCACCAGCGAGAAAAGAGGCCCACCCGCATTGAGCTGAACCGCGACCTTATCAGGCTGAGCCGCGTCACCCTGGCCGCTTACGTTATAGGTCACGCCGTTTGCCGATCCATTTCCCTGGACAGACACGGTTGTTTGCAAATCAAAGTGCACCGAACTCAACTTGCTCATCGCCGTGGCACTGGCTGTCAGCGTCTGAGCCGGCGAGGCCGCCACCCCAGGCACACTACAGGCCACCAGCAGAAAAAGCAAAGCTATCATACCCACCATAACGAGAGATTTTTTATATGTTTGTAACATCTGTCAAGCTTCCTTTCATACAAAACACATGGCAGAAACTTCCTCCTATGTATTACGATTGAGAAAGCTGGTTTGTACACTTCTATCCATTTGTTTTGTAGCAAGACGATTCAAGCCCGGCGAGCGCTGCACGTCCCTCATAGTTACAGGCGAGCTTTATTTTAAGCCCCCAGTGAATGAAGAGACCGAGAGGCAAAAGCTCATGTTCTGACTCGCTTGTGTTGATCCTATCGTGTTTCATCAAGGAAGCCTTTGACCTGGCATGTTGAGTTTGTGAGAAGGGAGCATATTCTATGGTTTTTTTCAAAAATACAAGAGTGGAACGTATGACGTTGTTGCAGCCTCCATCGCCTCTGCCACGGCCCACGCCACACCCGGAGCCGCAGCAGGTTCCGGTTCCACCAATACAACCAGTGCCCGCGCCGGAGCCACAGACCGTTCCAGTCCCACCGCCGCAACCAGTGCCCGCACCTAACCCGCAGCCGATTCCGGCCCCCCCAACTCAGCCGGTTCCAACGCCAAAGCCGCAGCCAACCTCCCTTGGTTGACCGTGGCCCTTGCTCCCTTTCTTTGAAAGCTGCGGAAACAGAGGAGTTGGACAAGTGGGGCAGCAATATCGAAATAGCAACCGATGGCCTGGGAGGATTGTATCTGTTGCATGACGACGGATCGATCTGGAAGTACCAGGGCACGCCTTTCAACTGGCAGCAGCTCGATAACAATCCAGCAGCGGTCACAATTGGAGCTGATGGGAAGGATCAGCTCTATCAACTCCATAATGACGGGACGCTCTGGCTCTATCAAGGTACGCCTTTTAGTGGCTGGTTGGAACTGGATCAGTGGTAGAGATAGACAATAATCCACAGGCTATCGCTCTCTCAGGAGCTTATTAGACAGCAGCGGGCATTCTCTGGTAACAGCAAGGCCAGCTATGAAACGTGGAGTATCACGTTTCATAGCTGGCCTTGCTGTTACCAGAGAATCGCGTTTACACTAGAGAGAGATGGTTCCTGATTTCAGGTATCTTCTGAACAGGTCGCATTGAAAAACGCCCTGCTTTCTCCGTGCGAGGCCAGGGTGACATCCAGGAAAGGATCTTATTTCTCCACCGGGCATTTGGCTAATTCAAGCTCGATGGTATTGAGGGTTCCCTGCAGGCTTTTAATGACATTGGCTGTTTCTATAGGATTGTCAAAGCTCTCTCGATCCATCTCCTGGCGAGTCTCTTTCAAGACCCTGATTTCCTCGGTCAGGCGACTATGCAGCTTTTCTAGACGCTCGCACTTCTCTGTCCTATTCTGTTGCATACTGGATGACTCCTCTCTAACAAAGCACAACCATCTCCTTCAGGAAAGCACACAGATGGAACGATAGGAGCCAAAAGATCGTTTCACCCCTGGCTCCCTGGCACCACTACATCCCCTTCGCCCGCGCAGGAAAGAAAATGCAGGCCATCAGTCTGCTGCTGTAATCCGCTGCACACGTGGTTGCCCGCGGACTGTGCGGGACGTGGTACAACCTGGTGCTGTAGCGCGTCAGTCACCACGCATCCCCCATTCTGGCTCTTGAGCGAGAACGTGTGGATCGTCGCGGTGTCTACACCGCCCTGGGAATAGACCATGGTGGCGGGATTACAGTGCTGGTAAGCCTGCCAGAAACAATCCTCCACCTTTTTCGCGTTGCTTTCATCGGCGGGCACGACCAGCATACGCATGGCATGAATGATTCCACAATGTTGGAGCGCCGGGGTAGTAGGGGTCGTCGCGGGATTGTTGCTGTTACTGCCCGTCGTGGTGGTGTTTGCATTTGTGCCACAAGCGGCGAGGAGGAACAACAAGATTACCAGCCCTGCGGTGAAAAAATGACGCGTGCTGGCAACCGGGTAGATCTTTCTCATGCTCTCTTCTCCTGCTCAAATAGTACAATTCACGAGCCTGCCGCTATGTCACAGGCTTTCCATAGAGAGGACGTATATACTACCGGAAAAGTTCCATAAGCGCGAGGAATTTCCGCGTGTGTCATGGGCAACAAACGCGATCTATACTCAAAAACACAGGACAAGGTAATACTTTTCCTTCCCAAAAAGACTGTATACTAGCCACTGTTTGAAACAGGGGCAAAAAGACCAAGCTTGTCAAGTCCGGCGTTATCTGGAGGTTTGCTAGCTATCTCTGCAGCAGAAGCAGACGACATCTGGGCAGTTGGCAACGCAGCTGTAATTGAACACTGGGATGGTCACAAATGGCGCCAGATGTCTAATCCTGCACGCTTTGCACTGAATGCAGTGCTGGCTCTCGCTCCTGACAACGTGTGGGTCGCAGGCTACACCCACACAGGTTCAAATTATGATACGCTGGTTGAGCATTGGAATGGGAAAAACTGGAGCGTGGTCGCCAGCCCCGATCCAGGTCCAAATAAACAGCGGGAAAACGATTTATACGCAATCGCATCCACCCCTGCGGGGAAAGTCTGGATCGTAGGATTGGAGCAAGTCACGCAAAGCATTCGCAAGCCGCTGATTATAACCTCTACTTGCTCATAGCTTATCCACAAGTGATGCAACTGTCACGCAGCAAAAACGTGCCCGCGAGAGCTTCTTTAACAAGGTTCTCGCAGGCACGTTTTTGCTGCATTTTACACACAGAGCCACGCTATTTGATGATCAAAAGCAAGGAGGCATGGGTCTTAAGACTGGCGGTGTAGCTGCTCGTGAAGCTGCCCAGATTCTTGTGGCCCCAGGCATCGCGGATGCTGTGCGCGCCGCTGATGCCAAGATTGCTCCATTTGACGGTCACATTGGCAGTTGACGAGCCCAGGTTGAAGAGGCCAACGGTGTACGAGCCATCGGGGTTCTTCGCGAACCAGACCTGCTGCGAGCTGGACTGCGAGACGGGATGCGCCGGGTGGCCGGCCTGGTCCACGGCGAGAACTTCGGTGTTGGTCAGCAGCCCAAGGTCGGTGCTGTCCAGTTTGGTCAGGTCCGAGCCGAGAATCAACGGGGCCGCGCTAATGCACCAGAGCGTCATGATGGCCTTGCGCTCATCCAGGGTTAAGCCATCTTTGCTGCCATTGCCAACCTCCAGCGAATCGAGGTCGTTCCAGCCACCGGGGCCCGCGAAAGGCACCCATTTGGGCACCAGGCTAAAACGGCTGGAGGCCTTGGACCAGTTGGTCAGGGTCGTGTTGTTACAGGCGCTGTAGCACTCAACATCCCCGCTGATACGCCAGCCATTGGCGACGGTCCGCCAGGTGCTGGCATAGGTAAAGCTCAGATTGTTGGATAGCTCGATCCAGATGGGACGCCCGGTCGCCTGGAGCGCGGTCTCCCACTGCTGCATATCGGCGCGGTTGTCCGCGGCGACTTTGCCACCGCCAGGGCCAACAAAGTCGAATTTGATGTAGTCAACGCCCCAGGACGCGACCAGGTTCGCTATGCTCTGAATATACTGCTTCGCGCCATTTTTCGTGTAATCGATGCGATAGGCGTTGCCCTCTGTATTGCCCTGCTTCGAAGTATCCGCGATACTGCGCACGCTGATGTTCGTGCCGAAAATCTTATCATTGGCCTGGTAAACGGTTGTGAACAGGCCCGGTAGCAAGTAGATGCCCAGTTTCAACCCCTTGCCATGGACATAGCTGGCAACCCCGCTGATGCCATGGGGAAATTTACTCAGATCAGGGGTGGGACGCCCATTGGCATCAAAAGCTTTTGTCCAGCCAGAATCGATGTTGATATACGTAAAACCAACACCCTTCAAAGATGTCGCCATCACATTCGCCTCGGCCTCAATCTTGGCCTCGGAGATGTTCCCACGCAGCGCGCTCCAACTGCTCCACCCCATCTGGGGCTTCGGGCCCAGACCATTGCTGGCGGCGTGAGCCGGCGAGCCGTGCTGCTGGAACGCCCCAACCAGGGCGATAAGTATTACTGTAACCATGAGAAAAGAGAGACCCCATCGTAAGGTCTTGCGAGAAAGTACCATGACCTGTTTGCTCCTTCATGTACTGTTTGCCATCCGTGACATTGGTAGAGGTCACGCCAGTTACGTTCAAGTGTGAACGTTCACATAGCTAAGCAAACTATACAATGAGTTCCACAAACATGTCAATGTCTGCTATGATAAGTAATACTTTTTACTGGCAACCGTCCCTGACTGAACATGAGGTCACGACACAGGCGCGCCTGTGTCGTGACCTCGCGGTTTTAGCTCGATTTTTGTTCCTGGTGGAGGGCAAGAGCCGCTTCTCCGGCTGCTTCGGGTGCTCGCGCTTTTTGTTTGCCTTCGACCAGCAGGCCCGCGGCGATGGCGCTGGCGAGGGCGAGGCTGGCGCAGATGAGGACGACGACGCGGAAGCCGCTGACGAAGGATTGGTCGATGGCGTGCTGGAGCATGGCACGAGTTGAGCCGCTGATGTCCGGCGGCAGGGTGATGCCGGCCAGGCCGCCGCTGCGGGCTGCAACGGCCTGGCGCAGGCTGGCGGGCAGGGAGAGCGCGGCCAGTTGTTGGGTCAGGCTGGCGCTGAAGGCGCTGACCATGACCAGGCCCATGACCGCGATGGCCATAAGCCCGGCTGTGCGGGAGACGGCGTTGTTGATGCCTGAAGCAGTGCCGGAGGCGTGCTGCTCAACCGCGTTCATGACGGTGGTGGTCAAGGGCGCGACCGTGGCGGCCATGCCCAGACTCATGACGATGACTGCGGGAAAGAAGGTCAACCAGTAACTCCCGCCGATGTCTGGCAGGGCGTAAAGTGCGAAGCCCAGCGCGGTAATCGAGGGGCCGATGATCAGAGGCAGTTTGGAGCCAAAACGCCTGACCAGTCCACCGGTCCAGCGCGAGAACAGAAACATGGTCAGAGCAAAGGGAGTCAGGGCCGCACCCGCCATGGCAGGACTATATCCCTGGACCTGGATCAGGTTAAATGGAATAAAATAGGTTCCCGCGCTCAACGCGCCATAGAGCAGAAAGGTCAGCAGGTTCGCTCCCAGAAAGGAGCGGGAGCGAAAGAGGCTGAGCGGGACCATGGGATGAGCGGTGCGCGCCTCGACCAGGAAAAACAGCACCAGCGCGATAGCGCCAAGCGCCAGCGCGATCAAGACCGGGGGCTGCCCCAGGCCAGTCGCCCCCGACTGAATCAGGCCATAGACGATGCCTGCCAGGCCAAGGGTGACGAGCACAGCGCCTGGCCAATCGAGCCGGCCTGACGCGTTCTCGTCGCGGCTCTCTGGCAATCCCCAGAAAGAGACCAGCAGCACAATCACCGCCAGAGGAATATTCAGAAAGAAGACCCAGCGCCACGAAGCATACTGCACCAGCCAGCCACCCAGCACCGGACCCAGCACCGAGGTCACCGAGGTAAAACCCGACCAGGTACCAATCGCCCGCCCGCGCTGATCGGCCTGGAATGACGCGCTGATCAGCGCCAGGCTGCCCGGCACCAGCAGCGCCCCACCAATGCCCTGCAACGCGCGGGCCACGATCAGCCAGATATCCGTGGGCGAGAAGCCGCAGAGGATCGAGGAGAGCGCGAAAAGGGCCGTACCGAACATGAAGACACGCCGCCGTCCCAGACGATCGCCCAGCGAGCCTCCCACCAGCAACAGCGCGGCCAGAAAGAGCGCGTAGGCCTCCACTACCCACTGCACCTCGCTGGCAGAGGCGCGAAACTCCCGCTGGAGCGCGGGCAGCGCCACATTGACCACCGAGCCATCAATAAACGCCATGCTCGACCCCAGAATCGTCGCTACCAGCACCCATACGCCCCGCGTCGCCGGCTGGTGACAGCGGATGGCACGCATCGCAGCTTCATCGCACGGGGATTTCACTGAATGGATCATTTCCTGCTCCGTTATTTTCTGCCTCATTGTCTCATTTCATACTACATCAGGAAATTCAAAGCACATCGTCATATTGAGAGCTTGCCGCTCGCCCGTTGCCTGAAAACCTGACTGGCTTCCTTCGTTGAAAATTAGCAAGCATAATCAGCAACAGCGCGCCGCGCACGACTATTCCCATGCTGGTACTCGTCATCCCATCTAAATAGACAATTTTATGCCCCAGATATGGTAAAAACAGATATTCTGGCGAAGGAGCCAGAATGACTCGTTAGAAGTGGAGAGATTGAAAAAGAATTCTATGAAGCATACACACAACGTTTTCAGGCACGCGAAAAAATGGTTTCTGCTGGCAGGCGTGACGCTCCTGCTTGGCCTGTTGCTCAGCCTGGGCATGCTGGCAAGAGCTGCCAGTGCTTTCCCATTGCCAACTCATCCCGCCGGTACAGAAAAACAGGTTGCCCGATCTGCAAACCCACCAGAACTTCAAGGTTCTGGCCCCCAGGACCCTGGTCGCCAGGACTCCCGGAGTTCACAAACCCAGCGAGATTGGGGAGGGTCTGCCGCCTATGTGTTCAACACAAAAGCACAAATAGTGGCAGTCAACAGGCCTGTTCTCTTCGATACGTTTCCCCCGGCTGGAGGCGCCCGCAGAGGATTTATATATAACCCGGCGACCGGCGAATTGATTCCCCGCCAGGCCGCAGCCTACCGGGTCACGTTTTCTGTGACCAACAACGCCAGTAATGTATTTGTCCTCGCGATCAACGGCATTCCCGTTCCTGGGACTGCTTACCTTTCCAACAGCACCCTGGCAAACAACGGTAATCAGAACAATGGCCAGGCGATCATCTTTCTCAACCCATGGGATAGGCTGACTCTGCAAAACCGCTCTGGCGGCCCGGTTAATCTCGTGCCTCTCTTCACCAACGGCGCGCCAGGCACGCCAGCCACCGTCAATGCCTCTCTGCTGGCTGAGCAGATTGGCTTATGAGTCATCCCTGATTTGAAAACCGTTGGCAAACTGTCGTCTGGACTCCTCAGCACCTGCGGTGCTTCGCCCAGCGTTCAGAAGAGATGGCGAGTGGGGCAGCCCGTGGCCGCCCCACTCACCACCTCTTCTGAGAAAAAGAGCGCCGCTAAGCGGCGCGAGGGGTTTACAAACGGTATCTGATTTTTGGTCACAGAAAGATCTTGCAACAGCCCTGTCTAACTGGTATAGACATCTTGACATATACACCGCAATTGGGTACACTCATGTTAAGAAGTCGTGCAGGTACCGGTACCACTCCCTGTATGCCGTCAAGGTGCTTTTTGAAACCAGAGGAATATTTAAGCAATGCGTCTTTGACTCTGGAAGAAGAAGTATTTCAGGGAAAATTGATTTTCTTGCACACAAGGATGAAATCATGGATGAATTGCATCTTTATTTGCCCCCTCGCATGAGGCGACATACGCTGGATCTCCCTGCCAGTGTGCTTTTCCGTGCTGACGGTCATATTATTGACCTTTCCACAAGACTTTCTTTCCTCTTTTTTGCATATACGATCCTTCTTTCCTCTTGCCTGCAAGCGCTTGAGCGCCTGGCCCACGGGAGGAGAAGAGATTCTCTCATTATGTGTTTGCCCATCAAGACGATGCAGGCGGCAGAAAGGAGCATACTTCCTCGACCCTCTCCAGGCACAGAGCGATCCAGCGACGACGGCAAGCAAGCGAAATTTGGGATGCTTTCAGTTTCGTTCGCGAACTGACGCGTTCGGATGTGTGGGGAGGCGAAATAACGCTTAGAGCCAGTTTCCAGCGCCGGCCTGATCTCCGCCTGGAAGATACTGGCAGCTCGCAATGATTGCAAGCAATGACAACGCAAGGAGTAACGCATGTCTAAAACGAAAATATTCCAGATGGGCGCAGTACTGACGCTGGTCCTGATGGGAATCGCGGCGATCCTCACGCCCGCGATTGCGCACGGGGCAACGAATGCCTCAACGATCACGACGCCTACAGGCGTCCAGGTTACAGCGACTGGACCACAGTCCATCACTCTTTCCTGGACCGGGTCTACCGATAGTTCGGGGACAGGGGATGTCCCGGCCTACTATGTGTACAATGGCTCCAATATTGTTGCCACTTCGATGGGTACGTCGGTAACGGTCACATCGCTGCTCTCCGCTACCGGCTACAGCTTTACCGTTCAGGCCTACGATAAAGATGGCAACACATCCGCGCAGAGTTCCGCGGTCTCGGCAACGACGCAGAACGCGGGCGGCGCGGTCTACCAGAAGCTCGCGTACTTCGATCAGTGGGGCATCTATGGCAATGCCTACTATCCATCGACCGTCGCGAAGTCTGGAGCCGCCTCGCAGTTAACCACAATCATCTACGACTTTGAAAATGTTGACCCGACCAACCTGACCTGCTTTGAGGCCATCAAGGCGTCGGACGCGACCAATGAGAGCGATCCGAACGCGGGCGATGGAGCGGGCGATGCCTTTGCCGATTATCAGAAGAGCTACACGTCTGATATCAGCGTCGATGGGTCTTCGGACTCGTGGAGCCAGCCGATCAAGGGCAATTTCAACCAGTTACGCCAGTTGAAGGTCAAATATCCCAACCTCAAGATCCTGCTCTCACTGGGCGGCTGGACCTACTCGAAGTACTTCTCGGACGTGGCGGCTTCAGCGGCCTCGCGCCAGAAGTTTGTGAGTTCCTGTATTACGATGTTCCTCAAAGGCAATCTGCCAACGGGTATCAGCGGCGATGCCTCTGGTGGAACCGCGGGCGGCGCGGGTCTTTTCGATGGCTTCGATATCGACTGGGAATATCCAGGCGTGCTGGGCCACACAGGCAACCACTTTACTGCCCAGGATAAAACGAATTTCACCCTCCTGCTCCAGGAGTTCCGCACAGAGTTGGATAGCTATGGAGCCAGCGTTGGGAAGCACTTCCAACTGACCGCCGCTGTTCCTTCTGGCCAGGACAAAATTTCTCAGATCGAGACAAACAAGGTTGGACAGTATCTCGACTTTGCCGATGTAATGACGTACGATATGCACGGCGGTTGGGAGACTACCGGTCCCACCAATCTGCAAGATCCGATCTTCAACTCGCCGAACGATCCTTCCAAGGCGGTACCACCCGGTAATGAAAAATACAATATCGATACCGCGGTCAAAGCCTGGACTGCTGGCCTGTCCGACTATAGCATCCCTGGCGGCTTCCCGGCCAATAAGCTGGTCATGGGCTTCCCCTTCTACTATCGCGGCTGGACGGGTGTGGCCGCGGGCAGCAACCACGGACTCTACCAGGCGGCCACGGGTCCAACGGCGGCCTTCTCCTTCACGCAGACTGCGGGCGTGGCTGACTATAAAGAACTGGTCTCGGCTGGCCTGGTAGGCAATGCCGGCGACAATTTCTACGATCCCACAACCCAGGCTTCGTGGATCTATGATGGGAACAACTTCTACACCGGCGACACCCCGCAATCCATCGCGTCCAAGACGACCTATATCAAAAACAACGGCCTGGCTGGCGCGATGATGTTCTCCCTCGACGCCGATTCAGGGAACACCCTGGTTAACGCCATCGCGACCGGTCTGCTCGGCTCCTTTGGCGGCGGTACGCCCACGCCCACGCCGACCACTGGCACCACTCCCACTCCCACGCCGACCAGGGGAACCACGCCGACACCAACTCCCACAACCGGCACTACTCCCACACCTACGCCGACTACGGGAACGACGCCTACACCTACGCCAACCACTGGCACCACTCCCACGCCGACTCCCACGTCGACGGGTGGCAACCTGGTGGTCAATGGCGGCTTTGAAAGCGGTTCGTTGAGCGGCTGGACCTGTAATAGCGGCGACGTGGTGGTCAGCTCGCCGGTCCACAGCGGCACCCACGCGGGCCAGTTGACTCCGAGTAGCTCGACAACCGGCGAGTGTGACCAGACCATCACGGTGCAGGCCAACCACACCTACACGCTGACGGCCTATGTCAACGGCCCGTATGCCTACCTGGGCGTCACTGGCGGTGCCTCGACCTGGACCACCAGCAGCAGTTATACCAAGCTGACCGTGACCTTTACCACCACTGCTTCGCAGACCAGCATCACGATCTTCGTCCACGGCTGGTACGCGCAGGGTAATGTCTTCGTTGATGATGTCTCTCTGAGTTGAGTTTTGCGGCGGGGAGCTGGAGGGCTCCCCGCCATTTTGCTGCGGTTTTAGACCAGGAAAAAATGGGCAGGCCCGCCGGTCCGTTTTTCCTGGCGGAACGGAGTCTATTCTATGACCATTAAGCACAGAGCTCGTAGCTACGCGTTGGGGGCAATCGCGTTGAGCGCGATTCTGCTGGCCTCGCTGATCCTGGTCTTCCAGGCCAGGCCATCCGCGGCAAAGGCTGCCACTACCTTTAGCACAAACTGGTATAACGCGGCCCCCTATGTGATGCCGCTGGCCAATAATCCGCCGAGCCTGACCACGGTGATGTCGGGCAGTGGAGTCAAAGCCTTCACCCTGGCTTTCGTGGTAGCTGATAGCGGCTGTACACCGGCCTGGGAGACCGACGCGGGCCTGACTGACGTTTCCGCCGATACTCAGATGGGGCCCATCATCAACGCCATCCGCGCGGCAGGAGGCGATGTCGTGGTCTCCTTCGGCGGCTACGGCGGGACCAAACTCGGCCAGACCTGCGGCACGCCCCAGGCCACGGCGGCGGCTGAACAGGCTGTGATCAATAAATACAGCCTGAAAGCGCTGGATTTCGACCTGGAAGAGCCTGAATACGAAAATGCCACAGCGATCAACAATGAACTGGGCGCGGCGCAAATCCTCCAGGCCAGCAATTCCGGCCTGTACGAGTCAATTACCATTCCAGGCACCACCAGCGGCACTGGCTACTTCGGCCAGCAATTGTTGAACAACGCCAAAACACTGGGCTATACTCCCGACAACTACGCCATTATGCCCTTTGACGGCGGCTTCAGCGGCGCAAGCAGCCAGATCAGCGCGCTCCAGTCTTTTAACACCATCCTGGTTAACACCTTCGGCTGGACCAGCGCGGCGGCCTACGCGCGCGAGGGCATCTCGTCAATGAATGGACGCACCGACAGCGGCGAATACTTCTACCAGGCGGATTTCCAGTCGGTGCTCACTTTTGTGCAAAACAATCACCTGGGCCGCTTTACCTACTGGTCGGTGAACCGCGACCGCCAGTGCACTCCCCCGGACAACAACGGCGTGCTCTCCGGCACGTGCAGCAGTGTAGCCCAGAGTGACTGGGATTTCACCAAAATCATCGCGACATTCGGGGGCGCGACCCCGCCTCCGCCAATCACTCCAACGCCAACCACGAGCGGCGGCGGCCAGTGTTCCGGCGTGGCGGCATGGAGTTCAACGGCGGTCTATGTCGGCGGCAACCAGGTCACCTATAACGGCTCACTCTGGCAGGCGAAATGGTGGACGCAGGGCGATACCCCCGGCGGTTCCGTGGGCGTCTGGACCCTGATCGGCAGTTGTGGCACTGGTTCAACACCCACGCCCACGCCAACCACTGGCACAACCCCAACACCCACGCCAACCACTGGTACCACTCCCACGCCTACCCCGACCATGGGCACCACTCCCACAGCCACTTCTACGGGCGGTAACCTGGTCAGCAATGGCGGCTTCGAGACTGGCACACTGAGCAGCTGGACCTGTAATAGCGGCGACGCTGTCGTCTCAACTCCGGTCCACAGCGGCTCGCACGCGGGTCAGTTGACTCCGAGTAGCTCGACCACCGGCGAATGCGACCAGACTATCACGGTGCAAGCCAATCACACCTACACGCTAACAGCCTATGTCGATGGCTCTTACGCCTACCTCGGCGTGACTGGCGGCTCCTCAACCTGGACCAGTAGCAGCAGCTACACCAAACTCAACGTCACTTTCACCACCACTGCCTCGCAGACCAGCATCACGATCTTCGTCCACGGCTGGTACGGGCAAGGCAATGTCTTCGTCGATGATGTCTCTTTGAGCTGAACTGCCAGAGAGGATTGACAGCGCAGACGCCACTCAGACAGGTGCCTCCTGCATACCGAAGCCGCGGCTCCGATGTGCAGGAGGCACCTGTTATCTCACCTTTCGCAATCCATCAGGTTCCCTAAAATGCTGCCTGCTTTCCATGCTGTCGAAACGAGCAATGCACTTTTGACCGTTTTCTTTATAGACATATATTGATATAATAGGTGTTACCCAGATCCGGCTCCTGGCCTGAAGGACCAGGAAAAGTATGAAATCGCTTCAGGAGGTTCCTTGTAGTGCAATGTAATCGTTGCGGGGCAACATTGCCCCCTGGCGTGCCAACCTGTCCTTATTGCGCCAATCCGACACCGTATAACGCGGGCTCTTCGCCCCAGAATATGTATGCTCCGCCTCCGCCAACCTCATACGGCCAGCAGCTATACGCACCGCCGCCGCAGGTTCCCTATGGACAGCCAGTCATGGTGCCAATCATGGCACAGCCGCGGAAACAATCGGGCTGCGCCACCGCGGCAATTATCGTGCTTGTCATAGCACTTGTTCTCGCATGTGGCATTGGTGGTATCGTCATTGCCGTCCAGCACAACAACACGACGCAATTGGATAACCATGCCACGGCGACAGCAGACGGTGCCACAGCAACTGCGTACTCCGCGCAGCTCACACCCACGCCCTATCCGCCCTATACCGAAAGCAATTCACCATCGGGAGCCACCTTCTCCGAGGCAGCGCAGCAGGTGATCCCCACCGCGCAACTGGCAGGTGAAGTTGATAGCCAGAATCGGCCAGTCACGCTGCAATCGACATTTCGCAGCGACAAGACCATCTATCTCTCTTATAAGTGGGCTCAGGGCAACACCGGCTATGTGCAGACTCGCTGGTACGTCAATGGTGCAATGAAACATAAATCTATGTCCAAATATATCAACCAATATGCCTATGGCTATGGGTACTTCTCGGATGGTTTTTCTACCTACGACACCACGCTTCAAGGAACTATAGAAGTTTTCTGGTGCCAGGACTCCGCCTGTACACATGGCGGACTCGCCTGGGCGCGCCCGTTTAGCGTAACAGCCAGCTAGCCAGCAAGGATTTAACTTTTCCCATAAGAAAAAGCACTGGCAGATTGAAGTTTGCCAGCGCTTTTTCTTATGGGAAAAGTTAGATCTTGCGCCCGGCATCCTTCCAATAGGGGGCGCGGATCTGTGTTTTGAGCAGCTTGCCCGCTGGATTGCGGGGCAGAGCGGCAACAAAATCGATGGAACGTGGCTTTTTATAATCGGCCAATCGCTCGCTACAGAAAAAGATCAGGTCGTCGGCGCTGGTGGAGGCGCCGGGCCGCAGTTCGATCACAGCCTTGACCTCTTCACCCCAGCGTTCACTCGGCACGCCTATGACCGCGACATCCAGCACCTCCGGGTGGCCACTGAGAGCCGCTTCGATCTCCGCGGGATAGATGTTAACACCGCCGGAAATGATCATGTCGATCTTGCGGTCGCAGATGTAGTAATAGCCCTCTTCATCGCGATAGGCAATGTCGCCAACGGAGAAATAGCCATCTCTGGTATTGCTGGCCGTTGCTTCCGGTTTATTATAGTATTCCGCCAGCCAGTCATTGCGCGACCACATCTCGCCGGGTACGTTGACCGGCACTTCGTTGCCCGCGGCATCCAACAGGCGAATGCTCTGGCCAGGTCCAATTTTGCCGCATGAGCCCGGCTTGCGCAACTGGTCTTCGGGTCTGAGCAACGTGACAATCGCAGTCTCAGTCGCTCCATAAAACTCCCACAGGTGTTCGCCAAAGCGCTCGCTGGCGCGTACTTTGAGCGCGTACGAACAGGGCGCGCCGCCGAGAATAATCGAGCGCAGCGAACTGATATTATAATGCTTGAAAACCTCTTCAGGCAGATCGCACAGGCGCTGTAAGAGAATCGGAGGCAAGAAAGTCGTGGTAATTTTGTGGCGCTCGATCAGGCTCAAAGCCTCTTCCGCGTCGAATTTTGGCTGAATCACAATCGTCGCACCCAGAAGTGCGTGGAGCGAAACAAAAAAGCTGGGCGCGCTGTGGTAGTAGGGACCAGCCAGGAGGTGAACATCCGGCTCGCTCAGCTCAAAAGCCTGGATAAGCTGGATCACATCAATCACTGGCACCCCCTGCGGACGATATGCCCCTTTGGGTTTGCCTGTCGTCCCCGAGGTATAGCTCATGCTTGAACCCAGGCCGCTTTCGCCCTCGACTATTTCCTCGCCAGCTCCGGCGAGCAGTTCTTCATAGGCCAGCCAGCCAGTTGGAACCTCGTCACCGATAGCAATAGCAGGAATCCGCCCCTGGATCTCCGCGAGCGCCTGGTCAGCAATCCCGACCAGGCCTGGTCCCACCAGGACCGCGCTGGCCTGGCAATCGTTGAGAATATAGGCCAGTTCACCTGGACGCAGGCGATAGTTGGTCAGCACCGAAATAGCTGAGAGCTTGGAGAGACCACTGACAATCTCAAGCAACTCAATCGAATTGTAGGCCATCACCACTACGCGATCGTTCGCCCGCACGCCCAGGCCTTGCAGCGCGTGGGCAACCCGCCTGGCACGAGCGTTGAACTCGGCATACGTCAGGAAACGCTCGCCGCAAGCCAGAGCAACTTTGTTGGGCCGTACGAGAGCATGGCCGTCAAGATAATGGGGCAGTTGAGGGGTCGTCTGTTCAGAAGCAGTCATAGCGCCTTCTTCCTATGCACAGCATTGTGTTATTACCAAACCGGTAAAATAGAATACGCTCGAATATCCGAATTATACCATAGCCCCTGGCCAAAATGGCCCCACATCTGCTTTTAGATGAATAGCCTCACTTTTCCTCACCTCTCCTGTCCCTCCGCCAGAGAAGACGCTACTACGCGGCTTATCCTCTACCTTATATGAGCCGCGTAGTAACGTCTTCTCTAAGAAAAAGCCTGGATAGCCATGA
>DASVMX010000146.1:0-2683 GCA_036384215.1 Ktedonobacteraceae bacterium | reverse complement strand
TGCGGCTGGCAATTCGCACCACACTCCAAACCAAAGCGAGCGCCGCAGGCGCGAGGATTCAAGTAAAAACTTGCACATGGCGTTAGTTAGAAATAGAGAGAATCTTCATGCACAAAGTAGAGGGACGTGCGGAGACGCTGGAATCTCCACCAGCCCTGGCCGGATCTGAGGCGACGCCGGCCTTGAGTCGTCGCTTAACGTGGGTTATGGCACTGGCCTGCGGTCTGACCGCGGCCAATCTTTATTATAGTCAGCCCCTTCTGGTCTCAATTTCCCATTCATTTGGTGTCACGGAGAGTTTCGCGGGCTTTATTGCCACGGTGACGCAGTTGGGTTTTGCCCTCGGCCTGCTCCTGCTGGTGCCTCTGGGCGATATCTTCAGACGCCACAATCTGATCAGTGGTGCGATGGTCGCGGTGGTGCTGTCACTGGCCGCGATAGCTCTGGCGCCGTCAGTGGCGGTATTGGGCGTGGCCAGCCTGGTAATGGGCGTGGCAAATGTGGTACCGCAGATGCTTGTACCATTCGCGGCCAGCCTGGCGCGGCCAGAGGAGCGCGGGCGCGTCGTTGGCACGGTCATGAGCGGTCTTCTGATTGGTATTCTGCTAGCACGCACGGTCAGCGGCTTTGTCGGCGCGCACCTGGGCTGGCGTGCTATGTACTGGATCGCTGCCGCTCTGATGGCTCTGCTGCTGATCGCGCTCTACTTCTCGCTGCCCCGGGAGGCTCCGCGCGCGAAAATCAGCTATCCGCGCCTGCTGCGCTCAATGGGGGAACTGCTGCTGCGCGAGCCGGTGTTACACGAGGTTAGCCTCTTCGGCGGTCTGACTTTCGCCGCTTTCCAACTCTTCTGGGTAACGCTGACCTTCTTCTTGAACACGCCGCTCTACCACTTTGGCAGCGATATCATCGGCCTCTTCGGGCTGGTCGGCGTGGTGGGCGCGTTGACCGCGACGCTGGTTGGCAAACGCGCCGACCGGGGAAATCCGCGCGTCATCACTGGCCTGATGCTGGCCGCTGTGCTGCTGACTTACGGGATCTTCTGGCTGGCAGGCCAGTGGCTCTGGGGACTGATTCTCGGCGTGATTCTGCTCGACCTGGGCGCGCAGGGCGCGCACATCTCAAATCAGACGCGCATCTATGCCCGCCCACAACCCATTCACAGCCGTTTGAATACCGTCTATATGTTCTTCTACTTCATCGGCGGCTCGCTCGGCTCCGCGCTGGGCACTTACGCCTGGAGCCTGGGAGGCTGGATAGGCGTCTGCGCGCTCGGCGTCATCCTCATGGCGCTGGCCCTCGGCCTCTACCTGCTGCGCACACGCGGCCAGCGCCAGCGCGAACAGCGCACCTACGAAGGCTAATATAAATGACCGCCCTGTGAATAGAGCGACGGACATTGGAAACTGGCTTATAAGCCAGGGGGCTTGCTTGCCAGGTTTATACTTATTAGCAAAAGACCAGCGCACGCGGAGCGACCAGATGGCCAGGCGCTGTTGTCTTATTTTTCGCCGGGTAGAGCGTCAAGGTAATGGTGGTAGTAGAGAGGCCTGTGACGAGGGATAATATGCTTGCTCCAGATCAAGCTCTGAATCTCTCGAGCAATTGAAAAATAGAGGAGAAAGAATTTTTATGTCAGCACAAACACGGAATGTTGTGCCGGACATCGCGAAGATGTCTTTTGAAGAGCGCCTGCAACTGGGGGCCGAGAATGCGATCCGATGTATGGGCGTAAATGAGCATGATCGCGTCTTTATTCTGACCGATTATGAGCGCGAGGGGATCGCGCGCCGGGTGGTGGCTGCCGCTCTGGCACGCCACGCAGATGTCAGCGTGCGCTTCCTGGAACACTATGGAGAGCGGCCCCTGACGGTCTTTTCCGATGAACTACGCAACGAACTGCTCCAGGCGCGGCCAACTGTGACCTACTATATCGCGACCGCCAAACCGGGCGAGATCTCGTTCCGCATCCCGCTGCTGCCTTTCCTGGCCAACGAACTGAAGACGCGCCACGGTCATATGATCGGCATCGACGAGCGCCTGATGACCGAGGGGATGTGCGCGGACTACGACGAGGTCTTCACTCTGACCAACCAGGTCTATGAAATTGTGCGCCACGCGAAAAAAATCCACGTCACCTCTGAGAAGGGCAGCGACGTAACCGCGACCTTCCACCCCGATTGGAAGTGGGCGCCCTGCCACGGGCGCTATACCGAGCAGGGCAAATGGGGCAACCTGCCCGAAGGTGAGGTCTTTACCGCGCCCGCGACCGTTGATGGCGTGCTGGTCTGCGATGTGCTCGGCGACTTTTTCTCGGAAAAATACGGCGTGCTCAAGCAGCCGGTGACTCTGACCATCAAGGACGGCTATATCACCACTGTCTCCTGTCCTGATGCCGCGATTGAGAAGGACGTGCGCGACTATCTCTTCTCCACGCCCAACGGCAATCGCGCGGGCGAATTTGCCATCGGCACCCTGACCAGCCTGAAACAGTTGAGTGGCAATCTTTTGCAAGATGAAAAGATGCCTGGCCTGCACGTGGCCTTTGGCAATCCTTATCCCGAATTTACCGGCGCTGACTGGAGCGCGAAAATCCACGTCGATGTCATTCCCACCTCCTGCACCATCGAAATCGATGGGCGCGAGATCATGCGCAACGGGCAATTTACCATCTAAGTAGAAA
>DASVMX010000145.1:0-3677 GCA_036384215.1 Ktedonobacteraceae bacterium | reverse complement strand
AAAGGAGTCATCCCTACTTTTTTCGCGCGAAAAAAGTAGGGATGACTCCTTTTTGCTGTGAAAAATGCAGGCTCTTGTACTCTGGAAACGCTATGCTATAATGTTGCAGTATCCTCAAAGCGGATCATTGAAGCCTCAAGCAGACTGCTGGCGTTTTGAGTTTCGGTATCCTCAAGCGGATTGGCATTCCGTCTCGACCAGACTGCCCGCACCTTGGAGGAGGATATATGAAAAAGCCGAAAAGGTCAGGTGGTTTTGCAGTAGGGCGCAAAGGGAAGCAATGTTGCACTCATTCTCTACCTGCCGGAACTGGCAGGTTGTTTCTATAAGGGCGAAGATTCTTCATATTACGTTTTTCTTGCTCCGTCCACCAATCCGAGGCTAAGGGAGATTTTTAGATGACTGAACATATTCTTGTCTGTGTGGCATGGCCTTACGCGAAAAGTTCGACGCACGTGGGCCAGATTGTGGGAGCATATATGCCTGCCGATACGTTCGCGCGCTACCATCGTATGGCCGGCAATGCCGTGCTGATGGTGTCGGGCAGCGACGAACACGGCACACCTATCCTGGTGGACTCTGAGCGCGAGGGAATTTCGCCGCGCGAATTTGTGGCCCGCTATCACCAGCAGATCTGTGAGATCTGGCAGCGCCTGGGCATGTCCTGGGATCTGTATACCGAGACAGGCACGGAAAACCACTATCGCCAGACGCAGGATTTCTTCCTCAAGCTACTGGAGCATGGCTATATCTTCAAGGATAGCATGCAGTCTCCCTATTGTCCCACCGACCGGCGCTTCCTGCCGGACCGCTATGTCGAGGGCACCTGTCCGCACTGTGGCTATACCTCGGCGCGCGGCGACCAGTGCGACAACTGCGGGCGCACGCTTGACCCGGTGGATCTGATCGATCCCCGCTGCAAGCTGTGCGGCAGCAAAGATAGCAAGCTGGAGATTCGCGAGACCGAGCACTTCTTCCTCGATCTGCCCAAACTACAGGAGCCGCTACAGGCCTGGCTGAACGAGAGCAAAGAGCACTGGCGGCTCAATACCCTGGCCTTCGCGCAAAACTGGCTCAAAGAAGGTCTGCGCGCCCGCGCAATCACCCGCGACCTGGACTGGGGCGTGCCGATTCCTCTGCCAGGTTACGATGATAAGCGCATCTATGTCTGGTTCGACGCAGTGATCGGCTACTTCTCCGCCAGCGTAGAGTGGGCCGAGCGCCAGGGTACGCCCGATGCCTGGGAAGAATGGTGGGTGCCAGGCCGCACCAATCCGCCGGTCAAACCTTACTACTTTATCGGCAAGGATAACATCCCGTTCCACACTATCATCTGGCCCGCCATGCTGATTGGTTATGGCAATCGCAATCTACCCTATGATGTGCCAGCCAACGAGTTCATGACTATGAGCGGGCAGAAGGCCTCCAGCAGCCGCGGCAACGTCATCTGGACCCGCGACGTGCTTGACCAGTACGCCGCCGATACCCTGCGCTATTATCTCTCAGTGACCGCGCCCGAAGGCCGCGATACCGACTTTACCTATGACGAATTGATTCGCCGCAACAACGACGAACTGGTCGCGAACTACGGCAACGTCGTCCATCGCACGCTGACCTTCCTGCAGAGCAAATTTGGCGGCGTCGTACCCGAACCTGTCGGCCTGCGTCCCGCCGACCGCGCCATGCTCGACGAACTGGCCCGCGGCTTCACCACAGTTGGCGAAGCCATCGCCGGCTGCCACTTCAAAGACGGCATCAACGCCGCTCTGGCAGTCGCGCGCGCCGCCAACCGTTACCTGGATGAACAGGCGCCCTGGAAGCAGATCAAAACCGACCGCGAAGGCGCCGGCACGACCATCTACGTCATGCTCCAGGTGCTCAGCGGCCTGCGTATCCTCTTCTGCCCCTACCTGCCTTTCTCCTCCCAGCAACTGCATGACTATCTCGGCTTCAGCGGAGATGTCAGCAAAGCCTCCTGGGAGCAGACCAGCGTAGAGGCCGGCAAAACCCTGCCCAAACCCTCACCACTCTTCCCCAAATTGGAAGAGCCCGCGGCAGTGTAGACTGCTCGAAAAAACGGTCAGATGATCCGGGCCATCTGACCGTTTTTCGAGTAACCTACACTGTCGCGAGTTAACCGGCAATAAAATGCAATACAGTCTTGAGCACCCCTGCCAGCGGACTGTCGGCGTTTGTGCTGACGAGCAGGCTGAAGAGGGGGACGATGTGAGGGACAAGATAGGTCAGGAAGAGCCGGCGGTCGAAGGGCCAGAGAGGGTATTCAATTTTTTCGGGGCGCAGGTATTGGACAATCTCTAGCTCGTCTTTCGCGGTCCTGGCTTTGTCTACTTCGCCCGCGGTCAAGAAGGTGTAGATGCGCTTTTCGAGCAGAGTGACGCGGTGGGAAAAGTCTTCTTCGCTCTCCCGCTTCTGCTCAACCATGCGCAGGTGGATGCTCCAGAGGGGAACAAAAAACGCGAGCGCCGCCAGGGGCAAGGCTAGCAGAAAAAGAATGATATTGGAAGTAACCACGACAAAACCTCCCCTTCCCGCCAGCACAAAGCCGATGCCGTAGATGCTCAGAAAGAGTGCGGCGACGAGGATGGGCAGCGCCAGGCTAAAGCAAAAATCGCCCAGCTTTTTGAGTCCGCCACAGTTATCCGGGTGGCGCGGCTGAATGATCAGGTGGAACTCGGTGGTCAACTTGCGAATATACAGGCCCGTCACAATCATACTCCAGATGCCCAACGCCATATAATAGGCCAGCGCGGTCCCGGAGAAAATAATCAGCAGACCGGGCCAGCGAATCAGCCAGAAAACCAGATAGACCCGGTCGGTCCCTCTGCTGGCAACCTCAGCCCCTATACGCGGAAGAATGACCAGCAACATCAACACAACCATGCTCACCAGGAGAGTGCCCAGCAGTATCTGCCGCTTCGGGCTGACCAAAGCCCGCTGATAATCCTGCAAAAAACGCGCATATTCTTGTGGGTCCACTTTATCTGTCGATCCCATCGAACAGATGCGCCCCTTGTCATAGAAATATTGGAATAATGGAGCAACACCGCGGCTCCAGAGCCGAAACGTCAGGGCCACCAGCACCAGACCAACAGCCTCTGAAATAAGCTGAACATTTATTGCGTCAGACTTCACAAACGAGACCATGTGATGATACTGGTCACCGCTCTGGCTAAACACGACAGACAGGTTTATTCCCTGCCGCCAATCCAGCAGCAGATCCAGCAGGGCCAGCGCAATGCTGTAGCCAAAGAAAATAATATACCAGTAACGAAAGCAAAATTCCTCAAACGGAGAAGCAAATAAGCGAAAGCGCCGCCAGAAGTCAACCAAGCCTAAACTCTTCGTTGGCTCTGACGTTACCAGAGCAATTTCTTCTTTCATAACCAGCCTGTTCCTTCAATAAGTTCATCCCTATATAATTATTTTTCGATTATAAAGCTTTGCCGATTTATTGTAAAGGTCGTACAGCAGGGCATTTTCATCGTCCTCACCTGCTCGTTTTGCAACGAGCCACCTCAGTTTTCATAAACGAATTGGGCCGGGTGGACGCTCCGCGCCCCCCCGGCCCAATTCGTTTATGAAAACTGCAGGGTTTATGCATTCTCGTCAAAAGCAGGGGTGCAGGGGACGGCGAGTTCGGAGCACGCATAAACCCT
>DASVMX010000144.1:0-9091 GCA_036384215.1 Ktedonobacteraceae bacterium | reverse complement strand
ATGCTGGTAGGCGATCCTCTTCGATTCTCCTTCGCTGATTTTTCTGTAAGCAAATTGTGAGAGCTACTCCCCGCGCTGTGATCTCGCTGTGATCTGATTATCTTATGCTCTTGATAAGAAAAAGAGTTGTTTATGAAGCAGAGATGGAGCTTGAGAAAGAGGGAGAAAGACCATGTTTCGTCAGATAGTAGTCCCGCTGGATGGTTCTGAACGCGCTGAACAGGTGCTGCCTGTGGCGGCACGGCTGGCGCGTGCAACCCAGAGTGGGATCACGCTTTTGCAGGTGGTTGACCTGACCTATACAGCCATATCCTATGGAATGGGCGCGCCATACATCTCACAGCGTCTGATTGAGGATGAGATTTCCAGGGCCAGGAACTACCTGGAGCAGTGGCGTCATGATCGTACATTGGAGGGCATTATGGTGCAGACCCAGGCGGTGGCGGGCGATCCCGCGACGGTGATTACCACGCGGGCCGCAGAACTGCCGATTGGCCTGGTGGTGATCTCCAGTCATGGATACACCGGCATGAAACGCTGGCTGCTGGGCAGTGTGGCGGAAAAGGTGGCGCAGCACGCGCTGGTTCCGGTTCTGATCCTACATGACAATGTGCCGCTGCATTTCCACCAGACCACTGAGGGTAGAGATTTTGTGCGCGCGCTGGTGCCGCTGGATACGTCGCCGCGCTCGCAGGACGCGCTGGCGCCTGCTGCTGAGATGGTGGCCGCGCTTTCCGCTGGCGGTCGAGGCGAACTACGCCTGGCTCAGATGGTGGTGTCGCCAGATCGGGCAGGTAGCCGGGAGACAGAGGAATTGCTCGCGTCGGCGCGCCAGAATCTGGCCACCATTGGGCAAACAATGCGCGATGGCCTGGTCGCTCGCTTCTGGCCTGAACTGTATCCAGCGCTGTCCTGGACAGTTGCCTTGACCGACGATATCGCCGAGGGCATTGTGCGCCTGGCGGAGAGTGGCGAGGGAGACCAGAGAACTGAGAAAGGGCCGGAATGTGATCTGATCGTGCTGACGACCCATGGCGCGGGCGGGATGCGTCACTGGCCGGTCGGAAGCGTCGCCGCCCGTGTGTTGCACGCCACCAGCTTACCTACGTTGATTGTACGCCCGGAAGATATGATCGTCAAAGAACACCTGAGGCATCCGCACCAGACGCCAGCAACGGTCTAATGCCGGTGTCAGCAAAGCCGATGGATGAGGCAAGACCAGAGGGAGTATTGCTATGTTTCGACACATTCTTGTTCCGCTCGATGGCTCACTGCGAGCTGAGAGCGCTCTTCCAGTAGCCGCACGGATTGCGCGCGCAAGCGCGGGGATGCTGATCTTATTGCGGGCGGTTTCGGCTGCGCCGGAGCATGGGCAGGACGCGGGTTCGTGGCCGTCCCTTTTTCAGACCGCGATCCAATCTGAACAGGAGGAGGCCCAGCAGTATCTGACGAAGATTGCTGCGTCTCCCCGGCTGGCCGGTCTGGCGCTGAGCGTCGTGGCTCCGCATGGGCCAATAGTCGCGGCCATCCAGGCCGCCGTCCAGAGCTACCAGGTTGACCTGCTGGTCTGCTGTGAACAACCAGCTTGCCCGGGAGAGTCGTGCCCTCTCGGCCCCTTCGCGGAGCAGATTAGCCATGCTCTGGATATTCCCGTGTTACTCTTGCCCGAACAAGAGCCGCTGCACCATTCATTAGCGGAAGTAAGCGGGCCAATTGGCTGCCTGGTGGCATTTACTGGCCTGCAGCCTGAGCTCGCGCTGATCCCGCCCGCGACCGCCTTGTTGTCCGCGCTGGTTGGCCGCAGGCCGGGAGACTTGCATGTAACACCTCTGCGTGCCTTGCAATCTCAGAGAACCAGTGAACGTTCTGCCACTCTGGATTATCCTGATCCGCGGCCTATGGCATCTGTTTATAAGCAGCAGGTGCAGGCCGGGCGAGGGGCTGTCCTTCTCAAAGGAGCTCGGACCAACGGCAAGCGAGAAGAAAGAAAGGAACAGGAACGGCACCGCGTGGTTGTTTTGAGTACGCCCCTGCACCGTGCCGATAACGACGCACTGCGAGAAGTGGCTGCGTATCCACGGCTGCTGGTGCCCTTGAGTGAACACCTGTCTCACGCGTGAGAAGGGAGCAATAGATATGTTTCAGCGCATTTTAGTTCCACTTGACGGCTCGCCTGGCGCGGAATGTGCCATTCCTGTCGCGGCCAGTCTAGCTCGTCAACAGCAAGGATCATTAGTTTTTCTCCACTTGGTCGCGCCTACCACTGCGTTCCAATGCGCGGTGGCGTGGCCACAAAAAGTGATGCCTGGCGTAATGGCTGGCACTTTGCGCGAGGAGCGAGAGGAGGCCAGGCGCACTGAGGCTGTTGAGCAAGTGATGACCGAGGCGGCCAGCTATCTCGCGCTCTTGCCTGTCAGGTATGCGGACGAGCTCGCGGGCGTTACCACTGAGATGCATCTGGCCTTTGGCACAGCGTCTCCAACATTGCCCTCAACCGCGCACCTGGAGCATGTTGACTTGATTGTCCTGTGCCGCCACCGGGAGATCGGCCTGGGGCAGTGGGGATTGGAAAGCGTGGCACAGCAGGTGATGCGTCAGAGCCCTGTGCCCCTGCTGATTTTACATGAGCACGAACAGGCTTTACCTGTGCTGGACGGGACACATCCTCTGCGCGTCGTGGTTCCCCTGGATGGTACCCTCTTCGCCGAGACAGCGCTGGGGCCTGCGCTGCATCTGCTTTCACAGGGAGCGGCAGTCAGCCAACGCGAACTTTGTCTGCTGCACGTAGTCGATCTCTTCGCCGGCGACGGCACTGGCGTTGAGGAAGCGCATAGGAGCCCATACACAACGGTTCAGGCCCAGCAAACCGCCCGGCGCTATCTCCAGATGGTTGCCGACCAGTTGCGCGCCCGCGTTGACTGCCCCGCAGATGTGTGTGTGACCTCCCTGGTGACCAGCGGCGTTGATATCGCCAGCACCATTCTCGCTCAGAGGGACCATGTGACAGAAAGAGCGTCGGGTAAGGCAGACGCGGAGTCAATTGTTGTGCCTTCTCTGATTGTGATCGCTACGCATGGGCGCGAAGGCATCCAGCGTTCGCTGTTGGGCAGTGTCGCTGAACGCGTGCTCAATGCCACGACAACTCCTATGATGACGGTGTGTCCCAGAGTGGCGGGAACCAGGCTGATCAATTTTGCGCTGCCCGCCGGGGGCAGGAATTGAATGCCCCGGTCAGTGCTGCTTCTTTGGATGGAAATGAGGAACACGTATGAAACGCATCTGGATGACGATGGAAGGCAACGAGGCAGTGGCCCGCGTGGCCTATGCGCTGAGTGATGTCATCGCGATCTACCCGATTACCCCCTCGACGCCTATGGGAGAGTCAGCGGATGCCTGGCAGGCTGTCGGGCAGACGAACCTCTGGGGCACAGTGCCGCGCGTGATTGAAATGCAGTCGGAAGGAGGCGCCGCGGGAGTGCTCCACGGCGCACTCCAGACTGGCGCGCTCGCCACGACATTCACGGCCTCGCAGGGATTGTTGCTGATGATCCCGAATATGTATAAAATCGCTGGTGAACTGACCCCGGCAGTCTTTCACGTCGCGGCTCGCGCGCTGGCGACACAGGGACTCTCGATCTTTGGCGATCACTCGGATGTGATGGCCACACGCGCGACCGGCTTTGCACAGCTTTCCTCGCGCTCGGTCCAGGAGGCACAAGACTTGGCGCTGATCGCGCACGCCGCGACGCTCCAGGCGCGTGTCCCTTTCCTGCATTTCTTTGATGGTTTCCGTACCTCGCACGAGATCAACAAGATTGAACTTTTGCGCCAGGACCAGATGCGGGCCATGATCGATGACACCCTGGTCCAGGCACATCGCAATCGCGCGCTCTCCCCGGATCACCCGTTTATTCGCGGAACTGCGCAAAACCCGGATGTTTACTTCCAGGCGCGCGAAAGCGTCAACCCCTTTTACCAGGCCTGTCCCACGCTGGTTCAGCAGACCATGAACCGCTTTGCCAGCCTGGTAGGCCGGCGCTACCATCTTTTCGATTACGCTGGCGCTCCGGATGCCGAGCGGGTGATTGTGGCCATGGGGTCAGGCTCGGAAACGGTTGAAGAGACGGTAAAACACTTGAGCGAACGAGGGGAAAAGGTCGGCGTGCTCACCGTCCATCTTTTTCGCCCGTTCTCGGTCGCGCATTTTCTCCAGGCGCTGCCAAAGACCGCCAGGGTCATCGCGGTGCTGGATCGCACCAAAGAACCGGGCAGCGCGGGCGAGCCGCTCTACCTCGATGTTGTCGCGGCCATTCACGAGGGCAACGAGACCGGTCTGACCACCTCGTTTTCTCCGCGTATTCTAGGCGGGCGCTACGGGTTGGCTTCCAAGGAGTTTACACCTGCCATGGTCAAGGGTGTCTTCGACGAGATGCGCCAGGGCGAGCCGAAGCAACACTTCACCATCGGGATCACCGACGACGTGGGCCATACCAGCCTGGCCTATGATTTCGCCTTTACTCTGCCGCACCAGGACACCGTCCAGTGCGTTTTCTGGGGCCTGGGGTCGGATGGCACGGTGGGTGCAAACAAAAACTCGATCAAGATTATCGGCGAAGAGAGTCCCAATCACGCGCAGGGCTACTTTGTCTACGACTCCAAAAAATCGGGATCGGTGACGATCTCACACTTGCGCTTTGGCCCCCAACCCATTCACGCGCCGTATCTGATCGGAAAAGAACAGGCAGACTTTGTCGCCTGTCACCAGTTCTCTCTGCTCGAACGCTTCGACATTCTCAAGTACGCTCGCACAGGAGGAACCTTGCTGCTGGACAGTATCTATGACCCCGAACAGGTCTGGGCCCACTTGCCCGGCGAAGTCCAGCAGGGAATCCTGGAGAAACAACTCCATCTGTATGTGATTGATGCGCACAAGGTGGCCCACGAGACGAACATGGGCGGGCGCATCAACACGATCATGCAGACCTGCTTCTTCGCGCTCAGCGGCGTCTTGCCCAGGGAACAGGCCATCGCTCAGATCAAACACCGCATCGAGAAAACATACAAAAAGCGCGGTGATGCAGTCGTGCAGCATAACTTCCAGGCAGTGGATGCCACATTGGCTCATCTGTACCAGGTCCAGTTCCCTGCAAGCGAGGAGATGACGCGCTCTGCTGGTGCGTCGAATGGTCTGGGCGAGGAGGTGGCTGGCGGTACAATCGCTCATGCGCGGCGCTCGCCGGTGCCCTTGCCAGTTCTGACTCGTCGCGCTCCGGTCGCGCCCGAGGCACCGGCTTTTGTGCGCGAGGTACTGGCGCCGATGATGATTGGCGAGGGCGATAGCCTGCCGGTCAGCGCTCTGCCCAATGATGGCCGGTATCCATCGGGAACAGCGTGCTGGGAAAAGCGCAATATCGCGGCAGAGATCCCAGTCTGGGACCCTTCGATCTGCATTCAGTGCGGCAAATGCGTCATGGTCTGTCCACACGCGGTGATCCGTGAGAAAGTCTATGATCCCGCGCTTCTTGTGGGTGCGCCCGCGACCTTCCAGGCAATGGATGCCCATTTTAAAGAGTTCCCTGACCAGAAATATTCGCTCCAGGTCTCACCCGAAGATTGCACAGGCTGCGCGCTCTGTGTCGAAGCTTGCCCGGTCAAGAACAAAAGTCAGGTGGGCCGCAGAGCCATCAATATGGCCCCGCAGCCTCCCTTGCGCGAGCAGGAAGCGACTAACTGGGCCTTTTTCCAGACCCTGCCAGATGTCGATCCCACGGGCTTGAACCTGGCGGCGCTGAAGAATACGCAATTGTTGCCCCCGCTCTTCGAGTTCTCAGGAGCCTGTTCGGGCTGCGGCGAAACGCCCTATATCAAGCTGGCCACGCAACTGTTTGGCGATCGGATGCTGGTCGCTAACGCTACGGGCTGCTCGTCCATTTATGGCGGTAATCTGCCCACCACGCCCTGGACGCACAATCGCGAAGGCCGCGGACCAGCCTGGTCGAACTCGCTGTTCGAGGACAACGCCGAATTTGGCCTGGGGATGCGCCTGGCACTGGATAAACAGCAGGAATATGCCCGCGAACTGTTGGCGCGTTGCTCGCATCTGCTGGGCGAAGAACTGGCGCGGTCGCTGCTCCAGACAGAGCAATCGACCGAAGCAGGCATTCACGAGCAGCGAGTATATGTAGCACGTCTCAAGCAGCGCCTTCATACGGTACTCCAGGAAAAGACGGGAACGCGCGAGGAGCAGGCGAACCTGGTGACCTTGCTCAACCTGGCGGATGCCTTTGTGCGGCATAGCGTCTGGATTATCGGTGGCGATGGCTGGGCCTATGATATCGGCTTTGGTGGCCTGGATCACGTCCTGGCATCCGGCGCGAATGTGAATGTACTGGTACTGGATACCGAGGTGTACTCAAACACCGGCGGCCAGTCGTCCAAATCCACGCCCCGCGCGGCAGTGGCCAAATTCGCGGCTCGCGGCAAGTCAACCCCGAAAAAAGACCTGGGCCTGCTGGCTATGGCCTATGGCAGCGTCTATGTCGCGCACGTCGCATTGGGTGCCAATGACCAGCAAACCCTGCGCGCTTTCCAGGAAGCCGAAGCTTACGATGGTCCCGCGCTGATTATCGCCTATAGCCACTGTATCGCTCATGGCATCGAGATGAACAAGGGACTGGAGCAGCAGAAGCTGGCGGTTCAAAGCGGCTACTGGCCGCTGTATCGCTACCATCCCGCGCTGGCCGCGGAAGGGAAGAATCCTTTCATGCTCGACTCCAAAGCGCCTACGGTACCACTGGAAACCTACGCTTACAACGAGACCCGTTATCGCGTGCTGCTCCAGAGCAATCAGGCCCGCGCCGAGGCACTCATGCAACAGGCCCGGCAAGATGTACAGGAGCATTTCGCCCGCTATCAGCAACTGGCAGCGACTGAACCCGAACCCGTTCCCACAGCAGTGACAAAGGAGCACGATCATGCCTGATCTGACCACGACCTACCTGGGCCTGGATCTCAAAAATCCCCTGGTAGCCTCGGCCTCGCCGCTCTCGAAAAAGCTCGACCGGGTGCGACAACTGGAGGACGCAGGCGCGGCGGCCATTGTGATGTATTCGTTGTTTGAGGAGCAGATCGCGCGTGAAGCCGATGATCTCGACTGTTACCTCAACCTGGCCACGAACAGCTACGCGGAAGCTTTAAGCTACTTTCCTGACCTGGATCATTACAACGTCGGGCCTGAGCGCTACCTGGAGCACCTGCGCAAGGCGAAAGAAGCCGTGGCTATTCCAGTAATTGGCAGCTTGAATGGCGTTTCCGCCGGTGGCTGGGTGGACTACGCGCGTCAGATCGAGCAGGCAGGCGCGGACGCGCTGGAACTCAACATCTATTACCTGCCAACTGATATGGAGTTGAGCAGCAGCGCGCTGGAAAAGGTTTATAGCAACCTGGTGCGGGAGGTGCGAGGGGCCATTCAGATCCCGCTGGCGCTCAAACTCAGTCCCTTTGTGACCGCGCTGCCGCACCTGGCCCGGCGTTTTGTCGAAGCCGGAGCCAATGGCATGGTGCTGTTTAACCGTTTTTACCAACCCGATTTCGACCTGGAAGAAGGCAAGGTGGTGCCGCACCTGGAACTGAGCACGTCGCATGAACTGCTCCTGCCTCTGCGCTGGATCGCGCTGCTTTACGGGCGGCTCTATACCGATCTGGCGCTGACCAGCGGCGTCCATCGCATTCAGGATGTGCTCAAGGCGATCATGGCCGGGGCGAACGTGGTCATGCTGGCCTCCGAACTGCTGCAACATGGTCCCGCGCGCCTCGGACAACTGCTGAGAGAACTGGACGAGTGGATGGAAAAATACGAGTACCTCTCCGTGGCCCAGATGAGAGGCTGTATGAGTCAGTATGCTGTCGCCGAACCGGCTGCATTTGAGCGCGCACATTATATGAAAGCTTTGAATCTGTTTGATGACCATCTACCCAGATAAACAGAAATGCTTTTTTCGCATGAAAAAAGCGACGTGAGAAGAGAAAGGAAGGATCTCTCATGTTTCAGCGCATTTTAGTGCCCCTGGATGGCTCAGAGCGAGCTGAGCACGCGCTCCCGGCGGCGACCCGCCTGGCTCGCGCTTCTCAGGGAACCATTGTTCTGGTGCATATTGTGCATCCACCATCCGAAGTTGGAGACTACGGCGCGGAACCAGAAGCGATGGCTGTGCCGCCGACCTCGCACGAGAAACACATCGCCGAGGCCGAATATTATCTCCAGCATCTTCTTGAGACCTATAAGCCTGAACTGGCTGGTATACGTGTCGAACAAGAGATCGAGACTGGCGCAACGGCGGAGACCATGTTTTCCATTGCGCGCCTGGAGCATATTGATTTGATCGTCATCTGTAGCCATGGCACACACCCGCTGCTCCACTGGATGTTCAGGAGTATCGCCCGCGAGGCCGTTCAGCACAGTCCGGTGCCAGTTCTGGTGCTCAAAGAGCGTGGTGGACGCTACCTGGAAGTACCCGAGGCACGCCGTTTGTGCATGCTGGTGCTGCTGGATGGGTCACCGCTGGCCGAGACCGTGCTCCAGCCCGCGCTCCAGTTGCTCCTGGCCCTAGCGGAACCGGACGAAGCCGAACTGCATCTGCTGCGCGTGGTCGATCTGCCCTCTATCGAGGATAAGCCACTCTTGCGGGCATATGACATTCAGAGCGCGGAAGAACAGGCGGCAAAAGAGGCAGACAACTATCTGCAACAGGTCATGCGGCGCTTTGCGCAAAGCATCCCGCTGGGAATGCACCCGATGATCACCAGGTCCTTTCTGGTCAGCGACCACGTTGGCCGCACGCTGGCTGGCATGGCGCAACCAATTGAAGCGGGCCAGCAGGACCACTTTTACGACCTGGTGGCCATGGCCACTCACGGGCGAACCGGCTTCCAGCGCCTGCGCCTGGGAAGCGTGACTGAACATGTGCTTGGCGCGACCGAGCTTCCGCTGTTCGTGGTGCGCCCGCCCCAGCCTGTAGTTCAGGATGAGACGAAAAAAGAACCCGAAGTTGCACAGGGCTCATGATACCAGATTGCCAGAGAGAGGAGAGAG
>DASVMX010000143.1:0-66911 GCA_036384215.1 Ktedonobacteraceae bacterium | reverse complement strand
AAATGCGTGCAAGACGGAAAAATGAAATTTTTCCGTCTTGCACGCATTTCGCCCTTTTTACGAAAACAGCTTGCCTCCGATCAAACCTGACTTGTTTAATTCCGACCTGGGAGGTAGAATATAAAGCGGATATTCTTTGTTATCTTGAGAGACAGATAGTTATTTAAGAGGTCATAAGCTTCTCAGCTGAGGGCTTTTGACGCCAGAAACAAGTAGGGAGGAACTTTCTATGTCTGGTACTGAGACCACTCACGCGGGCACGGGGGCTGTGTCCGGTTATACTCATCCTGAGGTGCTGGTAGAGACCAGTTGGGTCGCGGAGCACCTGAACGATCCCGCGGTCCGCGTGATTGAGGCTGACGAGGATGTATTGTTGTACGAGTTAGGCCACATTGCCGGGGCAGTGAAACTCGACTGGCATGTGGATGTCCAGGATGCGGTCGCACGCGATTTTGTCGATCAACAGGGTTTTGAGCGGTTAATGAGCAACTGGGGAATTACGAGGGATACAACGATTGTGCTCTATGGCGATCGTAACAACTGGTATGCCTGTTATTCGTTCTGGCTGTTCACCATGTATGGTCACCCCCACCTCAAAATCATGAATGGCGGGCGGATTAAATGGGAGGCCGAGGGGCGCCCGATGGTCAAGGATGTGCCCCAATACGCGCCAACTACGTATCACGCGCAGCCCATGAACGAGTCCATTCGCGCCTATCGCGAGGATGTCGCGGCGGGTTTGAAAGATCTCAATCGACGTTTGATCGACGTGCGCTCGCCTCAAGAATACACGGGCGAGCTCCTGCACATGGTCAATTATCCACAGGAGGGGGCGCAGCGCGGTGGACATATTCCCACGGCGAAGAACATCCCCTGGGCGACCGCGGCCAATGCTGATGGCACCTTCAAGTCTGCCGCGGAACTGAGCCAGATTTACGCTGGCAAGGACATCACCCCCGATAAGGATGTGATTTCATACTGCCGCATCGGCGAGCGCTCGGCTCATACCTGGTTCGCGCTGACCTACCTGCTTGGCTACCCGCGTGTGCGCAACTATGACGGTTCCTGGACCGAATGGGGCAACCTGGTGCGCGCGCCCATCGAGAAGCCCTGAATAGCATTTTCTGTGGCATAACGTGTGCGAGGGATCGGAAAAGCCGGGGCTTGCCGATCCCTCGCACACGTTTGAAAAAAGCAAGCAGGAGAGATAGCCAATTTCTCATAAAGCGAATAGCAATCGCTTTGCGATTTGTTCTATACTATGAAGATGTGTAAGAGTAGTTGGAACGTCGTACTTGATCATTTTATGACCTATGAAACCTATCCCTGAAACGCAGGAGAAAGCCAAACGTATGGACCGTCAGGAAGCTATCGAATTTTTAGTAGATCACTACGAAAACCCGCGCAACTATGGTCCGTTAGAGAATGCCACTGTCAGCCTCAGTGGGGGAAATCCCGGTTGCGCCGATATTATTACGATTCACGCCCATTTCAATCCCGAGGGCAAAGTTGATGCAATCCATTGGGAGGGCGAAGGTTGCACCATCAGCCGGGCCGCGGCCTCTTATGTTACGGAGATTGTGGAAGGGATGAGCGCCGAAGAGATCGAGGCTATGAGCTTTGAAGATCTGATCGAGCAACTGGGCCGCGAACTCGTCATGACGCGTCCCACCTGTGCCACCCTGGCCCTGGGAACCCTCAAAAAAGGCGTCCACGAATATCATATGAAGCAAAGGGCCGCGCAGTAGTTTGCGCCGGAGGCGAGCCTGTCCATGCGGACAGGCTCGTTTTTTGTTTCAGTGGCTCCAGGTCACGGTAATAATACCTCTGTTAGCTTCCTCATTTTTATGAGTTCACCTCATCAAATGGTGGTGACAGTAGTTCGCCCTGTTCCCGCGTTACGCGTTGGTAACAGATGTACGAATAGAGGTAGAGAAAAACGGAGACTCCAATGATCGGCACCAGAATGCCCCACAGCCGCAACAAAGGTATAAAGCTGCAAGGAATGCCGATTAGACCTGCGGCAACAAAGAGCCAACTTCCTAGCCGGTGTGTACGTTCCCATACAACCGAACTGGCAAGCGTCCAAGGCGTGCGTATCCCCATCCAGAAATTGCGGCGCACTTTGCCCATGTAGTTGCCTATGAAGATGAAGAGTACCGAGATTGCCAGCATGATCACCATTGTCATGTTAAAGCCAATGTCCAGTGCCTGGGCGATAGTTGAAAGCTGGATAATTAGCAAAAGCAGCATGACCCCAGCCATGATCATCTTTCCTATGCGGAGATTGACCGCTACGTTCTCACGCCCACCCAGACGAGGGCCAGCAATCATCAGCACCCGGATCAGCACGTAGATGCCTGCGCTTATCAGTGGATAAAGGAATGTGCCCATCCATTTGGGGCCATAGCCATTCGCCTGGCCATTGCCTCCCCAGTGGATTGGCACAATATCAGGCAACACGGCAAAGCCATACACTGCCACGATCACCTGAATAGCGATAATCGCCCAGACCACTAGATCAATTGAGCCTTGAAATGCCGGTTTCGGCGTGATTTTATCTCCTGTGTCGCGAGACGTATTCATACAGTCTCCTCCCTGGATACATTCGTTTCATGCTCAGCCGCGAACGAGGACTGATCGTTCGCAGGGGCTTCTATGCCGCCAAACCAGTCGAGGACTTCTGCCATCAAATCTTGAAGTACAGTGGTGTTCAATGAATAGACCTGGAATTGCCCACGCCGCTCGACGCGCACTAAGTCGGCCAGTTTTAATACCGTCAGGTGATGCGATAGCGCTGTTCGACCAACACCAGCATACTCGGCCAGTTCTCCGGCAGTACGCTCACCGCTGCGCAGGTATTTTAAAATGCGCCGCCGCGTCGGGTCTGCAATTGCCTTATATGCCTCTTGCATGGAGCAAATTTACCTTTCCAAACTCTCACAAGTTCAATATTTCAGTAGGTACTGAAATAATAACGCATCTGCCAGGGAAAAATCAAGTGAGAGTATGCTCTGTGGCGAGGAGAGTTCGCCAACTTCGCGGTCTCGTTTTTCCTCTATGGTTACTCTTACCGGTGTTATCGCCAGAATACTGTTGGGGAGCGCGAACCACTTTTGCCGCCGTTTGACGAAGAGGGTGACAGGGATATGTAGATGAGAAAGCAAAAAGCAGAGGAGGCGACCGGGAGTTGAACCCGATGTCATATGCCTGTGCTGGCATCATGCTGACGTTGCACCACGCCCCCTGTGACGGCGTCGATAGTGGGAATCGAACTCACATTTCTGCCCTGGCAAGGCAGCGCTTTACCACTAAACTATACCCACACCGAGCAGCATATGCTGCTCGGCTTACTATAGTTGGGATGGAAAGTGTTGTCAAGGGGCCTTAGCTGGCGGCGGGTTCGTTCTCGCCGTTCTCTTGCTGTGACTGTTCTTCGCGTTTCTGGCGGGCGCGCTCTTCGCGTTCGCGTTTTTTGCGTTCCTGTTCTGCGGCTTTTTGCGCGGCCTCTTCGGGGTCAGTGTTGACGGCGTTCATGGTCGCGTCAAGGCCTTGCGCGAGCAGCATTTCGACGGCCTGGACGGCCCGCTCTTCGCCGCTGGCCAGGAGGATGCCGTCATCGCCACTGGCTTTGCTGAGCACGTGGTCGCGGCCTTCCACGCGGCTATTGCGCGGGTGACCAATGCCAACGCGCAGGCGGGGGAAGTCGTTGGTATGCAGCTTCGCGATGATGTCGCGCATGCCGTTGTGACCGGCGGCGCTGCCTTTGGCGCGCAGGCGCACCTTGCCGGTGGGCAGATCAAGTTCATCGTAGACCACCAGGATATCTTCCGGGGAAACTTTATACCAGTGGGCCAGTTCGCCGACTGCTTCGCCGCTCAGGTTCATAAAGGTGAGTGGCTTGACCAGGACGACCTTCTCGACGCCAACGGTACCGCTGGCCATGATGGTTTTGCCGCGCCGCTCGGACCACTTCCAGCCCCATTTCGCGGCCAGGCTATCCACCACGCGGAAGCCAACATTGTGGCGGGTGTGCTCATATTGCTGGCCTGGATTGCCCAGGCCGACGATCAGTTTCATGAATCTCTGTTTTAGCGACCATAGGCCAGGCGCACCGCCAGGTATTGAGGCAGACCGGCCAGAATGATCTTCTCCTGTGTTTTTTCAAAGTCATAAGGCAGACGATAGAAGTCAAAGGTGTTTTTCTCGCTATCGTAGACCATAAAGGCCGCGCGTGGGTCCCCGTCGCGAGGCTGACCGACTCCACCGGGGTTGATGATTGCCCGGTAGTCTTCCGGGGGTGTCCACTGGTGTTCGGGGGGCGTGAACATTTCGTTTGTGACCTGGACCATGCTCTGACTCAGACCGAGTAGTTCCAACAACTCTTCGATCTCATCGTTCAAGCGGTCTTCCGCGTGCAGAATATCGTTTTCAGGAGTCGTCTTATCGGCGATTTCATAGGCCACGAACTCGTGATTGCCCGGCTCTCCCTCTTCGTCATCTGCCTTGTCCGCTGTGCCGTTTTGTTCATTGCCATTGAGATGCGTTTGCGCAGCAGCCTCGTCGGCCTCCGCGGCCAGATTTTGCGCGATGGTGGCCAGGGCTGCCTGCGCGCTGGCCTCTTGCTCCGCTTCCAGCAGGGCGTTTTCAGCCTGCTCCGCCTGTTGCGAGGTCAGCACAACCGCGCTCATTTCGGCGGTATCTTCATCGAGCGGATTGAGCTTTTCCGTGGGCTCATTCGACAGCGTGTAGGGCTGCTGAAAGATGACCGGGACGTGCGTGTGGCCAACCAGGCAGAAGCGGCTATTGAAGTACTGAAAACTGCGTTCAGCCAGCACCTCGGAGGTCAGGTATTCCCACAGGGGCCCGTAAGGGCTGCCGTGGACCAGTGTACACTCGCCGATCTCCAGGCGCTCTGGCAGATTGCGCAAAAACTCGCGGTGCTCCGGCGTCAGCTCTTTGGCCGTCCATTCCGCGGAGATACGTGCCGCCGCGCTGAAATCATCCAGGTCTAACTTACCGACAGCGGCCCAGTCGTGGTTGCCCGCGATAATCACATCGGTGCGTTCGCGCAATTTCTCAATACACTCGTTGGGATTAGGGCCATAACCAACCAGATCGCCAAGGAACCAGATCTGATCAATGGGCTGTTCCTGAGAGATCTCGTCGATTTTCGCGAGGACTGTCTCCAGCGCCTCCAGATTGGCATGTATGTCAGTGAAGATGGCGTAACGCATATTGGTTTACTCTACTCAATAAAAATTATAGTTGTGGATTACGTAGGCAAAGCTATTCTATCATGTTTGCCCGTGTCTTGCTAGTCTTTGAAAGCCGGACTCTGTGCGTAAATAGCCGGACACGTGCCGTTTATTTGGTTACGAATCGATGTATCTTGATGTGTCATCCGTAGTACCCCCGGGTAGATCATCCAGCAAGAACTACTGGCCTGCCGGGCCAAGCCTGGATGATGTGTCTGCGCCGGCGGGTGCCGGGAAAACACCATCATTGAGAGTAGGGAGACGAACCTTTTATGAGCTTTCGAGACCTCGTTTCCAGGCGCCAATCGCGCCGGCAGATCTTGAGCGGTTTGAGTATTCTGGCCGGGGCTGGCCTGGCGGCGGGCGCGAGTTATCAGGTGATGCAGCAGGCCGCGGCGGCGCGCGCGCGCCCCTATGCTTCTACGCTTCCAATTGAGCATATCGTGGTCGCGTGCCAGGAAAATCGCAGCTTTGACACCTATTTTGGCTATTATCCCCGCGCCGGAGCGTTTGGGGTGCCTGCCGGTTACACGCAGCCTGATAGGGATGGCGGCAGGGTAGCTCCGCATCATTTTTTTCTGCCGATCTCCGGCGATCCTTCCCATACCTGGCAATCAATTCATAGCGAGTGGGATGGCGGAAAAATGGATGGCTTCTACACAACCAATGGGAAGACAGCTCTGGGCTATTACGATGGCTCCAATCTGCCGTACTACTACGCCCTTGCCGACCATTTTACGCTCTGCGGGCGCTCTTTCGCCTCTGTCCTGGGACCAACCGTTCCCAATCGCCTGGCGCTCTGGGCAGGAACCTCGGGGGGCGTGACAACAGACTCATTGAGCCTGGGAGTGCTGGAATATCCCACTATTGTTGATCTGCTGGATGCCCACCACATGAGCTGGAAATGCTACAACCTTGGCCTGGGCAATGGTACCTTCGACGACCTTGAGCACTTCAACGCGCTGGCCTTTTTCAAACGCTGGGAAAAGGACGCGCGCCTGACCGCCGACGAGGACGATTATTACAATGATCTCAAGAACAGTAAGCTGCCCCAGGTCTCGTTTCTGATCACCGAATCACTGATTAGCGAGCACCCGCCCGCTGACATTCACACCGGACAGGATAAAATGGCCGAGATCATCAACGCGTTGATTGCCTCAAGTGCCTGGCAGAGCTCGGTCCTGTTTTTGACCTATGACGAGGGTGGTGGCTTCTTTGATCATGTCGCGCCTCCTCAACTCGACGCCTATGGCCTGGGGCACCGCGTACCCACCCTGGTCGTCTCGCCGTACGCGCGCCGCGGCTACCTCTCTGATCGGTTATACGAACATTCCTCGATTCTCAAATTCATCGAGCGCTGCTTCGGTCTGCCCAGCCTGGCCAGCATCAATCACCAGTTCGACCATGCCACGCCTGGCACCAACAACGATGCGGCTCACGGCGGGGCAACCGGTCCGGCGTTTCCCCCACGCGACGGCAACCCTCAACTCGGCGACTTCTTCGAGGCCTTCGACTTTTCCTTGAATCCCGACTATTATCCAAAACTACCATCACTGTAACGTACGAATGTAATGTCGGGTTATATCACAATGAGTGGTGTGTGCGAGCCAGGGACGCGACCAACTCTGGCTCGCAGCTCTTTTTCAGACCGGAACTTTGTCAGTGCCTGTTTCTCCTCAGATCCGCGCGAGCTTCTCCGGGTTGGCAATGATTCGAATGGTTTGAATATGCTCTGCCTCTATATCAATAGTCAGGACGGAGAATACCCGGTCACCAGAATACAGCACCACGGCTGGCTGGCCATTGACCTCTGCCTTCTCGACACGATAATTCAGTGGCCTGAAGCGTTTTGTTCCCACGCTAAACCGTGCCACTGCATCGCGTCCAGTAATGGGACGAAACGCGGCTGTTTTGAGTTTTCCGCCACTATCGGTCCACAGAACGACATCCTCGGAGAGCAAGCTCATCAACTTCTGCATCTCACCATTCTCGACCGCCTGAACATAGCTGTCCAGCAGTTGTTGCTGCGTCTGGTGAGAGGCAGTGAAGCGTGGTCGATGTTCCCGTAGATGGGGTCTGGCTCGGCTGAACGAGCGGCGGCAGGCAGCTTCGCTTTTGCCGAGTATGGAGGCTATCTCGGCAAACTCGTACTCAAAGACTTCGCGCAGCAGAAAGACAGCTCGCTCGAACGGTTGGAGTTGTTCCAACAGGACCAGGAACGCCAGCGAGATTGATTCCTCCAACTCGACGCGCTTCTCTGGATCTGCTGTTTCGGGCGTCTCTGGTGTAAGGATCGGCTCCGGTAACCAGGGGCCGACGTATACTTCTCGCTTCCTGCGCGCTAAATCGAGTTGATCCATACACAGGCGCGTCAGAATCGTGGTCAGATACGCCTTGAGTGAGTGAATATTCTCAGGCTGCGCGGTCTGGTAGCGTATATAGGTTTCCTGTACCATATCCTCGGCGTCCATCGCGCTCCCAAGCATACGGTAGGCAATGGCAAAAAGGTAGGAGCGGTGGGCTTCAAATGACTCTTCCATAGGGCTACTTCTTTTCTAACCAGGATAACAGCGGAGTTTTTTCTATTTTTGACATCTATGTTTCTCCCTCTATTGATGAACAGGTACGTTGTTGGCATGATCATTGTATTCGATCATCATAAAGAAAGAGGGACGAGCAGTCCTTTTTGGGACAGCTTTTCAGTCTGATTTGCCTATATCAAACTGGTATCTGTCCCAAATCAGACCATTCAACCCTCTTTCTGTGTGATGACCATCGGCAATAGTCATGACGATACAGTCTTTTTAGAGAATGAGAAGGAAACAATGACAAAAACATATCATGCACCTCTGTATGTCCGTCTGGCAAATGTTATGACGACGGCCCTGCTGCGCTCAGGCGTCAAGCTCATAGGCTTCAAGAGTTATCACATCTATCTGCTGACGGTGCGCGGGCGCAAAAGCGTGCAGCCGCGTGCAGTCCCTCTCGCGCTTCTTGGGCGCAATGGAAAGCGCTATGTAGCCTGCGCTGGAGCGGGAGACTGGGTGCTCAATCTACGAGCAGCAGGAGAAGCCACCCTCACGCGCGGGCGGCGTTCCGAAATCGTCACCGCGAGAGAACTGTCTCCTGAAGAAGCAGCCCTCGTTTTACGAGAAGAAGTCAAACGCGGCTACCCCTTCGCCCGCAATTTTGGCGTCACGGCGGCCTCCTCGCTTGAGGAGTTTGAGCGCTCGGTAGTTGGCCACCCGTTCTTTGCCCTGGAAACTATGTGAAGAATGCTATGACCTCATTATGCAAGAAAGAGCAGGTAGGTGTTTTTGCCGACAGTATAGTGTAAATAGATAGTTCCTGGTTGCAAAGAATGCTTTTCGTGTTTGCCAGGGGAATGTGAGCCAGCGAAAAAGGATGGAAGCGTATGGACAGACGAAAAATGTATGTGTGGCGGTCAATAGTGCTGTGTTTTCTGGGATTGAGCGCGCTGGTGGCAAGTGGGAGCCTGGCGTTTGCGCATCGTGGGGATGAACAGAGGAAAGTAGAGCAGATGAGGCGAATGCGCTGGCCGACGCGGTATTTCGCGCCGTATAGTAACGACGCGTCCAGTGAGATCGACCTGGTGGCGCTGTCGAGGGCCAGCGGCGCGCGTTTTTTCACGCTGGCTTTCGTTGAGGGAAGCAAGGATAAAACCTGCCAGGCGACCTGGAACACCAGGCAGCCGATTGGCTCGTGGATGCGCGATAACATCGCCGCTTTGCGTGCGCGCGGCGGCGATGTGCGCGTGGCCTTTGGCGGCTCAGCCAATTCAGAACTGGCTACCGTGTGTAATACCTTACCTGATCTGTTTGCACAATACCAGGCGACCATTGACGCCTATGGTCTGAGCCATCTCGACTTTGATATTGAAGGGCAGACCTTAAAAAATAGCCAGGCGACCCGCTTGCGCAATCGGGCAATCGCCGCTTTGCAGCGCTATGCGGCGCGGGCTGGCCGGCAGCTTAACATCTCTTATACCCTGCCTGTCGAGACGACGGGCCTGGGCCAGAGCAGTCTGAATCTCTTACGCAATGCCATCCAGGACGGGGTGCGCGTCGATGTCGTGAATCTGATGATCATGGACTATTACAGTAAAAACGCACCTGGCGATCAGATGGGGCAGAACGCTATTACCGCGGCCGGCAGCGTTTTTCGCCAGTTGCAGCAACTCTATCCGGCGAAAAGCGCCGACCAGCTCTGGGGTATGCTTGGCCTGACGCCTATGATCGGGGTCAATGACCATACCCGCGAGATTTTCACCCTGCGGGACGCGCAGCTCGTCAATAACTTTGCCGAGCGTCAGCAGATGGCTCTGGTTTCTTTCTGGAGCATCAGGCGCGACCGCTCCTGTACCACCTCTCAGACCGCGCCCCATGGCTGTAGCGGCATCGATCAGCAGCCATACGATTATGCCCAGGTTTTCAACGCCTTTGGTGAGTGAGCGTGTCAGGCTTGAATTTGTGTGCTATACCCTGGGCATCTGGGCGGGCAGGGCAAAGCCCCAGGTGAGCAGAGTTTCGGCGTCGGCCACGCGCGTCTGTTCGTCTTGTAACTGGGTGCTGTTAGTGCGGCTGGAATGGAACACGACGCCAATCAGACTGTGGCCGTTGCGTTTGGCGGAGAAGACCAGGCAGCCGCCCGCGGCACCGGTCCAGCCGGTTTTGACGCCCAGCGCTCCTTTGTAGGTGGTTAGCATCGTGTTAGTATTTTTCCAGTTAAAGTTCGCGTGAGTGGCGCTGGCCGCGAGGTGATAGGTTGGCATGCTGACGATTTGCGCGAAGAGCGGAATGCTCATGGCGTAGTGGGCCAGGCGCACAAAATCATAAGGTGTGGTGTAATGCGCGTTGCCAGGTAAGGGGTTCAGGTTGAGATCCGTATCCAGGCCGGTAGGGTTATCGAAATGGGTCTGGAACAGGTGGAGTTTCTGAGCCTCGACGTTCATAATGGCGGTAAAGGCATCCTGTGAACCGGCTACGCCGTCCGCGATGGCCACGGCGGCATCGTCACCGGAGGGCAACAGCAGGGCGTAGAGCAGTTCTTTGAGCGAAAGTTTCTCGCCAACCGCGAGGTTGGCGTTGCTGCCGATTTTATCTTCATTCACCGCGTCCTGCCCTACAGTAATCACCTGGTCGAGATTGCCGGACCGGATGGCGATCAGGGCGGTCATGATCTTGGTTGTGCTGGCCATAGGGACCGGGGTTTCGGCCTTTTTTTCGTAGAGGATCGTGCTGGTGTCCGCGTCTACCAGAATGGCTTCGCTGGCCAGGATTGTTGCTGGCTTGCCCTGTGGAGTCAGGATGGCCACGGGTGTAACTCTGGGTACGGGAGTCACGGTCAGAAGATCCAGCGGTGCCGCCGTGGGGGCCAGCGGAGTGTCAAAGGCGCTGCTGAGAGGCGTAAAGAACCAGATGGGTGCGCCGATAATAATCAGAATAGCAAGAGCAAGCAGAATAAAAGCAAGTAGTCTCCGTCGATTCATTGGTCGTTTCTCAATTCTTCAAAGCAAAGACCCGCATAGCCACAAGAAGTTCCTGGTAAGCCGAGCCATGTCCTTTACGCGCCCCGGCCTTTTCTTATAGCCAATGTCTATGCCTTTTGTGAATATGTGTATTATAAAATACTAAAGAGCAAATTCAGAACAGAGATCTCGTTTGTCCGGCGCGCGGCGGAATATCGGCCAGACGCGCGTATCGGACAAACGAGAATGCAGTTACAGATTTTCGGGCCAGCGGGTATGGTAGTCGGTGACGCGCTCGAAGGCATCGGCCACGCGCAGAATTTTGTCCTCCGCGAAGACGTTGCCGAGCAGTTGCAGTCCGACGGGCAGACCCTGGCTAAAGCCACCTGGGATGGAGACGCCGCAGATGCCGGCCAGGTTGGCTGGAATGGTGAAGACATCCTGCAAGTACATCTCGTAGGGATCAGAGATTTCGCCCAGGCGGAAGGCTACCGAGGGACTGGTCGCGCTGGCCAGCACGTCGAACCTGGCGAAGGCCTCGCTGAAGTCGCGTGCAATCAATGTGCGCACTTTCTCGGCCTGTTTGTAGTAGGCGTCGTAGTAGCCGGACGAAAGCGCATAGGTGCCCAGCATAATGCGACGCTTGACTTCCTGGCCAAAGCCGAACTCGCGCGTCTTCTCCAGCGCCTCCCACATATCGTCGGTATCGCGGTAAGAGTAGCCATATTTGACGCCATCGTAGCGCGAGAGGTTCGCGCTGGCCTCGGCAGGAGCAATAATATAGTAGGCCGGGACGCCAAAGCGCGTGTGTGGCAGCGAGACCTCTTCGACCTCTGCCCCCAGTTCGCGCAACTTCTCGATTGAGGAGCGTACAGCCTGCTCCACACCTGTCTGTGTGCCCTCGACCCGGTATTCCGTAGGGACACCGATGCGTATACCTTTGATATCGCCGTTCAGCGCGGCAGCATAATCGGCTACCGACTCGGGTGAGCAGGTAGCATCGCGGGGATCGGCGCCAGAGATGGTCTGCATGATCAGGGCCGCGTCGCGGGCGCTGCGCGTAAAGGGTCCGATCTGGTCCAGCGAAGAGGCGAAGGCGATCAGGCCAAAGCGCGAGACACGGCCATAGGTCGGTTTCAGGCCAACGATGTTGCAGAGGGCCGCGGGCTGGCGGATTGAGCCGCCAGTATCGCTGCCCAGCGTACCCATTGCCATACCGGCAGCCACCGCGGCAGCCGAGCCGCCGCTACTGCCGCCCGGCGCACGTTCGAGATCCCAGGGATTGTGCGTGGGAAAGAAGGCCGAGTGCTCAGTGGAAGAGCCCATGGCGAACTCGTCCATATTGGTCTTGCCCAGCATCACCGCGCCAGCCGCGTTCAGCTTCTCCATCACCGCCGCGTCGTAGGGCGGCTTGAAGTTTTCCAGCATGCGCGAGCCACAGGTGGTGGTGATATCTTTGGTGCAGATCACGTCTTTGATGCCCAGTGGAATGCCCGTCAGCGGGGTCACATCCTGGCCACTGCGCAGGCGGCGATCAGCTTCTTCAGCCTGTTTCAACGCCAGGTCGTCTGTAACCAGCGTAAAGGCCTTGACCTTATCGTCAACTGCGCGAATGCGGTCCAGGTGAGCCTGTGTCAGTTCCACCGCAGAGAGCTTGCCCGCACGCAGGAGCTTGCCCGCCTCGTCAATCGTCAGCTTATAGAGTTCACTCATCTTTATGCTTCCTCCAACACCGCGCGGACTTTCAAGCAGTTATCTTCTTGCGCGGGCGCATTCGCCAGCAGCACCTCTGGCGCGTACGAGGGCTGCGGGATATCGTCGCGCATGACATTATGCAGGCGCGATGCGTGCGCGGTGGGCGAAACACCAGAAACGTCGGCCTCTTGCAGGATCGCGATATTTTCCAGAATCACCGAGAGCTGCTGCCCCAGCACATCGATCTCTTCTTCTTTTAAACCCAGACGGGCGAGCTTTGCGATATGCATGACGGTTTTGCGATCAATCATAAAAAACCCCTTTGCGACAAATGATCTATCCTGCCTGTCCGGCGGGCCGGAATATGTGCGAGCCGAGACGGCGCGTCAAGAGCGTCACCGCGCACGCCATATTCGCGAGTTGCTTGTTTGCTTGCCTGGTATGGTATATCCAGCAGAAACCTGGCGTTCATAACTAATGAGAACAGGTGCACACCAACGTTTACCAGCGAACGTGGAAGCTGCTCACGTGGGTTGACGGTTTGCCCCAGTCCACCTCTACCTGAGAGACAGTGGCGGCGGAAGGTCCGCGCCAGAGGAGCGCCAGCAAGTTTTCCAGGGCCGGGCGCGGCCCCTGAGCCAGCACCTCCACACTGCCATCGCTTTCATTGCGCGCGTACCCGCGCAAGCCCAGGCCCAGCGCCTTCTCTACCACAAAATAGCGAAAACCAACTCCCTGAACCCGGCCATGCACAACAGCGTGAAGTTCTTGTGCCTGATTACTTGTATTCTGGTTTTCCATGGAGCCTATGATATCATAGTTGGACCATTCTCACCAGTGCCTCTCAGGCCAGATTCAGGTTTCTGGGCTAGATTATCGACAACCCTGCGACAAATCGTCTCCTGACGGCGTAGTAATATACACAACGATAAACAATTGGAACTCTGGCAAAAAATCTCTTTGTGACCTTGCTGTCGCGTGATAAACTAGAGGATAGCCATTGCAAGTTGCCAAATTGTTCCACACTGTTTCAGGAGTTGTAATATCAGATCAGGATTTCTGGGGAGAAAAGCATGCAGTCTGTACAGGATTTAGCTACTGCGGTTCAACGAGTAATTAATAACGTTGAGAAAGTTATTGTTGGCAAAGCGGAATCGGTGGCTTTTAGTCTCATTGCTGTGATCTGCCACGGGCATGTGTTAATTGAGGATGTGCCCGGCGTGGGCAAGACAGTGTTGACCAAGGCCATTGCGCGCTCGATTGGTTGCACATTTAAGCGCATCCAGTTTACCCCCGACCTTTTGCCGAGTGATGTCACTGGCGTCTCCATTTATAACCAGAAGACAGGAAATTTTGAATTCAGACCTGGCCCTGTGATGGCTCAGATCGTGCTGGCGGACGAGATTAACCGCGCAACTCCTAAAACGCAATCCGCACTTCTTGAGGCGATGGAAGAGGCGCAGTTGACCGTTGATGGCTCGACTTATAAACTGCCAGATCCCTTTATGGTCATGGCCACGCAGAACCCAATTGAATATGAAGGTACTTTCCCTTTGCCCGAAGCGCAGCTTGACCGCTTTATGATGAATATTACTCTGGGCTATCCACGACAGCAGGACGAGGTGAATATCCTGGATTCGCATCAATTTCATCATCCTCTGGACGACCTGGAGCAGATTATGCGCGCCGAGGAACTGGTGCAGATTCAGCAGCAGGTGCGCTCTGTGCATGTGGACCCATCGATTCGTGAATATATTGTCGCGCTGGCCAGTGCGACGCGTTCACACAACAATATCTACCTGGGAGCCAGCCCGCGCGGTTCTCTGGCGTTATTTCGGGCTTCACAGGCGCTGGCGGCCATGCGCGGGCGCGGCTACGTGATTCCCGATGATGTGAAGTTGTTGAGTAAAGCAACGCTGGCGCACCGAATCATTGTTACACCTGCTGCGCGTGTCCGAGGTATTACCTCAGCGGCTATTCTGGATGAGATTCTCCAGACAGTGCCGGTGCCGGGCGCGTGGGTGGCGGGTGGAAAGGGGCGCTAAGTTATGCGTCCCTGGCAAGCACTCTTTCTGGTGGTCATTCTGGCCTTCTTCGCGATTAGCAGCGGATGGCATGTACTCTATGTACTGACCTATGTGATGTTCCTGTTGTTCGCGCTTTCGTGGTTCTGGGCACGTTATAGCCTGCATAATATGATCTTTCGCCGGGCCTCGGTTGCGGCGCGTGTCCAGGTTGGCGAGCTTTTCGACGAGCGCCTGATGCTGGATAATGTCAGCGTCCTGCCCAAGCTCTGGGTACAGATCGCCGATGGCTCGACTTTGCCCGGCCATCGAGCCGGTTATGTGGCCAGCATGGGCGGGCGCAAACGCGCGACCTGGCGCGCCCGCACGCTTTGTAAGCAGCGAGGTCGCTTTCAACTCGGCCCGGTCACGGCGACCAGCGGCGATCCCTTTGGGATGTTTCGCCGTCGCGTAACGTTGACGGCCCCGCGCGACCTGCTGGTCTTACCACGCGTGTTGCCGATCAGCTCCTTTACGCTCTTTACCGGCGGCCTGCCGGGCAGAGGGCGCAGTTCGCGCCGGGCCCTGCAGACAACGACCAACGCCACGACAGTGCGTGATTACGTCAATGGGGATTCGCTGAGAAGCATTCACTGGCGTTCCAGCGCACACTTTAATAAGCTGATGGTCAAAGAATTTGACCTTGATCCAGCGCTCGACGCCTGGATTTTCCTGGACCTGCACCACGCGGTTCAGGCTGGCGAGGGCGAGCACTCGACCGAGGAGTATGGTGTGACGATTGCCGCGACGGTTGCCGCGTATCTGTTGCGCCAGGATCTCTCTCTAGGAATGATTGTCACTGGTGAGCAGCGTGAATTTCTCTCGCTCGACCGTGGCGAGCGCCAGCTTGAGCGTGTGCTGGAACTGCTGGCGGTGGTCAAAGCGGGGAATGGACCAGACCTCAAAGAGGCGCTGGCGCTCGATGCTTTCCATTTCGGACGAAATACCGTCGCAATTCTGATTACTCCCTCAAGTTCGCGGGACTGGCACGACGGGGTGCGCCATTTGCAACGCCGGGGTGTCCAGGTCGCCGTGGTTGGTTTAAACGCGACTTCGTTTGACCAGCGACCCGCGGACGAAGATACCCTGGCTCTCTTAGAAGGAGCAGGGGTGCCAGTGCTGCGCGTGAAGAGTCAGGACGATTTGGGCGAAGCGCTCGAACGTGAGCCTGAGGCGCGCTACGCACAATGGAGGTAGGCCATGCAAGACGCAACCGTTGATCGCCTTGCGAAATTGATAGCGGATCAACGCCAGGGGGAAGATCCAGGCAGGAACCAGAGGGCGCAGCGCCAGGTCAGGAGTATCTTTGCCCATCTCCGTCTGGCGGAGGGCTGGTTCACCTTTTTTCTGCTGGCCCTGGTGGTGTACAGTACCATCTGGTGCATTCAGATTATGGGCTGGGTTGAGCATATCAACCTGCTGACCCCGCTGACCGGGCTTGGTCTGGTTTTGGGCGTGATCGCGTCCAAACAACAGCGCGTGCCAAGGGTACTGATTCATCTTTTAGCGGTGGTGATCAGTCTGTTGTTCGCCTTCTGGCAGACCAGCAGTGCTGACTGGGGTGGCCAGTTGCTTGTTTTCTGGGATCAGATGCGCGCCTGGTTTGTCCTCATTTTGAACGGGGGCACCAGTAATAACGAATCGATCTTCCTCTTTTTTATTCTGTTGCTGGGCTTTTTGCTGGCATATACCAGCGCCTGGCTGGTCTACCGGACACGGAGTCCCTGGTTGATGCTGCTCGCCAACGCTGTTGTGCTTTTGATTAACCTGAGCGCAATACCCGCTGGCTATGTTGTCTTCCTGATAATGTTTCTGGTAGCCGCGCTACTCTTGTTGCTGCGTTTTAATCTCTACGAATCTTCGGCTCGCTGGAAGCGCCAGGGGTTGCGCTGTTCGGATGATCTGGGCTGGGAATTCATGCAGGCCGGTTCGTTAATCTCGCTGGCCATCCTGGTTCTGGCCTGGTTGTTGCCCTGGGGGTATACCAGTCAGCAGGCCTCGCAGATCTGGAGTGCCGATTCTAATCCCTGGGTTCAGGCACAGAATGCCTGGAATCATTGGCTGTCGTTCAACGGGGGAAACATTGCTCCCAATCATGGGAACTTTACCAACACACTGACTCTGGGTGGCAACCCGAACCTGACCAATACCCCTGTTTTCCATCTCAAGACCAGCGATGGTACGCAGTACTTGATCTATTCAAGTTACGATCAATACGACGGTGTGCGAAACTGGTCCAATGGCTCACAGGATGCCTCGCCGCAAAAGGCAAAGATTGTCTCCTCTGATGGATCTCAGCTTCTCCGAGAAGTGGATCAGACGGTGACTGTGGTGAATCCACCCGGCGAGCAATATGCGTATCTTTTTGGCGCGTCGCAGATTGTGGCCGCCGATCAAGATACCCAGCTTGTCAGAAACAAATCGGATGGCGAAGTGATTGCCTGGCTGCGGAATAACGGGAAACTGAGCGCAGGGGATGCCTATACGGTGGTCTCCTATGTTTCAAGCGCTGACATTCAGTCTTTGGAGAGCATATCCATGGCGGACCTGGCTACGCAGGCGCCATCCGCATATGATGGGCCGGAGCCTGTGACATACTTTGATCCTAATATTCTCACGGTCTATACCAAATTGCCGACGGGCCTGGACTCGGAGATTCGCAGGCTGGCTCTCCAGATCACGGCCAATGCATCGACGATGTATGATAAAGTGACCGCTATAGAAAACTACCTGCGCGACCATTATACCTACGACGCGACCATTGCCCCACCTCCTCCTGGAGAAGAAGCCGCTTCCTGGTTCCTGTTCAAATCGAAACGTGGTTTTTGTAACTACTTCGCGACCGCCATGACTCTGATGGCACGCGAACTGGGGATTCCTGCTCGGGTAGCTGCCGGCTATACTAACGGGAAATACAATGCTGCTCGCAACGAGCAAGACATCAGTGGTACCGATGCTCACGCCTGGACGCAGATCTACTTTGCCGGGTACGGCTGGATTAACTTCGAGCCCTCCGCGACTTTCTCGCAGTTTACTCGCCCGACCAAACCCTCGGGCACACCAGGCGTTTCGGTGAATCCGTCAGGTTCTCCGGTAACAGGTCTCAAGCCCCACAACAGGCCGGATGAGCCGCAAGGCTTGAGCCAGGGCGCTGGAAACCCGAATGGCGACGGATCTTCAATCACGGCCCAGATCCGCCAGGATGTAGGTATTGTGCTGCTGGTTCTGGCCATCTTTATTGTGGGTGGCCTGCTCTACTTCCAGTTCTGGTGGCGCCGCCTCTTCCGCGGGCTCAGCCCACCAGCGGAGGCTTATGGTCGTCTGGGAGTGCTGGCCAGCTGGGCTGGAATCGCAAACCGGCGCTGGCAGACGCCGCGCGAGTATATGCTCTCGCTCGCCGCGGCAGATCCTGAGGACGCAGTGACCTTTGAACGCCTCGGCGACATTTACGCGCGTGAACGTTGGGCCGACCGGGATAGCCCGGATCATCCCACCAGAACAGGCGAGACAGGAGAAGTGCCAGGTCTCTGGAAAACGCTACAGCCGCACATGATGGTCTATGTGCTGCGTCACCCACACTTCTTGCGCACCTGGCCATCCCAACTGGGTACCTGGCTGCGCCGACCCTTCGCCCGACGCGCGCGGCCAAGCGCTTCTACCGTGGTGATCGAAGAGCGTATTGATTAATACACGTTTGATGATTTGCCTGCCTCCGTGGATATAGCGACGCCGCTTGCCTGCGTCGCTATATCCACGGTTTTTCGTAATTTCCAACGGCTGATAATTCCAACGGCTGATAAGTCAGGTGGTATAGACATCTTGACATATAGATCGCACTGGCATATACTCGCTGCAAAGTGTTATTGTTTCACTTACGCATAAGGAGCGAATGTATGCACGGATTGCATCGTTTCACCGATCATGAATATGGTGCGTCAAAGACGAGCCAGTTTAGGGTCCGCGAGGGTTGGAGAGGTGTGCTCATGTTCTGTTTCCTCGCGCTGGTGGTTTTCAGCCTGGCGGCTTGTGACGATCAAGCAAGCGCCTCGGCTCCAACGGTTATTCCTTCATCCCCTCAGGCTGTGCTTTCCACACCTCCACCTGTAGCGACAGTGACTTTCCAGTTGTATAGCGGCAGCGTTTTTTCCCTACAATATCCTCAGGGCTGGGTGACACGTTCAGCCGGGACGGTTGTAAGTATCTCCGATGCTTCGGGGACGTATAACCTGACGGTCAATCTCCAGCCCAATGCGAATGGCAAGCTGAGCGCCAACCAGCTTGCCGAGGCGAATGTAGCCAGCGTCAAAGCGGTTCTTACCAGTCCCCAAAGTGTGACTGTCTCACCTACAGTTACCCTGGCCGGAGCTACCTGGAGCCAGCGGGCTGTGAGTGGTACAACCCTTTCCAACGGGGTCCAGGTTGAGAGAGAAGTGATTATCCTGGCCACCAACCATCCTCCTCATACGGCAGGCACCAGAGGAGTTGTCCTGATCTACATGGGGGTAAAGCAATCGTTCAGCCAGGCCAGTTCAACCTATTTTGCGCCAATGCTGCGGACATTTACCTTCCTCGGTTGAAAACAATCGCTCGTTTTACCTTTCTCGGCTTTGCTAACGGTAATTGTGCAGGACGCCTCGGCACTCGCGGGTGCCGAGGCGTCCTGCACAATTACCGCGGTTTTTTTATCAGCAGGAGGCTTTCATCGTCATTTTAGAGTGAATGGAGGAGAAGGACTCATGATCCTTATTTAACACGCTGCGATACCTTTTTTGCACAGCGATCCCAACGGAGACCGGCTCCGAGCGGAAAGTGTTTGTTTGTTGTAATAATAGAACATATGTGCTATACTTCATGAAAATAACCTGGTCAGGTGGAATGAGAGAATGTGGCAGTGACCACGTGCATGGCTATCGCTCACTTCAAATTGACGCGGGCAGGCTATAGAAAAAGAAATGCTCTATTCCATCGTTTTGATAAAAAGGTCGAGCCTTTTCCCGGATGAGCAGGCGCTTTCGTTGTTGAAAGAGGCCTTTGCCGGGAAAGAATACAAATGTAAAGGGAGAAGAGAGATGATAACGCCGAATGTTTTTCTTACTGAGGATGGGCGGCAGCGCGCGCTCAAGCAACTGGAGTTTTTAAGAACGGTCAAACGTGCCGAGGTTGAGCAATATCTCCAGGAGGCCAAGGAAGCAGGAGACGTGATCGACAACGCCGCCTATGATGATGCCAAAAACGCCCAGGCCAGGTTAGAAAGCCGTATTCTGGAACTGGAGCAAATGCTGGCCACCGCACAACCAATTAGCGGCGGCTCTACACAGGAGATCTCTCTCGGGTCCGTAGTTCAGGTAAGCGCGGCGGGGAGCGGTGAGCACCAGTATACCCTGGTTGGAGCCTACGAGGCAAAGCCAGCCGAGGGCTTAATTTCTAATGAATCACCTGTGGGGAGAGCCTTGCTGGGCCGTAAAGTGGGCGATGTGGTGACAGTCTCTACTCCAGGCGGGGTAAAAGTCTATACGATTCTTCATATCGCCTGAACTATTCCTCTTGCTCTCGCCGTGGTGAGGCTGCCTGCGAAGACATTCATCGTACTGACGCAGATCAGCACCGCGGCGCCTGCGTGCTTCTTAATTCCTCGGTTTTCGCGCAGCACCCCTGCCCGAAAACCGAGGAATTGCTGATGATCTGTTTACTAGCTGTTTACCGCACCGTTGAACAGTCAGACAATCCACACTAAACAGCGTTAATGTATGCTTGTAGCAAAAGTTAACGGATTATTCTTCTGGAACGGATCAGAAGTGAGGAAAAGCATGGAGGATTCTCTTGCTCAAATCCACCCTGGAACGCGTCGCTGAGGTGGGAGCCAGCGATGACGTTTCACTAGATGCGATCATCATGAGCGAAGCGGGGAGAGCGGAAGGAGAGAAGGATTCGGGGAGATGGGAGGATTTTTCCACTCTGTCCCACCAGGCTCAGAGCACCTATTTTCCCAGAACCACGGGTGCTGAAGATGCTTTACAGTGTTATCTTGCGGATATTCGTCAATTTCATCTGCTGACCCAGGCCGAAGAGATCGAGCTGGCGCAGCGGGCCGCCGCTGGCGATACGCTGGCGAGGCAGAAGCTGGTCGAGTCCAACCTGCGCCTGGTAATTGCCATTGCCCGGCGCTCCAGCGGCCTGGGCGTGCCTCTCCTCGACCTCGTCCAGGAAGGCAATCTGGGCCTGATCCGCGCCGCTGAGAAATTTGACTATCGCCGCGGCTATCGTTTCAGCACCTACGCGGTCTGGTGGATTCGCCAGGCCATTCAGCGGGCAGTAACCGATCAATCGCGCTTTATCCATCTGCCCGAGCAGGTGATCAAGTGGCTCTGCCAGGCCCGGCGAGTCAGCGCGCGGCTCTCGCAGGAGCACGGCCATGATCCTCAGTCAGAGCAGATTGCGGCCGCCTGTGGCATCGAGGAGGCTGTGCTGATCAACCTCCTCGATCTCAACGAACAGCCAGTTTCCCTCGAAGCGAGCCATGACGACCAGGCCCACTATTCCCTGGAAGACAGCCTGGAGGACAGCGCTGCCCCTTCGTCCGACGAGATCGTTGCCCACAAGTTCCTGCGTGAAGAACTGCATACCGCCCTGGCGATCCTGACACCACGCCAGCGCCTTGTGATCGCGCTGCGCTATGGTCTGGCCGACGGTTCGGGCTGCTCGCTGGAGGAAGTAGGCAAAGAACTGGGAATCTCGCGGGAGCGCGTGCGGCAGATCGAATACCAGGCGCTCCTGAGACTGCGTCGGTCCGGCCATCAGGCAGGGTTGCGCGAATATATCTGATCTTCAGTTGGCCTCAAGACGTTGCAGTTCTGTTGCAGCGGGGCAGCTTTGCGCGTGCGCGCCAGGAGAGAGTACCACCGGGATGCTGCGAAGACCAGGGGAAATGCATTGAGAGACCTGACGGTCCTCTCGGCGCTTAGGTCCGGGTGGGCTGCGTGGGGAAACCGCTTTCTGCCGGGTGAGAGCCATGCTGTTCACAAACATGGCGGACAGCATGGCAGTAGGCCAGAGTGAGCGAGAAGAAGGAAAGTTATGAAGGAGAAGCTTCGAGTGCTGGTGGCGGATAGTCATCCGCTGGTACGCGCTGGCCTGCGTGCGACGCTGGATGATAGTCACGACCTGAGCCTGGTGGGCGAGGCGACCAGTGGCCATGAAGCCTGGCAGCTCTGCGAGGAGCTCAGGCCGGATATCCTCCTGCTGGACATCAGGCTCCCTGATATGGACGCGTGTGAAGTGGCTGGTGCCCTGCGCGACCATTGTCCCGAGGTCCGGCTGCTGATCCTGGCGTTTACGGTCGATGTCGCTTCCCTGTACGAACTGGTGGGCCGTGGCGTGGCGGGCTATGTGCTCCACAGCGAGACCACGGAGGCCGTGATTTATGCTATTCGCACGGTCATGCACGGGGGCACCTGGTTCAGCCGACCCGTGATGGAGAAGCTGGTGTGCCGTGAGCAGGTCCAGGCAGCGGAACCCCTGCTCAGTAAAAGCAAACAACAATTGCTGGAGATGATAGCGCGTGGCTGGGAAAACGCCCGCATCGCCGCTGAACTCAATCTGGCCGAGCAGACCGTGCGCAATTATGTCAGCAGTCTCTACCTGGAGCTGGATGTACACTCGCGGGCCGAAGCCATCGTCTGGGCCAGAGAGCACAATATCGGTGGAAGATGGTATCCTGTGGCCGAACCGCCCGAACAGAGCGTTTCGTCCGTCAAATAAAAAGGCCTGTGATATGCGAATCCGTTTTTATTTCTGCGAGAAGGGAGTACCGGCCTTATGGAAAAGATGGAGAGTACACCATTTCCGCGCGCCCTCTGGATACTCTTTGCCGGTGTGTTCGTCAATCGCTTTGGGAGCTTTGTGAGCGTTTTTCTCATTCTGTATATGATTTCCCGAGGATATACGCCGACCCAGGCGGGGGTGGCTGTTAGTGTCTATGGTATCGGTAGCCTGGGCGCGTCGGTGCTGGGGGGGTATTGCACCGATCATTTGGGGCGACGCAATACGCTGCTTTTCTCGATGTTCTCATCAGCCGCGACGATGCTTCTGCTCTCCCAGGTGGCGGATCTGCGCTTGCTGATCCCGCTGGTCGGTCTCGCCGGGGTGACGGGTGAACTCTATCGACCGGCTGCCAGCGCGCTGATCGCCGACCTCGTGCCACCAGCGCGGCGCATTCGAGCCTATGCTCTCTATCGCTTCTGCATCAACCTGGGCTTCGCGGCGGGACCGGCGGTTGCCGGCTTTCTCGCCAACCGCTCGTTCTTGCTCATCTTCGTCGGCGATGCGCTGACCTCATTTGCCTTCGGCCTCCTGGTCCTGTGCGCGTTGCCTGTAGATTCCATTGGCCACGCACAGCTCCAGCGTGAGCGGAATGGACTCTGGCAGAACCTGCGCGGCGACTATCGTTTCCTGCTCTTTTTGCTGGCCTCGTTGCTGATCTCCTTTGTCTACTTCCAGAATCAGTCCACCTTCGCGCTCCAGGTCCACGCGCTGGGCCTGTCGGATGCGCTGTATGGGACGCTCATCTCCTTGAACGGCCTGCTCATCATCTTTCTCGAACTACCTATCAGCCTGGTGACACAGCGCCTGCCCATGCGTACCGTTATCGCCAGCGGGCTGTCGCTCATCGGTCTGGGCTTTGGCTTGCTCGCCTTCGCCTCCACGCTTCCCCTGCTTGCCGTGACCGTCGGCGTCTGGACGCTGGGCGAGATGATCCACTCGCCCGTCTCGGCGGCCTACGTTGCCAACCTGGCGCCCCTGCCCCAGCGCGGTCGCTACCAGGGCATCTGGGGGCTGACCTGGGGCAGCGGCCTCACCTTCGCCCCGCTGCTCGGTACCCTGATCTTCGCCTGGAGCGCGACCGGCCTCTGGCTCCTCTGCGGCGCTCTGGGGATCGTTGCCGCTCTGCTGCTGGCTTTACCGCTACCAAAATTTGACAAGACTAAAAAATAGTATCGACCTGCTATAAGGAGGCATGAGACGCATATAATATCCCTCATGGATCTGCGCCCCCAGCTCCTTTCGCCATCAGCTTGCTTGCAAGATAGAACACTTTCTGCTCTCTCATGGCTGGAACAGGTGCGAGGGGCCGCGAAGCATGGTGTGGGGGAGGGCCGGGAGCCAGCGCTGCCAGTCAATCGCGTCGGCCTGGCCAGCCTGGAGCCGGGTGAGCGCGTCCAGGAGGTCCGGGCATTCCTGGAGCCGGTTGTCGCGTTCCAGGAGGAGCCGGGCGTTGCACAGGGCGGCTTCTGCCTCTCGCGGGTGGGTCTGCAGGGCGTGGCAGGCGGCGATGGCGAGCCAGCTCTGGTACAGTTGCTGCTGATCGCCGATCTGCTCAAGCAGCGCGGGGAGGCGTTCGGCCCAGGTCAGCGCGCTGGCATAGTCGCCGGCGCGGCCCGCGATCTGGCTGCTGGCGCGGGCCGCGGCCTCCATGGTCACGAGGTCGCCAACGCGTTTGGCCATAGCGAAGGCCTGTTGATACCCCCTGGTCGCCTCTGCGATCAGGCCTGCTTTGAGCTGGAGGCCTGCCTCGCGGAGATAGTAATATTTGCCAAAGACATCCCCGGCCTCATCCAGGAAAGTGCGGAAGATGCCCCAGATGCCCAGCGCCCGCTCGCATTTTCCCGTGGTCTCGAAGACCACACTGGCATTGGCCACGAGGTTGGTGTTCAGGCTGATGCTGGCAGGGGTGCGATAGGGTTTCATAAACTCCAGCGCGCTCTGCGTCAGGCGTAGCGCCTGGCCATAGTCGCGATTGCGGTAGGCGATCAGGGCCTTCACATTGTTCAGCCAGCCATGCTCCAGGGTCGCTTCTGGGGTCTCGGCGCTTTCGATCGCGCTATAGCCTGTGGCCAGGAAGTGTTCGGCCTCCTCGAACTGGCCCATGCGTTTAGCCAGGACGAGGGAGAGGAACATGGCCAGGCGGGCGCGCATCACTGGCTGGTGTGTGCGAGCGAAGCCCCGGCGAAAGCAGTCGGTTGCCCGCGTATAGTCGCCATGCGAGGCGTGAGCCATGCCCGCCGTGTGCCAGATGGACGCCACGAACTCGCCGTCGATCTCCAGATCTTCTCGCGCCAGCGCCTCCGCGGCCAGGCTCAACACTGGCTGCGCGTTCAGATATTGCGTACTCACCTCGACGGCATGGAAAAATGCCAGCTGTGCCTCCTCCAGCGGAGCCGTACCCAAGGCTGTGACAGCCAATCGGTACGCGCAGGCCTCGCTGTCATCGCCAGCGGGCAGAGGTGCCAGGGATGGCTGGTTGGGAACTGTGGCAGGCAGACGCACGAGTGCTGGCTTTAGTCTTTCATAGAGCTTTGAGAGGAAGGTCTGCTGTACGTGCTGGAGGTCAAAGAGTCCGAGTGACTCGTCGATGGGTCCGGTGTCCGGGGCACAGGCGCTGATGATCACTAGCCGGAATGCTCCAGTGCGCGCTCGCCAGCAGAGGTGATAGAGCGTTTGCAGGGTTGGCCGGTCGAACTTTTCGACACAGGGGAAGACGAAGACGGGCCGGCGCTGGGAGGCTGCAGTGTAGTGCCGGCCCGCGTTTTCGAGAAACCAGCCGGCGCGCATCGCAATACGGTAGACGTAGTCGGAATCGAGCGGCAGGGTGCGGTCGGAGTGGAGGGGCATGTGCACCAGCGTGGCGAGCTCGGAAGTCTCCGTAAGCAGCGATGAGGCCAGGTCGGGGAGCAGCGCTACCAGCTCTGGAGCGCACGCGTACAGGATCTCCGCGACGCCATCCTTGACCAGCGGCAGGAGTTGGCGCAGCAGGGGACGAAGTGGGGCGAAGGAGGAGTGCTCGGCGGTGGGATATCCCGCGAGGAAACAACGGTTGTGCCCGGCGTCCAGATGCGCCCGGAGCAGGGGCAGAAGCTCGGCGGTCAGCTCGTGAGGAGCATGCAGCCAGATCAGCGGCTCCGCTGCCGCCGCTGTCTCCAGGGCCGCGAAGGGCTGGAGCCAGGCGTGCGGCAACGCGCCGGCCTGGAGACGCTCATCTCGCTCTTTCTGGGCAAGACCCTTTCGGTTGCTTGTCATAAGTTCAAACGTGTTGTTCTCCATTGCTATGGTTCCCTTTCGGTCTGTAATCGCCCATCTCATGCCTGTTGTGCCTGGGTTCTAATCGTTGCCCCGGAGCGCCTGTCTGGCTGCGCAGGCACGTCAATCCACGCGCCTGACAACCGGGTGGGTGATCCCGAGCATAGCGACGCTAATCGTGATGAGGCCGCCGATCAAAAATACCGCTGGCGGGCCGACGAGGTCGGTGACCCGCCCGGCGATGGCGTAGCCAAGCGGCAGCAGGGCAAATGAGCCGAGATAATCGATGCTGGCCACGCGCCCCAGCAATTTGCCGGGCACAAGCTCCTGTAGCGTATTCACCCAGACGAGCTCGAACGCGGTAAACGAGAGCCCGCGAATGAGTGCCGTCACAAACATCCCGCCTACCGGGAGCGGCAGGCCGAGGGAGAGCGTCATCAGCCCGCTGAGGATCACGAAAAAGTAGGCCAGCGGGCCACGCCGCCGTAATTTCTTCGCGTGGCCGAGCCAGATTGCCCCAAGCACCGAGCCCAGGAAATAGACCGAGTAGAGCGTTCCCAGGACCTGGACATTGGCGTGCCAGGTTCTGGTGACGAGAAATGGCAGCGAGACACTGAAAGGGGCGGATTGCGTAATATTCGCCAGGGCAGAGACCACAATCGTGATCCAGATCCACGGCGAGGCTATCACCGTGCCGATGCCTTCGCGTAGATCGGCGATAATCCCTGGCTCACGTCCGGGAGCCTCGGATTTACCGCGAGCGTCCGGCGCGGGTATCTGGCGGATCATCAGCAGGCAGCAGGCGGAGAAGACAAAGGTCAGGCCATCGCAGACAAACGCGGCTGATGTGTTGCCCAAAGCGATGATGAGCGCCCCCAGAGCTGGACCTACGACGCTGAAGGTCTGTCGACTCAGCACCGTGAGCGAATTAGCGCTGGGCAGCAGATCCTGGGGCATAATCTCTGGAATGACCGCCGCGTACGCGGGCTGGAAAAACGCATCGACCAGGCCAAAGAGCACACTGGCGATATAGACATGCCAGACCTCCAGGTGCTGAGCAAAGCCGAGCAACGCCATGGTCAGCACGATCACCCCGCGCAGGGTGTCCGAGATTAGCATCACCTGTAGACGAGAAAAGCGGTCTACGGCCACGCCCCCGATGAGCAGGAACAGGAGCATCGGGATGAAGGAGAAGATCAGCACAATGCCCATAATTGTCGCGGAGCCGGTTTTCTCCAGCACCCACCAGGCCAGGGCCACGCGGTAGAGGCTATCTCCCAGCGCTGAAATGGCCTGCCCGCTCCAGAGGAAGGCAAACGAACGTTGTGTCAGTGATCGAAACAGGGTGATTTTCATCATCGTCTTTCTGCTTTCTCTCCTGCTGTCGCTTGCGCGAGAGATCTTCTCATAACAGCGGATGATTGGCTCTCGTACCAGGCGTTACCGCCCTGGTGGTTCCTTCTCGATAACCGTCGTGAGCAGGCTGGTGACCTGCCCTGGAAATACCCAGTCCTGCGCGGTCAGGTCCAGGCCTTTGATCCAGGGCTTGATCAGGTAGCCGTTTTTGGTGTGGCCGTGGGCCAGTTGGGCCACGTCGCCCACGATCAGTTCCTGTGCCTGCCTGTACAACTCGATGCGCTTCTCTGGCTCGGTCTCGACATCAGCCAGGTCCATCAGCCGGTCGGCCTCCTCGTTTTTATAGCCAACGCTGCGGGCGATGTTGGTGCGCGAGTGCCAGTAGACGCTCAGCCAGTTTTGCGGATCGGGATAGTCGGCGCACCAGCCGCCACCGATTACTATCTGCGGAAAGGTCTCGACTGACCTTCTCATCTCCGCCAGGCCAGCGTCGCTTACTGGATTGGGCGTGATGGCAACCCCAAGAATCCGCTGATACATCTGGATGATGTAATCGACCCGCGCCTGGTTGATGGGATTCTGGCTGTAGGAGAAGCGGATCTCCGGCAGACCCTGTCCGCCCGGAAAGCCAGCCGCTGTCAGGCAATGGCGTGCCTGCACCGGATCGAAGTCATAGCGCCTCTCGCAGGGATCGTGGCCTGGATAGCCAGGGGGAATCCAGGTCAGGGTCTTGACCTCGGTCTCGTGAAGGACATCGCGAATATACGAGCCGCGGTCAAAGGCATAGGTAAATGCCTCGCGCACCAGCTTGTTGTTGAACGGAGCCTTCACCAGAGCGAATTCGAGGACCATCGTACAGGCTCCGGGATATTCCTTGAATTCCTGGCTGAGTGTTGCGTCGGCCTTGATGCGTGGAACATCGCGTGGATCGGGCGCCAGGATATCCACCTCGCCCCGCAAATAGCTCTGGAAGGCCGCGGCTTTGTCATCAATGTATAGCAGGTGCACGCCATCCAGTTTGGGGCGGCCATGCCAGTAATACTCATTGGCCTTGAACGCGATCAGATTGGCCCGCGGATCGATGGTCGTCATCTGGAAGGGTCCGTTGCCGAGATGATTGGCCGCGTCTGCGCCCCAGCGCGCTCCGCCTCTGTCGATGCGCTCCTGTTTCGCCGGATACAGCACCCAGGTGCTGGCCAGGGTGTGAAAATAAGGTGTAGGCCGGGTCAACGCGAAGTCGATGGTGCGGTCGTCCGGGGCCGAGACCGCCAGTTGTCCGCACAGATCGCGCAGTCGCGCCTCGTCCACCTCTGGCCCGGCGTCGATGATGGCCTCTGCCCCGGCGATCATTGCGAGCAGGGTTTGATAGTTCCCCGGACTGCGCGGATCGAGCACGCGGTAGACGGCCTGGACGAAGTCGCGTGCCCGAAGCGGAGATCCGTCGCTGTAGGTCAGCCCGGAGCGCAGGGTGAACGATATGCTGGTCGAATCGCTGTTATACTGCCATCTCTCCGCCGCAGCCGGGACCGTGCGGAGGTCTTTATCGATACGCGTCAGACCCTCGTAGTTCAGCGTCAAAACCGGCAATTCATTGGTGAGTGAAGACTTCTGTGGTGCCAGGGTCAGGGGCCAGCCTGCCACAGCAATACGCAAAAGCGTAGCCTGAGTGTTTTCCATGGGTATTCTGATCCTTTGCTCATGGACTCAGCAGCGAGAAGCGAGCTGGAACGACTTCTCACGCGCCTGTCTCGCAACCTCTCTCCACGGCCAGCACACCTGCCGGGAGAATGGGTCCGCAAGGAGTGTAGCGGGGGCGAGAGACGCTGTACAGGTTTGCCAGTACACAGCCGGAGGTACATGTGTCCTGTCGAGAAAGATTATTGGGGTACTTCGAGAGCAGGCTGCCGTGCAGGAATTGATCCCTCGGTTTCCCAATGCTCGCGATCTGGACGAACTGCGACCCTTCGTGCAAGAGTTTATCGCGTAGTGCTCGGGAGGAAAAAGAAGAGAAGCAGTGTACGCTAATACTCCCGGGCCTGGATCTCAGTCCTTACCAGGGAGCGTACTGGTGAACCTGTACAGCGTCTCTTGCCCCCGCTACACTTCATGCGGACCCGTTCCCCTGACCCTCGCGTTGCGTCCACTGACGAGAAGTGGAACGGGCAGCGCGCAGCGGGGGAGAGGGGTGTTGGCAATGAGACGTGCCCCGACTCGCTTCATGGTCTCAGCGCCCAATCAAATCATGCTGCCTGCCGGAGGAGAAGCATGATCTGGTTGGCTTGCGGATGCCGTCCCTGTCGACCAGCAATCCCCACACAGACAGCGGTCCCTGACCCACCCGCGTTTCAACGCCGCCGTGAGCGTCAGTGCAGTACATTCGTGTCCAGCCTGGCTTTTCTCCCGAGGACGAACAGGGCTGGCAAAGAGAAAGGTTGCGAGGAAACTGCTGTATGATCTCTCAAAACCCCGACCAGGCGCGCAATCCCTGGACGCTGCTCCCCTGCTTTTTACTCAGGAGTACTGGTTTCCCTTTTGAACAACTCGACGAACTTCGCATGCCGCTGAGCCAGGCACGGAGCCTGCGTGTGCTGGAATTCGGCACGCAGCTTGACCGATTGCACCGCTCGTTCAACGAGCAGGTCTTTCCCGGCATCCTGGATCAGGAGCAGGAGAGGTGTGCAGATTCCCCCACATTTGAGCGCTGGTATCAGCTCAATCGTTGTGTTTATAAACGCAAAGTCTGCCCACCCGAATTGAAAAGCTTCCTGGTAGGGCGCTGTCCCGCCATAGGTGCCTGGATCGAGGGCTGGAACACCGCCCTGGAGGCTCTGGCTGCGAGCCAGGAGGAATTTGAGCAGGCCTTTGCCAGCGAACTCCGCTCCACCCGGGAGCGCCTGCACGAGATTGCCCGGGATCAGCTCTTCCAGGAGGCGTTGCTGCTCTCCACCCCCAATATGTATTCCGTTGCCCTGCCCTCATACCTGCACCATTATGCGGCATATCAGCGCCCGGCGAAGGTTCGGCACCTGGAACGCCGCCTCTATACCTATTTGCAGCGCTTCTGCGCCAAGAACGACACCACAAGCTTCTTTGGTCCCATTGACTATGGACGCTATGATCCAGCCGCGTCTGAGCCGCTGGCGCTGACCCGGGTGCCGGATGGGCGCCTGGCTCAACGGCTTACCCGCATGACCTACTGGGCCACCCAGGCACTGGCCGATGTCATCGCCGGGGACCAGAGCGTGCAGCCGTACCTGGTGCCCAGGCTCCAGAGCGGCTGCACGCTGCTGCCCTCTGGCGAACTCTCTGTGGTCACCCATGGGCAGACCGTACGCCTCCCCCGGGAACTGGCCGCGTTGCTGGGTGCCATCGACGGCCAGCGCAGCATCAGCGATCTCTGGCAGGCGCTTGGAGGCGAGCAATGGCCAATGCTGCACTCTGCCTGTGCGCGAGGGCTGATTGTGCTGCGTATTGAGATTCCCACTGCCGTCTTCAATCCGCTGGAGTGGCTGCGCGCTCGCGTGGCTCAACTGCCAGGCACGTGTGAGGCTCGCGCCGCCTGGCTCCAGCGCCTGGATCAGTTCCACCAGGGCATCACCACCTTCGCCGCCGCGCCGATAGAAGAGAAGCTTGCGCTCCTTGAGCGGCTCGAGAGTGACTTCAGCGGGTTGGCAAAAAAACCGGCGCGGCGGAGCGAAGGAGAAACATACGCCGACCGTTTGCTAATCTATGACGAGGCTCACGGCGATATCGCAGACTGCACGATTGGTCGAGCCCTGCATGATCGTCTGCTGGCGAGTCTGCGGCCTGCTCTTGATCTCTGTGCCAGCTATAGCGTGGTTTTGCAGCGAGTGTGTATGAAGCGGGCCCGCGAGGTCTTCCTGGCCATGGGTGGGGGTGAACCACAGCCATACCTGGCCTTTGTCTATCAACTGGAGCGGCAGGTGCGCCTGGAAGAGTGCGTGGCAGATACGACTGTGCAGGACTTTCTACAGGGGCTGGCCGGGCTGGCCCGCGAGCGCCAGCAAGGAGAGCACATTCGCTTGAGCGCGAGCGACCTGCGGCCGTACATGCAGCCCATCCAGCCTGGCACGATGGTCTCCCCCGATCTTTTCCTGGCGGCACACGACGTGGCTGCGATCAGGGCTGGCGACTACCAGCTGGTGGTGGGCGAGATACACTATGGGGCGCAGGTCTGGTGCCATTTCCTGACCTTCAGTCCCAGGCAGGACGAACTAGCCAGTGCCCTCGCCACATGCCTGGTACAGCCGGGTGGAACTCCCATGCGCGCCGCGCTGGTTCACCGCCGCCAGCAGGGCAAGACTTTCTACCTGGAACTGCCAGGCATGAGCATCGAGATGCTGGGGCGCTCGGTCAAAGAGCGCGACCAGGTTCTGCCGGCTATGGATCTGGACGTTGTCCTGACCGACGACGGGCTGGCTCTGCACTCCCGCTCTCTGAACGAGATCATTGATCTCTATCCGGGCGATCCACGCAGCGTCTCCAACTGGATTTTCGGCACGCCCCCGGTCATCCCGCCAGTAATCAGCCTCGGGACATACACGCCGCGCTGCACGATCCAGGACGTTGTTATGCAACGGGCGCATTGGAAGCTCGCGACCGACGAACTGACGCCACCACACGCGCAGATGAGCGGCAGCGAACTCATGCTGCACGCCAGCGCATTCCGGCAGCGCCATGGCCTACCCGAGCGGTGTTTTGCCCGTGTCCCCTCGGAGCGAAAGCCCTTCTACGTGGATTTCGCCAGCCTGTTTAGCCTGGAACTCCTCTTTACCATGATCCGCGATAACGCGACGCTTGAGCTAACAGAATGCCTGCCGGAGGCAGATCAATGGTGGCTGAAAAAGGTCGGGGGGACCCATAGCTGTGAGTGGAGAATGACCATGGTCTATCAATAGTCCGGTCTTACAAACAGGCGCGACCAGCGCGTGACAGAAGAAAGAGAAGGTTTCCCTGCGTATGAACCAGCATTTGATCGATCTGCAAGCAACTCAGGATAGTGGAGAGCGGGCGCATTCCTGGCATCTGATGAAGTATTTTGTGCTGCGTGGCACCGGTTTTCCCTTTGACTGGTTGACCTCGCTGCGCTTCTCCGCCAGCGTCGTCATCGCCCGGCAATTTCTCCACACTCAGGCCCACCAGAAGCAACTCCAGCAGCGCTTTGAGGAAGAGCTCTTTCCGACTCTGTGCGCGGAAGAGACGGAGGCCGGGCGGGACAAAGAGGCCTTTCGCTTCTGGTACAAACTGGCGCGCACTATCCGGCGCGGCCAGCCGCCTGATCCGGCCGTAATCGCCGCCGTGCGCGAGGACCATGGCCGGCCATTGCTCGCTGACTGGCTGGTCGGCTGGCAAAGTACCTGCCTGGAATTGAGCCAGCTCCAGGAGGAGGGCGAAAGGACCTTTCAGGGCGAGCTCGAGGAACGACGCCGGACCCTCTACGATCTGGTTGGAGCCGCGAGTACTCAGGAAGCTCTCTGGCTCTCCAATCCCTCAATCTACGAGGTCGGATGGCATTACTATCGCCGCCACTGGGACCCGCACCATCGCCCGTTCAAGATCAAGCATCTCGAACGGCGCTTCTATACCTATTTACAGCGTTTCTGCGCGAAAAATGACACCACCAGCTTCTTCGGGCCGCTCAACTATGGCGTCTTTGAGGGCGAAACGGGTTTTCGCTCGTGCCGATCTGCGGATCGTATCCGCCAGCGCCACGTGTTCTTTGCCTACTGGGCCATCGTCGAGCTGGCCAGGAGCGTTGCCAGAGAGCCCGAGTTGCGCCCCTACCTGTGTCCAGGGCACGTCTTTCTGCGCCCGCGCCCGGTCGAGGACCAGGATCTGTACGCGCTCTGCGATGGGAGTCGCAGGGTCGTGGAACTGGCCGGCCTCCTGGGTCTGTCGCTCGCGGAGACACTCGCGGCGGTGGAGCGCCTGGTGGCCGCAGGCTATCTACGCCTCGATCTGCCGATCCCTGCCGCCATTCTCGATCCCCTGGACTATCTGATCCAGCAACTTGGGACCCTGCCAGCCGATTGTGAGGCTCAGCGGCGCTGGCTGGTCATTCTGACCTGGTTCCAGCACTCCTGCCAGCGCTTCTCCGAGGCCGATCTCTCGCAGCGCCAGGCCATCCTGGCGGACCTGGAGGCGCGTTATACCGAGCTGACGGAGAGCGAAGCGCGCCGTGGCCAGGGCAAGATGTTCCAGGACCGCATCCTTCTATACGAGGAGTGTCTGGGCAATCTCGTGGAGTTGCGGCTGAGCGAGCAGCATCACCAGAAGATGAGCGAGGCCCTCACGCCGATTGCCGCACTCGGCGCGACTTATAGTCAGCTCGCGCTCGCCGATCTGCACGCCCGGGCGAACAGGCTCTTCGACGAATGCAGCGCGGATGGCCGTTCCATCCCTTTTATTCGTTTTCTCTCGGCCTGGAGGCGGCGCTATTCCGAGCCAGCCCCTTCACCTGCCGCGGAGCAACTCCAGCAGCGCTTTGCCGACCTGGTGGCCTGGCGCAGCACAGCACACACCTGCGCTCTCTCGGCGGCGGACCTGGCTCCCCTCTGCCAGCCCCTTGCGCAGCCAGTGGTCCTCTCGCCCGACGTTCTCCTGGCGGCCTCTGATGGTGAGGCGGTGGATCAGGGCCGCTACCAGGTCGTACTCGGCGAGATCCACCATGGCGTGCAGCCAGTCGGTTGGATGCTGACCTTTGTCGATAATCCCGGAGCCTGGGAGAGCGAGATTGCCCGCTGTCTGCCTGCCCCGACCGACGCCCTCATGCCGACGAATCTTCTCTTTGGCAGGCATATGAAGACAGCCCCACCCGAGTTTGCCGGCCAGAGCCTGCAGGTATCATCCGTCTCCACCCGGCCTGGCCAGCCCGAGTTGAGCCAGCTCGTGGTTGAGCGCCAGGGCGAAGAATTACTGCTGCGCCGGCCCGGCGATCCGCGCGCCCTCTGCTTCTATCCGCCGTCCTACTCCGTGCCTGAGCCGCTCTACGCGCCGTTCGCCTGTTTCTCCTATCCCCTGGTGCGCCAGGTGCCCGTACGCCTGGGAGAGCACACGCCTCGCATCGAGATCCAGGGCGTGGTCTATCAGCGGGAGCGCTGGGAGGTACCGTCCTCCGCCATTCCCGGTGGACACGCCCAGGGAACGTCGTTCCAGCTTTTCATCGACATGCTGGAATTTCAGCAGCGCCTGGGCCTGCCCGACCACGTCTTTATCTCCATGCCTACAGAACCAAAACCCATCTATATCGACTTCCACAACTACTTTGCCCTGGAACTGCTGGCCCACCTGGTCGGTCAGACGGAGACCATCACCTTCGTGGAAATGTGGCCCGATCCCGAGCACCTCTGGCTTGGCGACAAGGCCACCGGACGTTATTGCTGCGAACTGCGAACCGTTTTGAGCAGCGCGCCTGGCAATGGCTGGCCCTTTTCCCTGGCGGAAAGCGAGGAGGGATAACGCTATGGAAACGTGGACCATTCTCTCACCGTTTGCCGTCAGGACGACTGGCTTCCCCATAGAATTGCTTGAACGGCTGAAATTTCCCTGCACAACGAGCAAGATACGTGAGATCCTGCGCTGCGAGGCGGATATCGCCGGGTTACAGCGCCTGTTGCTGGAGGAGAGCTTTCCCGTGGTGGTCAGGCAGGCGCGAGAGGAGCAGCAGAGCTCGCTCCTCTCCAGCCTTTCCTCCTCGCGGCGGTCCGTGGGCCATCGACGCTGCGTCGAGAACCTGGAGGTGCTCCCGCTTGCGTCCTTCTACGGCGAGCACCGGGAACTCCTGGCGCGCTGGAATATCCTGCTGGCGGAGCACACGGCCCTGCTGGCGGATGGTCAGGCGACCTGGCAGCGCGAGCTTGCTGAGAGACGGCGGGAACTGCGCCGGATCGTTGCCGATCCTCGCGTGCAGGAAGCCATTTTCCTCTCCAATCCCGACATGTTTGCGGCTCTGCAACGCTATCTCAGCAGCGACGGCGATAGCACGCGCACCAGCGCCATCCGCAAACTGGAGCGACGGCTGGTCTTCTACCTCCAGCGCTTCTGCGCCAAGAACGAGACCCAGAGCTTCTTTGGCCCGATCAACTATGGCCAGTTCGATCTGGATGCCTCCTGCAAGTTACAGATGCGCCAGGCCCAGGCCGCTATCCGTCAGCGGGTAGCTTTTCCCGGCCAGTGGCTGGCCGAGACGCTGGCCGCCGCCGTGAGCGCCGATCCGGGTATCCAGCCGTATCTCAGGCCCCGGCGCGGCACCTTCTGTCGCCTGGAGGCCGATGAGCGCCTTGTGTTTCCTGCTGCGGGGATTTCCCTCGTGCTCGACGAGCGGTCAGTGCGGCTCTTTCAACTGGCCGACGGCCAGCGCACGCTGCAAGAGCTGGCCGCGCTGCTCGACGAGGACTGGACGGCCACCTGGGAGCGGGGCAGACGGCTCCAGAAGCCCGGCGCCCTGACCCTGGAGATAATCCTGCCTGGCGATAGCAGCCAGCCGCTGGCTGTGCTGCGCGAGTGGCTGACCGGCCTGCCGGAAGATCTGTCGGCCCGAGCTACCTGGATCGGGGTGCTGGATGAGATCGAGCGTCTCGTCCACGCCTTCGCCAGCAGCGATTTTCCCGCGCGCGTAGAGGTTCTGGCTGAACTGGAGGCATATGTCACAGGCATCTGCGGTAAATCGACGCGGCGCGGGGCGGGCAAGATGTACAGCGATCGCTTGCTCCTCTTCGAGGAGTGCCTGGGGAACCTGGCGCAATGCACGCTCGGGGGAGATCTCGCCCGGGCCATCGAGGAGAAGATGCAGCCGCTGCTGCGCCTGTCGCAGGTCAACGGCCAGCTTATGCTACAGCGACAGCAGCGCGCGGCCCGGGCGCTCTGGCAGCGCCTGCTGCCGGAATCCGGCACTGGCGTGCCATTCCTGGCCTATCTGCAGGCGCTCCAGCAGCAGAAATCGCCCGCTTCTGTCACCGGGCCAGACGAACTGGACGCCTTTCTCCACGAACTTCGCGAGCTGGTCCGGTCACACAGCGGCGGGCACTGCTCGCGCCTGCGCGGCGACGAACTGCCTGGCCTATCTCTGCTACCTGAAGCCGACGCCTGCAACTATAGCTCACTTGACATAATGATCGCCGCCGCGAGCCAGGAGGCACTACAGGAAGGCGATTTTCAACTTGTGCTCGGCGAGGTCCATCCCTATCCGCTGGTGTGGGTCTTTCCCACGGCGTTTTTCCTGGGCGACAATGGCCAGGCCTTTGCGGAAGCCCTGCGGGCAAAGCTCCAGGGGCAGCCAGGTGGCGAAGCAGCGGCGCAGATCGCCTATACCCGCAAGAGCAAAATCTATCCTTATCCGCTGCCCGGGGCGACGCTCGAATTGCGCTCCCGGTATCCCGACTGCCGGGCGATCCCCGCGGCGAGCGTGGAGATCCGCGAGTGGCAGGGGCAGTTGCGTCTCAGTGCTGAAGACCGAATGTTAAGGCTTTATACTCCCCTGAAGCAGAGCAGTGAGGGACTTGATCCGATTGCCCCCTTCGCGTTTCCCGCCGTGCAGCCGCCGTTCATCGAACTGGGCGAACATACCCCGCGGATCGAGATCGATGATCTCGTCTACCAGCGGGAGCGCTGGGTACTGCCAGGTGGCCAGCTCTGCGCACCCGAGGCAAAGGACTTTGCCCGTTTGCTGGGAATCTGGCGCTGGAAAGCCCGCCAGAACCTCCCCGACGAGGTGTTCGTGCGGGCTCCCCAGGAACCCAAACCGTTCTATCTCGATCTGTCCAGCTACTTCCTGGTCGAGATCCTCGATCAGATTGCGCGGCAGAGCAGCCACCTGATTATCACCGAAATGCTCCCGAACACCCGACAGCTCTGGCTCACAGAGCAGGACGGGCGGCGCTCGTGTGAGTTTCGCGTGGTGGTTGTGGGCGAACAGGCTCGCCGTCCCGTGACAGAATCAGCCCATCCCTGATCAGCTTCTCCAGGACCGAACGCAGGGCCGCGTGCTGTTTCGCTGGAAAGCGCTGAAAGAGCACTTCCTGGCGAACAGGCTCGCGGCATAGTTCGAGCAGGGCGAGCACCGCCCCGTTGACCACCAGCAGCCGATGATGTTCGGCCTCGTACGCTACTACCGAGGGCGACTGTGCCAGCGTCCCCTCCGCCGGTAGCGGCGAGAAGCCTGGCAGGAAGCCACTCCAGCGCCGATCCAGCTCGCTGAACGAACAGTGCAGGCGACAGATGGTGAGCGATGGCGATGTCATCAGCAGGCCCTGTTCGTCCAGCGAGATAGTCGCGGCTGCCCCGGCCTCGGCTTGCACCCAGGTAGGACGAGAGAAGGCCCGATCGTCCATCGCCAGCGGCGGCTGGGGAAAATCCTGGAGGCGCTTCTGCAGAGTCGCGATAAAGCCCCTGGCCCGAGTGTGCAGGTGTTCGCTCTCCATTCCGTAGCGGGAGACAAAAGCGAAATGTCGCTGGAGATCCCTGTTCGTCTCTGCTGCAAGCAGGCGAATACCATAGGCTTTCGGGTCCCGCCAGAAGCGACTTCCCCTATAGAGGCGAAAGACCTTGAAGCGCACCAGGCGATCGGCCAGGTGGAGGTGTTCGGCCAGAAAGGCGACGGCATCGGGAAACTGCGCGGGGTCGTCGAGCGGATGGCCATACACAATCGTCCATAACACGAACATGCCGGCCTGCCGCGTATGCTGCCAGGTGGCGACCATCGTCGAGCGAGCCGTTGCCGGGTCAGGATAGCCAAGGTATCCCTTGATCTCAAAGTGCAGATAGTGGCAGCCAGCTCTGGCCAGCGCGCGCGCCTGCTCGGAGGTGAGCGCGGCCCCGAATGCAATGAAGCTCCCCCAGGCTACAGCGCAGCCGTTCGCTTCGATCAGCGCGGCCAGTTCGAGCAGCCGTGGAACCTCCAGGGGCGTGGCGATGTGGAAGCGCAGACCAGTAGCCTCGCGGGCCAGCGTCTGCATGCGCCGGAACAGGTCCGCGACCTTTGCGCTTGTCTGTACCGTCTCTCCTGGGAGAAATTCGGTCTCGTCCAGCGTCAGAACGACCGTGGCAGGCTGGCCAGGATAGCGTGCCAGGGGCAGGCCATCGACGGACCAGAGCTTGTCTGCGCCTGTCTCCTCCTCTCTATTCGGACCAGTTGTGTTCTCCTTCACTGCTGGCCCTTTCCCACCGGCGATCAATGCTTCCAGAGCATCGTTCCCGCTGATTACCTCGTCGATCAACGTTCGCCAGGGACCATCGCTCTGCCAGGTGGGCGCGAACGGCTGTAGGAACGGTCCTCCCAGGATGATGCGCGTGGGGCTGTGTGCGTCTTTGAGCAAGCGTGCCAGGGTGAACGCCGGGATCAACTGCTGGTCGAATTCGATCCACAGCAGCAGAGACTCTGGCTGGTCCTGGAGCACCTGGCTCAGGCGGGCCTGAAAAAAGGCCCGGTAGGGATTTTCCGCAGGATCAGAGGCCGCGGCTATGATCTCCCGGGTGGACTGTGTTGAGTAGCGCAGGTTGAGATCGTGCAGGCTGATCAGCGTGGGCGTAGTGGCCAGGCTGGCGGCTTCCAGTCCTTGCTGCACGATCCGCTTCGCCCGGGCCTGCGCGGCCAGCGAGGCATCCGCGTCAAGGTACTTCTGCCAGGCCCGCGCTACCCGCTCGGCGAAGGCGGGTCCGCACAGGGCCGTTTTGACTGCCCGATAGTAGCGCAGTTCTGTCTCGCCGGGGCCAATCTCGCTGCTTTCCCGCAGCGCCTGCTCCGCCTGCTGGACGGCGGCGGCGATGCTCCGGGGGGTGAGGAAATAGTCGTAGGCGTTCAGGTTATCGTCAACCAGTTGGACTATGTGGCCGGCCAGCCGTAACCTCTTTGCCAGGGAGGCTGCCCGGTAGGGAAGATAGCCAGGGTCAACCTGGGGCGGAAAGACGATCTGCCAGCGCTGGATCTGCTTCATAGAACGTGGTCCTTTCCTGGGGTGAGGGCGCGGGCGACCTGAAAGTCTGCCCAATGCTCGCCCGGATTTTCTCCATTGAGGTGAGCGGTGACCATACGAGCGGTGATATCGGAGAGCAAAATCCCATGCTGGGAGTGCCCGGTGGCGACACAGAGCCCCTCCCAACCGGGCACTGGCCCCAGGAGGGGCATCCCATCCGCGGACATCGGTCTGAGGCCAGTGAAGGTCTGCTGGAGGGTGGCGTGCATCAGGGGAGGCAGGACCGAGAGCACGCGCAGGAGCTGGGCTATTCCCGACATGGTCACGGCCTTGACAAAGCCCGCGTCTTCTTGCGTTGCCCCAACGACAATGCTCCTGTCGGACTTGGGTACGAGATAGCCCCAGGCTGTGTTGACGATGAAAGCGAGCGGAAAATCAGGACAGACAATCGTCAGCATCTGCCCGCGTTTGGGCGCGACCGCCAGTTCCAGTCCGAGTGGTTGCAGCAGGGCGGGCGACCACGCGCCGCTGGCCAGCACAACCTGCTCCGTCTGGTAGATTGTTCCCCCGGCCTCTACGCCGATGACGCGCTGTCCGCGGGTGAGCAGGCGGCTGACCGCGGTTCCCGCAAGCATCCGCACGCCGCGCAACTGGCCGGCAGCGACTACTGCCGGCAGCAGGCAGCGGGGCATCAGGTGATATTCCTCCGGGCTGCGCATGGCCCCGATGATCCGCGGCGAGAAGGCAGGCTCTGCGGCCAGCACCTCGCTTGCCTCCAGCCATGTCGCCGAACCGCCCAGGGTACGTTGCTTCTGCCAGTACTGGTACAGCACCTCGCCCTCCTGCTTACTGGTAGCGACGCGAAAAAGAGGGGCGCAGGCCAGCCCGGCATCAAGGCCGGTCTCGTCCTGGAGGATCGCCACAGTCTCCCGCAGCGCGGCCAGCCCCTGCCGGGAGAGGCTCGCGTACGGTCCCTCCACGTGCCCCTCGGCGGCGGGCGAGAGCAGACCGGCATAGGCGCCAGATGCCTCCTGGCCGGGCTGGCCGCGCTCGAAAAGCAGCACGCTGCGTCCGCTTTTGCGCAGCCAGTAGGCCAGCATACAACCGACGATCCCCGCGCCGACGATAATCACGTCGCTCGTGGTTTTCAAGCGCCTGCTCCTTCCCGCTGCACCGGACGGAAAAACGCCGATGTGCGAAATTCCGCGGCGTAGGTCTGGCCCTCCCGGTCGGTCAGCCAGAGCTGATTGGGGGCGGGCACCATTTCGCTGACCACCATTGTGCGCCCTTCCTTCAGAAAGGCCTCCCACATTTCCAGGAGGAAGAAATTGTGAAAATCGATCATGAGGGGCTTTGGCTCGCCGCTGATCCTGACAAAGATGTAGTCAGGCATTTCCCACGCCTGCTGCATTTTCAGCAGATCGTAAAAGAGCTCGAAGGAGGTGCCGGTATATTTGGGCTGGAGGAGGTCGGCGCGTGTCAGGTGCCACTGCTCGCGCTGATAGATCACGTCTTCGATAACCACGCGAGGTGTGTGCTGGCCTGTGTGGATGCGAAAGGTGGTGACGCCGGGCAAGGCAAACCAGTCGTGCGTCATCGTGTGGAGTTCCCCATTATAGACCTGTGCCGGTTCCTCGTTGCCTGCCAGCAGGAGCTCAAGCCTGCCAGCTCCAGGGCGTACGGAGAGATCTGCCGCGGCTCGCTTCTCATGGCGTTGACTGACCGAGCGGGCTTTCACCTGAACGGAGGCGCCAGGATACTCGAATGGCGCGATTTTGAGCCGCTTCGACGAGAGGATATTGATTGTCTGGCAATCTACGGTTTCCTCAAGCAGGTGCCACATGCTTTGCTGCACTCGCTCGGCCTGGGAGTGAAAGGACAGTGCCCAGCTCCAGAGCATGACCGTGTCGTGCACTTCGCCCACGACAAGCTGGCCTGTCGCGGGTACGAACATCAGGTCGGGCGAGCAGAACAGGGGATCGTCCCCTGCCAGCTCGGGCGATGCGCAGAGGCCGATGAGATCCTCGGAGGTCAGCGTAACCTGCTTGCCCTGGCCAGCCAGCGCCAGCGCCTGGATCTGCCGGGTGACCGCGCTGGCGATGGCGCTCTGGATCTGCGCGAATTCCTGCTGCCAGCGCTCCCGGTTCGCGTGGTGCATTACATCGGCCAGGAAACGCAGGTAGGGCACTGGCCGCTCGGAGTCACCATAGAGCTCCCGGTAGACATCGAGGGCAAAGCGCCGCTGCTGCTTTTTCATCTCCAGAGAGTGCAGCGCGCTCATGTGCAGGATGCCGGCCAGGCGTTTTTCCCAATCCTTCTGCGCCTGTGGCTCCAGGCGCAGATCGGCCAGATGGCCCTTGCATTCTTCGTAAAAGAGCAGGCGGTCGGCATACATCTGCCCGCCGCGCCGGGCGGCCTCCTGCCCGGTCAGCTCCTGGAAGACTTCCTCGGCCTCGTGCAGGAGCCCGGCTTTTTCCTCCAGCGCGGCAGGTGAGAAAGTGTCTTTGATCTGGCGCAGGCGTCTCAGCCCCTGCTGCCAGCGTTCGATCTCGGGCGTCTCCTCGCGCACCTCTTCCGTGGCCATGACCAGCCACTCCAGGCAGCGCGTCTCCGTTACCGGAACCTCCCAGGCCAGGCGCAGGAGCTGCTGATCCGCCAGGCGTTGCAGGATAGTTCGCAGTTCCTCGCGCTCTCGCTGCATCTCCTGCTCCAGTTGCGCAATCGTGTGGCGACCATCGGCCAGCAGGAGGACCTGGTACTCGATTGGAGCCAGGGTCTGGCGCTTCTGGGACAGGCCAGATTGCACTTGCTGGCTATCGAGCAACTGGAAGAGAAAACTGCGTATCGGCGTCAGATAGGGATACACCGCAGGTTGAGCGGTAAAAGCGTCAGCCAGAGCCTGTACCGCCCAGTAGGCCATAAACGTTTCACGGTGCTGGAGCGCGCTCTGATAGGTATAGCGCACTGATAAGCATTTATCCTGCTCGGCGCCCTCTTCACTGATTTCCCGGTCAAAGCTGCCGTAGTTGATCGGACCAAAAAAGCTGGTCGTTTCGTTCTTCCCGACCAGACGTTGTAGATACGCGATCAACTGCCTCTCCAGCCTTTTGCTCTCCGTATTGCGCTTTTTCTGTTCTGTGCGAATATACGGCAATAGTCCCTGGAAGAACATATGGGGACTGGAGAGGAAGATGGCTTCCTGGAAGCGCGGATCTGCCACGATCTCGCGCAGAACCCGGCGTTTTTCCTCCATCTCGGCCTCAAAGGTTTGCCTGGCTGCCTGCTCAAGTTGCAGGCAGCGTTCAAGCATTGTGTTGAGTTGCGTCAGTTCCGCCGCCGGCCCTTCCAGGTGCTGCACCCAGCGGATCTCTTCTTCTGGGATAGCGTTTCCTCTGGCCAGGCTCTTTTTCAGCTTCTTCCAGCGCAGCGCGGCATCGCGGTCGTGAATCCAGTCGGCCTGTGGCTTCTCCTGCGAGTCAGTTCGCAGGCGGGCCAGCGTCTGCTCTTCCGCGAGCAGGCGGTGAATGGCTTCCACCGTTCCAGTGAAGCGCAGGGGCTCGATCCAGGACAGTGGGAAGCCGGTACTTCTCAGGATGAAATCAGGAGCGAGTGTCCATGCTTTGTTCATCGGTTTTTTACCTGTCTTCTTCCTGTTTGCATCTTGCGACAGCATACGACGCCTCTTCATTCCTTAATAACATGTCCGGCCGGAATATGGATCAGGTAAAATGGCTGACCCAGCTTGGTGCGAGGCCAGCCGATTTCTTTGCGCTCGACTTCCTGGGGTCCGTTGCCGGAATCCGCGCCCTGCCATTCTCCCAGCAGGGCCTCGCACCGTGAGCGACGCGCCGGGACGAGCGCCGGTCCTGCCAGCAGGTCGCGCAGGAGAGCGCAGGCCTCCGCCTGCTGGCCTGCGTGCCAGGCCACCAGCGCCCGGGCAGCACAAGCTCCCTGTGCCCGTGAGACATTGCCCGCCTGTATCGCGGCTTCTCCGCTGCGCGCAAACCATTCTCGCGCATCGTCCCAACGCTGCCTGTGATAGTACAGGGCGCCGATGTCTCGGGCAATGAAATCCATGTGGAAGGCGTCATGCGTGGCCTCGGCTTGTCGATACGAGGTGCGAAACAGCTCGATCGCCTGTTCGGTTTCTCCCTGCTTGAGTAGCAGGCCCGCCTCGCGATAGTAGTAGGTCTTCTGGAAGAGCTGATTGTCTCCCTGCAAAAAGGGCCGGAAGAAATGCCAGGCCTTGAGGGCGCCAGCGATATTGCCCATCTCCTCCATTACAACGCTCATATTGGAGATCAGATTGACTTTCAGATGCAGTACGCCATCGATGTGGGTGGAGCGAATCACGTCGTACGCGCTTTTGCACAACGCGAAGGCTTGAGCGTGCTGCTTCTGGGAAAAGAGGGAAAGCGCCCGAATATTGGACAGCCAGGCCCGCTCGACGGTGCTCTCATCGTCGTCGCGGCCTGCGATTTCGGCCAGGCCTGCATCCAGGAGTTGTTCAGCCTGGCTGAAATCCGCCAGCCGTTTGGTTGCCAGGAGGGAGAGATAGGCGTAGAGCTGTGCTCTGGTCGCGGGCGCGGTAGCTATCTCCAGCGCCTGCTGATATGCTTCCATGGCTCCGGCGAAATTGCCGATGTATGCCTGGACCAGACCGCACCATTTCCACAGACCCACGAGCTCTGCCTGTGCGAAGCTGGTCTGTTGCCCGGCCCGCAGCGCTTGCTTGAGCAGAGCCAGCACATTCTCGTAATTGCCCCAGTGGATCGATGGGGTGACGGCTTTGCCCAGGTGGTCGAGCCCTTCAGCATACAGGCCGCCCTGGAAGGCATGGTAGCAGAGGTGGCTCTGATATTCCTCCTCCGACCAGTCTGCTGGTCGTCCGCTGGCAACCAGACGCTCGCAGAGCAGCCGATGGTAGCGGCGCATCTCCTCCGGCTCGATCTTCATCGGTGCGATCACGCGTTCCATCAACAGGAAACGTGGGCGGGTAGGAGGACAGATCCCGGCGGCACTGAAGACGACCTCTGTCGCGTAGGTAGCCCGGTAGTGGCGCAGGTATTCGCGCTCTGCCTCCTGCCAGCCATGGGACGGATCGGCCAGGTACTCGCCATGCTCCAGCAGCGCCTGAACCAGCACGGGAGATCCATTGCTCCAGGCGCTGATCTCGTCGATCTGCTCTGCCCGCTCCGGGTGCTGCGTGAGCACATGGCGCTGGACCCCCTCCCGGCTCCAGGGATACAGGAAGATGAGGTCGGGCGCGATATCGTCGGCGACATGCGCCAGGAAGCGCGCAAACGTTGCTTGATCGTTCAGCAGGCGCCTGATGAGATCGCCCTCCGGCGCCGCCTCCCGAGCGTCGCTGGTCCGCTCTGGCATCTGTTGCAGAGACGCGACCAGGCGCACGCGTGGATGTGAGCGGCGGCACAGATGGTGGAGGGCGTGGATGGTCAGGCGATCACCAAAGTCCAGGTTATGGACCCAGACCCACAGGACCCGCTCTCGCAGAGATGGGCACTGGTCAAGGGCTGTCAGGATCAGGGTAATGCCCCGGTTAATCAGGCGAAAGACCTGCTCAGACTCCCGAGATAGGCGGCGTTCAGAGGAGGGCAGCGCGATTTCGTCGAGCGGCCGGGTCTGTTGAAAGAAAAGATCTGCGCGTGCCTCGGGGAAGAGCGTGACCCACTCGGTGTCGCAGGTTCGCAGCAGGTCGGGAGCCTCGGCGCGCAGGATAGGCCCCAGGTGGGCCAGCAGTTGTTTCAATCCCAGGAAAGAATGCGAGCGCCGCCCCCGCAGTCGCAGGTGGGCCGACAGATGACCATGCTGTTCGGCCTCGTGCGCGGCCGCGTCCATCGCGTCGCCCGCGCCAGCAATCTCCTCCCCGACCAGCCACAGAACGGGCGAGCGCCGCTCCTCGAACGCCGGGAAGGTCAGCTCGGCGCTGTGAGCGGAGGTCTTCCTGTTTTCAATGTGATCGATGATCATTGTCTGTCTCTCTTTCAGCATGGTTTCTGATTTTAAACACATTCATGCGAAATTCACAGGAATATCGTCCCTGACTGTTTTTGAGCCAGAGTTGATCTGGCGCTGGAAGCATCTCTTCGATCAGCAAAGAGTCGTTTTTCTCCATGATCGAGTGCAGAAGCTCCAGGCAGAAGAAGTTGCGGAAGTCCAGCACATACGGTTTGCGCTCGGAGGACCCGCGCACGTAGACCAGGTCGGGAAGTTCGTAAGTCTGTTTCAGGCGGTGCAGGCTGGTGAAGTTCTCCAGTTCATCCCCGTTGAGTAAACCCATCCATTCATTGGAGGGCACCTCCCAGCGTTCGCGCTGGTATACCGCGCCATCGATCTCGATCCTTGGCGTATGTGTGCCCAGGGAGAAGGACACCTGCGACAGCGCTGGCAGCGCGAACAGGGCAAACGGCAAATAGCGCACCTGGTCGGCCAGCGAGATATAGAAGATCATTGGTTCTCCGCTGGAGATGCGTTCCAGGCCGAGCGTGCCATCTGCCTGCTCCACCACCTGAATATCGTACAGTGGGACAACCTCTTCTCTCGACTTCAGCGAGCGTTCGGAGAATTCCACCATCCGACCGGGAAAATCGTAAAAACCCTTGTTGCGCCGAATAACTTCAGGGCAGACCAGTTGCTGGAAGGCCGGGACATGTTCCAGATATGAGCGCAAGTCGGCGGCCAGGCCCGCTTTGTCACCGTAGAAGCAGGTCATCCAGTTGGGAACCAGGAGATGATGGTGCAGTTTGCCCAGCACGATCTGAAACTCGCCCCGTTGCATGGCCTCGATGCTGGTGGAGGCAAAGAACAGATCCGGCAGGCTGTAACAGGCGGTCTTCTGCTCAATGATGGGCAGTTCTTGTGAGGACAGGGACACGCGGTGGATTTCGCCCTGTTCTACTTTGCCTGCAATCAGGCTCCTGATCTCCTCCTGTTCCGGCAGGGGCGGGATATCCGGGAAGGCTGGATAGCGCTCGCGCAGGGCATTGAGAAAGCGGAAAAACGGGACAGGATGCCCGGCAGGAGAGAGCTCGCGAAAGAGCTCGTGGCCCAGCTTCTGGAGATGTTTCCACTCGTGATGTCCCTGGAACGCGCTCAATTCCAGCGCCCCGCGCAGATCCCGCCGCATTTTCTCGTAGAAGGCTCGACCCATGACAAACTGCTCGACGTGGCCGCGGGCCTCTTCGTAAAAGATATAGCGGTCCGCGTACAGGTTTCCGCTGCCCCGTTGAGCGGGCTCTCCGGTTTGCTCGGTGAAACGAGCCTCACCCTGCTCCAGCAGGCGGATGCGTGTCGGCAGATCGGCGGCCGTCATCTCCTCGCACCAGTGGTTCCACATCGCGAGCCTCTGCTCCCACTCCTGGCGAGCCGGCGAGTCCGGGAGCCGGTGCAACTGTGCGACGACATGCTCCATGGGTCGGGCAACCGTCGATGGTACCACGAAGCCCCTGCGCACGATGCCCGCTTGCAATAGCGCCTGGAGTAAGCGTTCAGCCCGCGGTTGTTCCTCGGCTGGCAGCGATGCCAGAAACTGCGGCAGGCTCTGGCTGCCATCCAGCGCCTGCAATATCCGCGCCAGGGACTGTCCCACGGCGAATACGCGGTCGCCGGAATGGAGATACAGGCTCCCGCCGTCCCTGATCTCGACCATCGGGTGCAGGCTCACAGGAAGCTCATCCTGCAAACGCTCATCGCGCCTGATCGCCTCCGCCAGGGCCTTGACCATCCAGAAGGCCAGAAAAACCTGGCGATATTGGATCAGAGGACCAGCCGAGCGGCGTTCGTCCAGGAAATGCTTTCGGGCAGGATCGATGCGTCCGTAGTTGAGTGGTCCAAAAAAGCTGGAGGTTTCATTCTTGCCACACAGCCGCTGCAGGTATTTAAAGAAGCGCTTTTCTACCCGCTTGAGTTCTGAAGTGCGCCTGGAACCATCTTGCTGGTCGAGGTATTTGTGGATGTGATGGTGATACATATCGGGGCTGGACAAAAAGATGGCCTCCTGGTAGCGGGGATCTGCCACAAGCCGGCGAAGTTGTGCTCGTTTCGTCGGCAACTCCCGTTCAAACGCCTGATTGTGTGCTTCCAGACTGGCATAATACGCGGTGACACGAGCATCCCACCCGGCCGCCCATTCCTCCGCTACGCTCCTGAGAGACTCAGGTAAAAGAGGGAGTCGCTGGCAAATACCGCCTTCGCGCCTGACTATCCATTTGCGCAGTTGCTGCTTCACCTTTCTTGGCCAGGCGAGTTCTGTGTCGGCTTCCCACAAACGACCCAGGCGGGCTTCCCACTCCTGTAACGCGTGTTCCGCCTCTAGCACTCGCTCGATCAGAACCGTCGTTTCCGGGAATGAGAGACTTTCCAACCATTGGAAAGGAAAGCCCGTGCTGCGAATGACATAATGTGGCAGGAATTGCCACGTATATTCGTCGGTAAACACCATCGTCCCTCTTTCCTCTCGTTCATTGCACGACTTTCTCACCGACCGGGTGCTCAGACCTCCTGCGCGGAGTGTTCGGGCTTGGGAATCACCTCGCCACAGCGCAGATAGCAGCCCTGGTGGTACAGCAAAGGGCGCAGGTTGGGATTAAGCCGGGCGGCCAGAGCCCGCCCGATAAAGGCCGTGTGCTTGCCCATGTCGATGGCCTGCTCGACCACACACTCGGCATTGAGCACACACCCCCGAATCATCGGAGCCTGGATGCGCGTCGCGGTATATAGCAGGCCGTTAAAGATCGTATTGTGGAGCTTATCTTCCTCGCGTCCGGTGTTGCTGCCGGCAAAGTGCGAAAGGGAACTCTGTTCCTCCGAACACAGATTTACCCCGAACTCACCGCTGGCCATAATCAGCTCGTGGGTCAGGTCGTCCTTATTGATCAGCGTCATAATCTTCAGGGGATGCCGGCAGACGTTCATCGTCCACTCGCAGGCCATAACGTTCCGCTGCTGGCCCTCGCTTTGCGAGGTGATTAGCGCCACTGTGCTGGCAAAATAGCGGTAGAGAGGCAATTGCTGCGGTGGAGTGGATTGGTTTTGCACTAGATGCATCGAATACTTTTCCTTTCGTGATTTTCCCGATCATCCGTTTCCCGCGCCCGGATGATCGGTAGAGGCGCGGAGGCGGGAGACCAGCCCGCCCCGGCATTGGAACGGGCCGGGACAGCGCGAGTGGCACCACGCTCTTTGGTTCTGGTGCCCTGGCCTGCTCGCCTTACCCACAGAGCAGCCCCGGGCGACGAGACCAGCTCCGGGGGGGCCAGGCCAGCAGGGGTCAGCTCACCGCAGGGGAGCCTGGAGCGCGAGCGGAGCAATCTGGTCCTCAATCTCATCCAGGAGAAACTCAATCTCTTCCAGTTCATCGAAGACAACCTGCTCCTGTGCCGCGGGCGCGGGGTTTCCCGGGCTGCCCTGTCCCGCAGCGGGAGTGCCAGGCGCGGCGGGCGCGGCGGGCGCGGCGGGAGCCTGCGTCGCGGGCGCCGGAGCCGTCTGTCCCGCGGCAGGTGTAGCAGGAGTCGTGGGCGTCGCAGTGGGCTGTGCAGCCGCTGCGGTGCTCTGCTCCCCGGTTGCGGGCACGACGCCAGGGGCCACGAGCGCCGTCGGGACAGCGCCAGACTGCGCGACAGGTGCCGGCTGCTGCGCAGGGGCGCTCGCGGCAGGCTCTGGCGCTTGCTGAGCATGGGATGGAGTCGTCGAAGTAACGGGCTTTTCCATAAAAACCTCCGAAAAGGATGAAGAGACATTCCAAAAGACAACGATTGTCCTATAGAAGATCCCTTTTCCCCTACCATACCCTCCCTCAACGCAAAGCTACTGCCTTGCTTGCTGGTTCTGGCACCCGTTGTAGCCGGGGGTTGCCATGCCCTCTCAGCCTCCTGAAGGCAGGAGGAAGCCAGCAGGGTGGTCAGGGGAAGGGGTCCGCTTGTAGTGTAGCCAGCGTCTTTTCTCCTGTCTAGGTTCATCGATACACTGCCAGGGGGACATATGTCCCGGCGCAAGAAGTATTATGATACTTGTCAGCGAGATGGCTCACCCGGTCGTGCTCGCAGTTTTGCGGAAACAATATGGGTGAGAGTACAAAGATACTCTTTCGGTGCGTACTGGTGTCTCTGGCAAGGCGCCAACTCTCTGGCTACACTACAAGCGAACCCGTTCCCCCGATCATTCCCCGAACTCCCTCCTGAGAGATGAGAGGCTGAGAGGGCAGGGGGAAGAGAGGGTGCGGTTCATGTGTTTGCAGGGGGCCCAACGCAGATAGGCTGCGTCGGCAAGGTCAATGACGCCAGGTCATCGGCGACTTCTCGCGCCGCGAGAAGTTGTCCCGCCGCTTGCCTGTCTCTTCGTGCTTCGGTTTTCTTGCGGTCAACCCGCAGGCAGAGGGACAGCTTGCCTGCCCCTTCGTGCCTCGTGCCCCGGTTCTCTCTCTGCAAAAAAGGAGAAAGGTTGCGATGAGTTCCACTTCTAGACCCGTCGTCCAGGCGGAGCCTTTACATCAGCAGCAGGAAGCGCGGATAGAGCAGCGCCTCCAGACCCTCTATCGCCAGGCCGCGGACTGCGATCCAACCACCGTTCGCAGCCTGCTGATCGTGGCGCAGGGTGCGGGTGCTGCTCTTGAGGATCACCGCCAGGAGTATCGCCACTTCGTCAGCGAGCGAGGTGGCACCATGCTGCATGTATGTTGTCTCCAGCCTGGGATGATCTCGTTCTGGCCGGTCCGCCAACTCCTGGAGCAGTTGCTACCGCTGGTGGCCGAGGAGACGCCGGAGATCATCCAGCGCTACGCGGCGGAGTTGAGCGCGCTCCATCCCCAGCTGATGGACCGCCTGGGCTTCCAGCCGGCGCTCTCGCTTTCCCAGATTGCTCTGACGCCATCCGAGCGCCGCTCTCACCGCGAGTCCGAGCAGGCTTTCCGCATGATCAATGGCCTCTGCCAGTTTGTGATCGAGGCCCGTCAGGCCAGTCCGACGCTAGCCCGGGGACCTCTGGTGCTCTGGTGGGATGAGCTACAGGCAGCCGACCGCCTGACTCTGCTGACCTTCCGCCGGCTCAATCGCTGGATTAATCAGGCCCATATCCCCCTGGTGCTGGTGGGTGTGCTGCGCGAGTCCGCTGTTGTTGGAACCTCTGCTGAAGAGCACTCGCTGCCAGCGGAGATCGCGGGCTTCCTCGACTGGCGGAGGGAACATGCCCGGCTGTTAGAGCGAGTGCGGAGCCAGTTGCTTGGAGAGGAAATCGCGCTGCCAGACATCGGTTCTGATGCTGATACCATGGCGGCCGTTTCTGCTGTCGTTGACCCTGTCTCTGGAGGACCATGCGATGAAGCGCAGGCAACCCAACTGGCCCTGTCTCATTTCACGCAGGGACAGATCGAAGAGGGATGTGCCTATGCGCTTCAGGCTACGCGCCTGGCCCTGTTCGTCCTCAACATGGAGACCGTGCTTTTCCTGGGGCGGCAGATTATCGTCTTGCTCGGTGTACTCAGCGATGAGCAATTTGATGTCGAGCGCTTTAAAGCTATCTGGAAGCCGCTGACCGCCCATGATCTCTATGTCGCACTCGAATTCTCCGTGGCGGAAATCCACCAGAGGCGCGATATTCTGATCGCGACCTGGAAAGCCATTGCGCTGGCCCAGACTTTTCTTGAACATCACGAGGCGGCGTCAAGCTGCTATCAACTGGCCCTGGAGCTGGCGACCGCGCCGGAGATGCGCGCCCAGCTCTGTATGTACCTGGGCCTGATCACTGGCAAACGCCTGCACCGTATCGAGCAGGCGCGAACATACCTGCTCCAGGGATTCCAGGCGATCAATGGGCTGTCCACTCCCGAGGCAGTGCTGGAGCACGGCTGGCTGCTCAACGTCAGTGCCCTGATGAATTACCAGCAGGGACACTACCGCGATGGCATGACCATGGTGCAGAACGCGCTCTCGCTCATGAAGCCCCTGCATCAGAAAGAGGCGACCCATCTCAAGGTCAATTTGGTCTCCAATATCTCCGTGCTCCTCGAAGATACCGGCCGGCTAGAGCAGGCGCTGTCCACCTGGACCTTTTTTCGCAGCTTCCTGAGCGTTGCGAACGAAATCTTTGCCAAACACTATTTGTTCCGCGAAGGCGGCTTGCGCATGAAGGCCGGGGCTCTGGCGCCTGCTCTGGAGTGCTATAAGCAAAGCTATGAGCAAGCCGTGGCTGGCGAGGATAGCTTTCACAGCGAGATCATCGCCCGAGCCTGCGGCTACCTGTGCTATCGCCTGGCCGAGTTTCGCCAGGCTCATCAGTGGTATGGACGCAGCGTGGAGTTGCGCGAAAAGCTTGGAGATTACGATCACCTGCCCGAATCCCTGCTCGCCCGCGCTCTCTGCGCTTATCAGTTGCAGGAGGGAGAGGAGTCCGGGAATCTCCTGCGGCGAGCACGGCGCCTGTGCATCGAACTCTGCGAGGATTTGCTCGGTACCGTCGAGCAGGCCCGTGCATGCCTGGAACATCCGACGCCGGAGGCTGTGGCCGCGTGGGAACAGAGCTCGCTGGTGGCTCCGGGCACGAAGCTCAACAAACCATTCTATCTGATGAATCTCTACCCGGAGAAAACGGCCTCCTGAATTCAGCTCTTCGCACGGGAACTCCAGCTGAGCAGGCAGACGAACACCGGGGCGGCCGTCCCGCTCATACAGACGAGACGCCACCTCCCTCACCCGAGGGAGGGGCGAGCCGGGAGAATCCTGCCTGGATAGGGTGCGAGGATCTTTTCAAGGACCAGGAGAGGAGAGAGCATATGGATCTTGCTCACGATCTGGAATTTTTAACCAAATATGCCTGCGTCGATTCGGCTGTGCTGCATACGGCCTTGCGCCTGAAGCTGTTTGACGCCCTCGGCCAGGACACAATGCGGGTAGATCAACTGGCACGGCGCCTGGGGACCTCGCTACGGGGCACACGTGTCGTGACGGAGATGCTGGTCGGTAGCGGCGTGCTGACTGCGGATGAGGGTGGCAGTCTGGCGCTCAGCCCCGCGCTGGCCGGTCCGCTCCACGACCGCTCTTTCACCGGGCGCCTGAGCCAGGCCAGCCGTTGGTGGCAGCCGGCGCGCAAGCTGCCCGCAGCCGTGCGTACTGGAGCCCCGGTGCGGCACGACGGCTGTAATTGGGATTTGCTAGAGCACTACACCCGCCTGTTCTCCGTCAAGGATGTTCCGTCTGATGTGCCGGACGAAGCTGAAAAGCTCTTCGACCGCGTAGCTCGCCAGTTCTTGCGAACCCAGGCTCTGATCTGCGCCTCCGAAATGGATCTGTTCCACCTCTTTAGCGAGAGCACGTATTCCTTGAGTCAGGTGGCCGAGACCTGCCAGGCGCATCCCGCCGGGCTGAACATGTTACTTACCCTCCTCGTACAACTGGGAATATTGGAGGCAGATGGAGAGAATTATCGCTACTGTGCAGAGGCGCAGCGTGTGCTGAATCGGCGGAACGTGCTCTTTTATGGCCAGGGATGCCACCTCACGGGCCTGTACTGGGAGGCGCTGGGCCAGCTTGACGAGACTATTCTGCACAATCGGCACATTCTAGATTTGCAGGACCCGGAACAGAGTAATAGTTTCTACCTGGCCCTGGCCAGATACAATACGCTCATCTTCCCCTCGTATTTGCAGCTTACCAGCACCGTTGCTATGACCCTGGCGCGGGGGCGCTCGCTCGCTCACGCTGCCGTGCTGGATGTCGGCGCCGGCTCCGGCGTCTGGGGTGTCGGGGTCGCTCGCACCGAGCCGACCGCGATTGTCACCTTCCTGGACCAACCCCAGGTGTTGCCCCAGGCTCAGCGCAATATCGAGCGGCTCAACCTGACCGCCCAGGCCCGTTTCTGGACTGGTGATCTCCTGCACGTCGATTATGGAGAAAATGCGTTTGATGCGATTATTCTGGGGCAGGTATGCCATACCCAGCACCCGCAGGATCTGCCGCCTCTCTTTGCGCGTCTGGCACGCGCGCTCCGTCCAGATGGCGTCCTGCTCATTGCTGATTCGGTCCTCAATGAGCGACGCGACGGACCACTCAATTCGCTCTACTTCGCGGTCAAAGAATTTATCTCCTCGCAGGGCGATCTGCTTTCCCTGAACGAATATGCCGATCTCCTGGCCGGAGCCGGGCTTATGGCGCTGCACTGTTACGATGCATCGAGCATCAACATCATCCTGGCCACGCGCAACCCTGTGGCATTTCCCACAAGCTTGCTCTCCAGGGCGCCGGCTTCCCGGCCGCATCAGGGGTAGCGGCGGCGATGGGTTTCCTGGTAGATCGGGCCATGGCGATGGCCAGCATCGCTACTACAGGAGGCAGACGCAAGGCGAGTCAGCAATGCCGGGGCTGTACCGACGGGCGTCTGGGGATTGGGAAGATGGCCTTCCTGATGCCCTGGCGCAGTGGTGATGCATTCTTCTCTCGATTGTTGGTAAAACTGCCCTTATTGCCTCTCTGGACAGGAGGAGTTGATGTATGCTTGATCACGATGTGGTTCACGCAGCACTTGCGGACGTTCTGCGCTCTGGTGATACGTTCGCCGATCTCTTTGCTGAGCGTATCACCAACGCGGTGTACGAGTTGACAGATGGCGAACTGCGCAACGCTCGCGTGCGCACCGAGCAGGGAGTGGGCCTCCGGCGAGTGCGCGATGGGACCAGCCAGTACGTCCATACCCCGGACCTGTCGGAGGCGGGCGTCAGGGCGCTCGTTCCCTGCCTGCGCGACGAGGTCCGACCGACGGCGCCAGCGTTTGCCACGTGCCAGACGCCTGGCGCTGAGCGGCTGCTGGCCGAGATGCTGCGCCTGGCCGAGGCCGCGCTGGCCGAGGCGCGGCGCCATAGCAGCCCCCGCTTCACAACCCATATCACAACACGTGTCGTCGCGACATGGCAGACGGTCCTGGTTGGTCGCTCCGATGGTCGCATTGTGAGGGATCAGCGAGACCACGCCGCGATCCACGTTGAGGTCGTCCTGCGTCACGAGCGCAAGGTGCGTAAAAGCCGACGCTCGGTCGGCGCAACCCATCTCGCCGGCCTGTGCCAGGATGATAGCCATCTGGCGATTGCTCGCCAGGCTATGGAGGCGGCGCTGCTCCGCGTGGAGGCGGTCGAGGCACCCTCCGGCGAGATGACCGTGATCCTGGGGCCAGGTGGTCCGGCCGTGCTCCTGCACGAAGCCTGTGGTCACGCGCTCGAGGCAGACATCGCCCGCCAGGCCAGTTCGGCGTACGCGGGCTGCCTGGGCCGGCAGGTCGCGGCGCCTATCATCACCGTTATCGATGATCCGGCACCGTCCGAGAGTGCTGCTCTCTATCACTTTGACGACGAGGGCGAACCGGCCAGACCAACTGTTCTGATCGAGCAGGGTATTCTGCGCAACTATCTCTACGATCGGCGGAGCGCCGGCGCGGGCCGGGCCTCCAATGGCCACGGTCGCCGTCTGAGCTATGCCTATCAGCCACTTCCGCGCATGAGCACCACTTATGTCGCGCCGGGCGAGTCCAGCTTCGAGGAGATCGTCGCCGGGACAAAGCAGGGCATCCTGGTTCAGTCCATCTCTGGCGGCGATACCGATATGGGTTCCGGCCGCTTCAACTTGCGCGTGGATGAGGGCTATCTGGTGGAAAATGGACGCATCACTGCTCCCATCCTGGGGACGATGCTTTCCGGGCATGGGCCGAAGGTGCTGCACGCCATCGACCGGGTCAGCACGGATTGCCAGTTTCTCAACTACTGCTATCTGTGCAACAAACTTGACCAGTTTCCCCTGGTTGTCTCGGTCGGTCAGCCAGCTCTGCGCGTTCCTCAATTGCTTGTCTGGGGAGGCTAATGCCAATGTCTGAGGTCACAGAGGTTCTACAGAGAGCCACGCAACTGCTGGATATGGCTCTGGATGCTGGCGCCGACGAGGCTGATGTCTACCTGCGCCAGGGACCGGCCACGCGTATCACCCTCCAGCAAGACCACTGCAACGAGAGCAGCGGCTGGCAGAGCGGGCTGGCGCTGCGCGTGTGGTGTGATGATCGGCTGGCTCTGCTCTCGACCAATGATTTGTCCGCTGCTGGCCTGGCCACTATTGCTCGCCAGGCGGTGCTGGAGGCGCGCCAGCGCGGCATCTCCTCGCCTGCATGGCTGAACAGCGAGCGGAGTTGCTCGCCATTTGCTCTCGCCCAGGAGCCGTTGCTCGCCCAGGCGCGCAAACGGGCCATGATCGAGGAGGTCATGGCCACAATCAGCAGCAAGCAGCCGGCGACCGGGCTGATTGTACACGCCTGTTACGCGGAGTCAACTTCATTTACAGGGCTGGTCAACTCTCGCGGCCTGCGAGCGGTTTGCCAGACGAGCAACTATCGCATCTGGATCTGGGCCGAGGGAGCGTTCGGGCATCTCACGACGGCGGCCTCCAGCCAGTGCTTTGCTGGCCTGGACCTGGAGGCGCTCGGCCAGCACGTGAGCGATCATCTCGTGTTCTTGCACGAGCCTTCGAGGCAGGCGCCCGCTGGTCCCTGCGAGGTTCTCCTGCCGCCGCTCGCTGCCGCCGATATCGCGCGCTCCCTCGGCGTGCTGCTGACCGCCGAAAATGTGCTCCAGGATCTCAAGCCATTGCTCAAAAGCATCGACCATCCCATTGCCTCGCCCGCGGTGTCGCTGATCGACGATGGCGCCTTGCACACCGGTCTCAAGAGTCGCCCGTTTGACGATGAAGGGACGCCTGTGAGTGCGACCACCCTGGTGGAGCAGGGCCGGCTGCGTGCCTTTCTGCACACCCTGCGCAGCGCGGACCTGCTGAACGCGACGCCCGGAGGCAATGCGTTGAAACCATCGCTCTGGCAGCAGCCGCGGGCGGCGCCCTCGAACGTCTATCTTCAGGCTGGCAACGCCACGCCGGATGAATTGCGCCAGCAACTCCAGCACGGGATCATCGTCACCAGCGTCCTGCGCCCCGGGCGTATCCAGGGCACCACTGGCAAATTTACCCTGGTTGTGCAGGGCTGGTGGATTGAGCAGGGGCAGCCGCGTTATCCCGTCAGCGGTGTGCCCATTTCTGCCAACATCTTCGAGCTGCTGCGGAATGTGCGCGCCTGTGGCTCCGATTTGCAGTTCTCGCCCCTGGCCGATGGAGCCGGCGCACCCAGCCTGCTCATCGCCCGCGTCCAGGTCGGGTAAGTCGCCAACGTGCGTCGCGAGGGTAAGCTGCGACCTGTGCTCACAACTCCCGGGAGCGCGGTTGCAGCAGCCCGTTACTGATAGATATAAAGCTGTGTACTGTTGAGGTTAGAGAAAGCAAGAAAAGCCATGTCCTGGGATACCATCAACCAGATTTTAGGCCTGGCAACCCTTGACGACGATTTTTGCCAGGCTCTGCTTCTCCATCCGCTGAGTGCTATCCAGCAGCAAGGCTTTCAGCTCACCCAGAGCGAGAGCGAGGTCATCGAGCAGGTCAGCGCGTCGACGCTCTGTGAATTTAGCCGGCTCGTGAGCGCCAGGCTTGCTCCAGAGAAAGCAACTGACCAGGCCTCTCCGCGTGAAGATCCCTGGTCGGGTCCCCTGGCCTGAGCGAAGGCGCGCTGCCCGCCTCGCTGGTGGCTGGTGGGATCTGGCCATGCTTATGAGCGAGCGGGCCGGAGATGAGGGGCTAACGGGCTTCTGGAGAAGCGATGATCTGCTGATACAGGTTTTGCAAAGCTGGACCCGGCTTGATGCCAAGCTCGCTCTTCAGCGTTTCCGCGCAGCGCTGATACTGGCGCAGGACCAGGCTTCTTTTGCCCTGGCGCAGGTAACAGCGCATCAGCCCGTAATGAGCTTCTTCCAGGCAGCCGTCCACGATGAGCATATGTTTCCAGTGGCTGAGGCTTTCGTCGAAGAGTTCCTGGCTCCAGGCCATTTGTGCCAGCGAACGCCGGGCGTCGAGATAGGCCTGGCGCAATTCGTCGCGGCGAAAACTACACCAGTCGCTATAAAACGACCGGACATAATCCCCTCTGTAAAGATCGACCATCTTGAGAAAGTGATCTCTGCCCAGTTCGTTTTTTCCGACTTCTAGCGCCTCGCAGGCCTGCCGTGCGTGCTCCTGAAAGCTTGCTACATCGTAGACCACCTTATAGAGCGGGGCGAGCTTGAGCTCATAGGCGCCGCTCTGGTAGAGAATGGCCTTGCTGCCCAGGGCTTTGCGGGCATAATAGACGTTGGTCCGCAGCGTCTGCTCCACCTGGCCCAACATTTCTGGCCAGAGTGCCTCCAGGATCTGATCTTTGTGCACCGGATGATTTTTTTCCAGTAGAAAGAAGGCCAGTTCCATGGCGCGTGCGAGATGCCAGTTCGTGACCGGGACGCCGTCCAGGGTGATTGCCGGCTCTCCCAGCCCCTGGATCGCCAGGACAGGTCGCCGGGAACTGACGGTAACGACAGTTGGCCCTGGCGTTCTCCCTCGGGGTATTTCGGGGAAAAATGGCTCATCGGGTATATCGCTTGCCTGGCGCAGATATGTGCGTATCTGCACCATCGCCTGCTGCGTCTTCACAAAATATTCGAGATCGGGAAGTGAGTGCAACTCGGTAGTAATGAAATATTCCAGATTGTCCCGCCAGGCTGTCGTTGCCAGCGCCTCGAGGCGTTTGATGACTTCCACCCGGTTGCCCAGCGCGAGCTGACAGGCCGCAAGGCGGAGCGTCAACTGAACCTGCTCGCGCTTGAGACCCATCTGGCTGAGGGGTTTTTCAAGGGCGATCAGGCAAGTACATGCTTCGGCAGCGTATTTTTGATGCAGGAGGATGGTTCCATAGACCAGTTCGCGCAGGGTTCGTTCGTAGCTGATCGAGGTTGTCTGTTCGCTGTGCAGGTCAATTTTCGAGACCAGCAGCAGGGCTGTGCTGGCATCGCCTATCAACAGGTGTGTCAGGGCCAGTGTCCGGTAGGCGTAGTTGGTCAGATATCCATCTTCCATCTGTAGAGCCAGGGCCAGGCCGTCGTCGAGGCAGGCCAGAGCATGGTTCGAGAGCCCCTGATTCTGGTGCAGTTCTCCCAGGCTTACCAGCGTGTAGGCCTCCTCGCGGCGAAAGTGAATCGGCCCCCGGCTCAGTGCCAATGCTCGCGTAAAGCAGACCTCCGCCTCGCCGAGATCTCCCTGGTAGTGCTTGATCAGGCCTGCACGGATGAGATTATCGATCTTACCCCAGTCGTTGTGCAAATATTTCCAGCAGGTAAAAGCGCGTGCCAGATGATGTTCGGCCAGGGCAAAATTGCCAATCAGGCCATAGGTGCTGGCCAGCGCGCTATGCAGATCGGCTGTCTGCCTGGTTTGGGCATCCCGCCCCCAGAGATGTAGAGCTTTTTGCAAATAGGCGATGCCTGTATGAAAATCTCCGATCAGATTTTCGCCAATGGCCAGGCACGCATAGGCATCGGCGCGCAGGTCAATCTCTTCAACGGAAACGGTGTTCAGGACATTGCGACACAGCGCCTGCGCCTGAGCATACTCCCGCTTCTGAAAGAGCACTTTGCTGCGCAGCAGCGCCACCTCTGCCTGCAAAATGGAGACATTGTCCACGCCAGGTAGAGGCTGTCGGCCATCGATGGCTCTGGCGGCAGTCTCCAGCAGCGATAATGCCTGGCCATCCTCTCCGAAGATCAGGTGGATTCTGGCGCGCACCAGGAGCAGGACGGAATGAAGGGAAGAAGCCCTGACCAGGAGATCGTCGAGCCAGCGCGCGAGGGTTTCGACCTGGCCCCGCGCCAGCATCGTATCTTTCACCTCGATGATAATCGACTCGGCGATATGCCAGCGATCGGTTTGAAAGGCATGGTACAGCGCCTGGTTATGATCGCCCGCCGCGTGAAAGAGTTCCGCGGCTCGCCGGTGAAGCCGGGCGAAGTGCTCCGGCTCCTGGCGGCGCAACTCGTCGGACAGGAGCTCGCGCACAAAGGGATGGCAGGTATAGAAGACCTCGGGTTCTTCTCCACTGCGCACCACAAACAGCCCTTGTTGCGCCAGGTAACGGAGCCGTTCGCCAGCGTCATCGATCTGGAGCAGGCGGTTGCAGATCGATGGAAGCATATATTGAAGGATGCTCGCATCTTTCAAAAACGCATACGTGGCGAGATCGCGCCCGAATACCTCGGTGAGAAAATAGGCGAGCAGTTCCTTGCGACTCCCCTGGATCAGGGACAGGGGAGAGTCAGAGTCAGTGGAGGCCGCGGGGTCCAGGAACTGGATCTCTCCCAGGCGAGTGCTCAGCAAGATGCCCGCGATCCATCCATCGAAGGAGTCTGCGATGTGGCCGGCTTCCGCCTCGCTCAGAGGAGCATTGCCTTGCAGGAGCGCGAGATCCCGAATTTCCTGGGGAGTGAAGCGCAGAATAGCCCTGCCGAGGCTCAGGATCTTGCGCTGAGTAATCAATGGAGCGAACTCCAGCGGAGGAATCGTGCGGCTCTCAATCACGACAATACATTGCGTCGGCAGATGGGCCAGAAAATGATTTATCAGGGCATTGATGCTCTTATTCTGGCTGATCTCATGATAATTACAGAAAAAAAGCGCGAACCGCTCTGTGATCTCTGCTTTCATCGTTGCCAGCAAGGCATCCATCATCTCCTCAAAAGAATAGGGCTGCCGGGTCAAACTGGTCATCGTCGGGACCGTACTGGCCAGCAAGCCATCGAGCACCGGCCCGAATGTGGGAAAACGCTGGCGGATGCTGGCCAGCAGAGTCGTGAGAAAGCAGGCACGGTCGCCATCATTCTGATCCAGAAAGTACCAGCAACAGGGGATACTGGTGTGGCGGGCGAAGTCTGCCAGCAAGAGCGTTTTCCCATAGCCGGCAGGCGCGCAGAGGAGGATCAGCTTATAAGAAAACGCCTCCCCGGGTGGCTTGTCGGCGACCTTGTTAAGTTTCTGGATCAGGGAAGCCCGGTAAAGGGTGGTTGGAGGTAACAATGGCGCGGTGATTTTACTCAATGTCAACAAATCTGCCATCAGATAACCTCTTTGCAGAGATACAGCCGCCGGTGGAAGCGGAAAAGGGAGCAACGGGACGTTGTTTGAGCACCCGTGTCGCGTACTATTCAAAAAGAGCCTCTATCCTTGCGCAAAGGGCGGGACACGAGGCCATTTTTCGCAACACACCTCAGATTTTACACATGTTTTGTGTGTTTTGTCAATTTTACATAGGCCATGACGGTTGAGTTATCTGAAGAAGGCTTATAGCCAGCAGCACAATTTTCCTCTACTTCAGTCTAGTGCTTTAATCCGAGTTACCTGCTGCGGGCTTTTGGTAAAATACTTCGTGGTCTGAGTTTGCCGCATATGCGTATTCATGACTTGCGGCATAGTGCAGCGTCTATCCTACTGGCGTTAACAGATGAAAAGACGATGATTCTTGACGAATTTAGTAGATGAAAGTCCTGGGTTCTTGCGCTGTTTGGGGCTGCTAAGCTATCTTAGCGGCAGTATACAACATTGAGAGATAAAAATATACAGATAATGTGGCAAGGAAGTATGACAATGACCACTATTGATCGAACAATTTAACGCCGGATGAAACGGAGTTACACCGCCAAAGAACTGATCGAAGTCTAACAATTACAACATTTACAGGAAGGAAGCTATTATGCAGACCCACTTCGCACTCAGCCCATCCGCTCTCCCGGTCGAACATCCTACTACTGTCGATCTCCTCATCACTCTCCGCCCCCAACCATCCACTGAACCACGCGCCACGCGCCGGCCGTTCAATCTCAGTCTGGTGATCGATCGCTCTGGCTCGATGGCGGGGCGCTCGCTCAAGCAGGCGCTCAACGCGGCGGAGACACTGGTCGAGCAACTCGGACCAGACGATCTGTTGTCGCTGGTTGTCTACGACGATACGGTCGAAACCATCTTGCCGCCAGGCAATGTTTTCGACAAACAGGCGATTCGCGAAATAATTCGCAGGGTTCGGGCGGGAGGGACGACCAATCTGAGCGGAGGGTGGCTCAAAGGGTGCGAGCACGTCCTCGCCCGGCGCGGCGCCGACATGATCCATCGAGTGTTGCTGCTGACCGATGGCCAGGCCAACGTAGGAGTCGTCGATCCAAAGGTGCTGATCGCCACTGCGCGCCACAAGGCTGACGATGGCGTGGTCACGACCACACTCGGCTTCGGAGCAAACTTCAACGAAGATCTCTTGATTGGTATGGCGCAGGCCGCGGGCGGAAACTTCTACTTCATCCAGACGCCTGATGATGCTGAGGAGGTCTTTCGGATTGAGGTCGAGAGCCTGGCATCGGTTGTGGCACAAAACCTTGCGCTGACGATCGCGCCGGTGTCAGACAGTGGCGTCCAGATCCGTAACCTGTATAGCAATTACCGCACAGAGACGCAGCAGAGTGCCATGACGCTGAGCATGGGCGACCTCTACGAGAACGAAGATAAACTCCTGGCCCTTGAACTCACGATCCCCGCCCAGACGGATACAAGCCCCGGCATCCCTCTGCTGGCTATCTCCTATCGGTACGAGGCGGTCGCCGACGGCGCCATCCAATCCTTTTCGGGCACCGCGCCGCTCATAGTATCCGTGCCCGTTGTCACCATCGAGGAGGCGATTGCGGCTGCACCTGCCACCGATGTCGTCTTGCAAATCAGCCGAATCCGAATTGCGAAGGCGAAAGATACGGCAATTGAACTGGCTGACAGCGGTGACGTTACCAGGGCGGCCCAGACGTTGCGCCAGATCAGCGCCGACCTGCGTCAACAAGGTCTGGATGAGCAATTCGAGATAGCCGAAGAGATCGCACAACTGGAGCACTTCGCCGAGCGGCTTGAACATCACCGGTTTGACAGCACCAGCCGCAAGGAGATGCGCGATCAGTCGTATCAGGCACAGATGCGGAGTCGCGCCGACTTGTCGCTGCGCGGCACAGCCGGCGGTTCGGCGGCTGATCTGGATACGACAGCCGCCGTCAATGGAGGGGTGGAACTGGCGTGCTCCCGCGAGGGTGGCAAGCTGCGTATGCGTGTCGCTTCCGAAGGCTACGACCAGAACGTGAACGTCCAGTTTCCACGCAATATTCGTGAAGAGGGTGTTCATTATGTCGTAGATGTACTGCAACTGTCGGCCAACGGAACCTTCTACCGCGCCGTCGGCAACATCCGCCGTCTCGCCTTGCCTGGACAGGAGCACCGCTACAAAGGCACCAGCAGGTTTGGGGCTCCATCAGCCGGACGCAATGGCCCACCGCAAGCCTCGAAAGTGTCCGCCCGCACCGCGGCGGACCTCGAGACGACGATCAACGCAGATGACGGTGTGCTTGTCCAGTGTATCCGCGAGGGCAGTAAACTGCGCGCACGCGTCGTCTCCGATGGCTACGACCCGAACTATAATATGCGGTTCCCACGCGACATTCGTGAAGAGGGTGTCCTGTACGTGGTAGACCAGGTGATCGAGACCGCGAATGGGGGCTCGTACATGGCATGCGGCAAGATCCGGCGACTGATTCAGTAGCGCTCTTGCCTGGCAAACAATAGAGTAGAAGCCAGAGTACCTTCCAGACTAGAACTATTATGCGGTGCGAAATGGCTCTAGAAGCCGCTTGAAGGCCCATTTTAGTATAAATCGATGGGCTTTTCATTTCGCACCGAGGACTCTGGCCCTTCTCCAGGCTTACGCCGTCTTCAGGATGATACTGAATTGGCGCTCGCCAGTGTCACTACTGACTAGCAGGTTGAAGCGTCTTGAGAAGAAAATGCAGATTCTTCGTCTTCCACAGCCAAAGGGATGCATGCACGGATCATCGTCTCTTTTCCCGGTGTGCTCTTGATGATGAGCGTTCCACCGACCTTTGTCGCGCGTTCCCGCATAGAGTGCAAACCGAGATGCCCGAGGAAAAGTTCTGTAGGATCAAATCCTCTGCCGTTATCGCGTATTTCGAGAACGATCTCATCTTGCTGAGCAATCAATTGAAGGACCACAGTGCTGGCACGGGCATGCTTGACAATATTATGTAAGGCTTCTTGCGCGATGCGGTAGAGCGCTTCTTTTTTCTCTAGTGGCAGATCGGGTTCCTTTTCCAGGTCAAACTGCACAGCAAGTTTATGACGCGTGCGTAGGACTGCGACTTGCCGGTTGAAAGCAGCGACCAGGCCTTCTGTTTCAAGCGATTCGGGACGAAGTTCAAAGATCAGGGCTCGCATCTCTGTCAGCCCTGCCTCAACCAACGAAATCACATAGTGTGCCGAAATGCGCGCCTGTTCAAGCTCTTTGCTCTCTAACGCATCCAGAACCGTATGTGCACCCAGGCTCATGCTGTAGAGCACTTGTGATACCGAATCATGCAGTTCGCGAGCCAGGTGTTGTCGCTCTTGCAACGCAGCCAGTTCTTGTGCCTGTTCATAGAGCAAACGCAATTCTCGTTCGCGCACGCTGGCCTGTTCGTAGAGCAGGCGAAGCTCTCGTTCACGTACATTCGCTTGTTCTACACGTCGGCGCAGCGCTGAGGCAAGCTGGCTGGTCAGAATAGCTGCTATCAGAAAGACGAATAAGGTCAGCAAATCTTCCACCTGGAAGACCGCCAGCGTGTAGGATGGGGGAACAAAGAAAAAATCCACTGAGAGTGAGGCGAGCAATGAAGCCAGAATAGCCGCATAGAGTCCTCGCGTGCTTGCCAGTGCCAGGATTACTATCAGATACACCAGGGAAATTGTCTGGATACGCGGAAACAGGTGAATCCCAGCAATGGTCCCGGTAACAAGAGCGACACCGCTCAGCGCGAACACGCTATCCTGGCCCAGGCGTTTCCAGCGGACTGTTGCAAGCCATGTGAGCAGAGGAAAGCGCAGGCGAGGGAGACACTTCATCGATTGCTCCTCTCATGCTTTCTTTTAAAACAGCCAATCCTTTGTTAGAAGATGAGCCAGCGCTGTGCAGTTGGCTGAGAACTATGAGTCGATGGTAGTTTTCTTTGCTGATTCAGCAGAAACCAGACCCAGGTCGAGTGCACAGAGGACAGCCTGCGTGCGGCTCTGCACGCCCAGTTTGGCCAGAATATGCCGGACATGCGTTTTGATGGTATCTTCGACCAGTTGCAACTGCCGCGCGATTTCTTTGTTCGGGTGCCCTTGCGCCAGTAAACGAAGCACATCGGTCTCTCGCGCGGTCAGCGCCTCTTTCTTTTGCTCTCCATGGGCCTCGTCCATGCGCATCGCCCGCATCAAATACGCCGACGCCTGGGGTGAAAGCTGCACCTGTCCCGCTGCTGCTGCCTTGATCATGCGTTGCAGTTCCCCCGCCTGCGTATCCTTGAGCAAATAGCCAATCGCTCCCGCTTTGATCGCGTTGACCACTGTTGCGCTTTCCAACACGCTGGTCATCGCTATCACCTCCGTTTCCGGGTATTGCTGGCGAATCAGGGTGGTCGCTGTAATCCCATCCAGTACAGGCATTAACAGGTCCATGAGCACGACATCGGGACGCAGTTGACGTACCACATCCAGCGCTTCCGCTCCATCATTGGCTTCACCCACCACCACCAGTTCGGGATCGCGTCCCAGGAACATTCGTAACCCTTCTCGCACCACACTATGATCATCCACCAGTACAATCCGTATCGCCATTTCACCTCCTCCTTTCGGACAAGATGGCTCTCACACCAAAGAGCGAACGCTATTCACCCTTTTGAGTGACGCAAAAAGAAACAGAAAAATCCTATACTGATCTCATCAGGATAAAAGAGCGAGCTTTGCCCGCTTCTCTGGACAAACGGTCCTGACGCTTGTCTTTATGAGATCCTAGTGTAGCACACTGGGAAGCGATCATGCTAGAGAAAAAATCTGACTCTTGCGAGGAAAAGCAAACATTGGGAAGCGATGGTGCTCATGGTACGCGTGTTGTTGCCATTCACGCATGGAATCGATTCAGTCGCAATTACCTCCGCACTGGCTTTGGCGCAGCGCCTGAACGCAACATTGATGTTGCTTTCACTCATTTCTCAGCCGCAGAAGCCCGGCAAAAGTCCCAGATGGGAAGCCATCCAGCAATCACGGGACTTTCTCACATTTGCCTCTCATCGAGCAACCCGCCTGGGGGTGCCTGTGGAGCAGGTAGAACTGTATACCCAACTGGCTTCCAGGAGTATCCGCACCTTCGCGCAAGAGATGGAGTGTGCCGGGATCGTGCTTACCGTGCGTGGAGGTGCAGGCGTTTTGCTCGCCACCCACGAAGTCAAACAACTCCTGGAAGAGCGTGGCATTCCCCTCTATGTGGTGTCATTGCCTGGGCGGCCCACCGTTTTCTCTGCCCTCCCATGGCTGCCTCAGTGGTTGGGCCGAAAGACCCCTCACGCTGCCTCGCCTCACCACGTTCTGCGGCGGCAAACCCTTTCTTGTCAGACCGACCACCAGTTGCACGATTCGACCGTGCTGAAAGATAGTTGAAAAACACGTATGGAAGCATCACATCAAGCGAAAAAAAGCGCGCACCACGGCGGACAACTTGGCCCACTCTTATGCTGGGCCGTCGTTTTTGCCGACATTGGGTCATCCATTTACTATGTTCCGGGTATTCTCTATGGCAAAGTTGGCAACCTGGCCGGCTTTTTTGTTCTGCTGACCATGTCCGTTTTTGTGCTGCTCGCCCTCAAATATGCCGAGGTCAGTGCGCGATTCCCTGAAGGCGGCGGTGTGGTCACCGTTGCAGCCCAGGCCATGAATCCCTGGGTGGGCGCGCTTGGTGGCATGTTTATTCTGGTAAGCTACTTTCTCACAGCAGCCATCAGTTGTTTGTCCGCTATTCAGTATCTCAGTGTGGTGTTCCCTGCGATAGGCCCCTTTATTCTGGAAATAACGATAGGGGTGCTGGTCTTCCTCGGGTTTCTGAACTGGATTGGGATTAGCGAAAGCGCGAAGGTCAGCCTGATTGGCGCGCTCATCGCGTTTGGCAGCGATCTGGCCATCATCTGGACCGTGTTTACCCACATCCCGCTGGCTTCTTTTCCGGCGCTCTTCGGCAGCATGTTCGCCCATGCCTCGCTCACGCCTGTATCGCTGCTCGTCGGCTTCGCCAGCGCATTCCTGGCGTTTTCGGGATTGGAGAGCATTTCCCAGCTTTCACCTGTAATGAAATCGCCACGCAAGAAGGTCATCAGCCTGGCGTTGCTCCTGGTGGTCATTACCATTGGCGCCACCAGCCCGCTGCTCACCATCCTCTCTACGCTGTTACAGCAAAAGGAGGCAGCCGATCCCGTCATTTCAACCCAGCTTATCTCGTTGTTGGGGGGGCACTGGGGCAACACCATACTCCAAACAGAGGTAGCCATCAGTGCCAGCCTGATTCTTGCTTTCGCGAGTAATACGGCAGTAATTGGAGCCTATCACGTCTTTATGGCCCTCTCCCGCATGGAATTTTTGCCCAGATTTATTCTCAAACGCAACAAATTCCGCAATACGCCTCACTGGTCTATCCTTCTGGCGACAGGCATTCCCATTGCAGTGTTGATTTTCGTGAATGGCGCAATTGATGTCCTGGGTGATATGTACGCCTTCGGGCTCCTGGGAGCATTTAGTGTCACCTGCCTGGGCCTGGATATTCTGCGCGCGCGTGACCATCGTCTGGAGCGAGCATCCAGGGGTTCTACTCAGAGCGGCACACAGCAGCAGCATGGCAAGAGTTCCCTTCCTCAAGTTTCGCAGGATGGGTTGGCGAATAATCTTCTGTTGCAGAACTATGCTCCGCAAGATCCATCTATTCTCTTAGAACATTATGTTCCGCAGGAAAATGGCAGGGTTTTGCTGCCAGTAGAGGAAGAGCAGGGCCAGATCACCCGGACAAGCGCTGTCTCTCCTGGGCGACACCTGCGTGGTCTCTGGCAGCGATTTGATTACTGGTTAGGTATCGGGACCACACTGCTGGTCATACTGGCCTGGCTGATTAGCCTGGTCTCAAAGCCCCTGGCGACAGGCTTTGGAGGCACTGTCGCGACTATTGGCATGATCTTTGCTTACTTTAACTACATTCGTGGACAGGGACGCGTGCCAATGGTGACTCCTTCCTTGAA
>DASVMX010000142.1:0-15639 GCA_036384215.1 Ktedonobacteraceae bacterium | reverse complement strand
TGTGGATTCGTCTAGCTCGCTGCCAATGACAAGGCTGGGCACGTGGATGCGGGACACCAGCGGGCGCAGGTCTTCCGAGCGTAGAGAGAGGCAGGCCGCGATATACCCGGCTGGCGAGGTGTTCAAGATCATCTCGCTAATGCGCTGTGTTTCGTCAGGATGATTCTCGCGGTAGTCCTCGCTGAGGAAGCGGCTGATGACCATAGCGAGTATCGAGGCCAGTCCGCCATTTTGCACCGCCTCAACGCGCGCATCCCAGATTGGTTCACTGCCGATGCGCGCGGCGGTATTGGCGAAGGTTGCGCTGATCACGCGCTCGGGATGGTGAATGGCGCACCATTGGGCAACCACGCCGCCCAGCGAGAGTCCGCAGAGGTGCGCGCGTTCGATGCCCAGCGTGTCGAGCAGGGTCAGCAGGTCGCCGCCATACTGCTCAATGCGGCAAGCTCCCTCCGGCGCTTCCGAAGCCCCGTGGCCGCGATTGTCAAAACGAATCACGCGCAGCTCGCCGCTGAAAGGCTCGACCTGCGCGTCCCACATGTGCAGATCGGTACCCAACGAATTAATCAGCACCAGTGCAGGCGCGCCCTCTGGCCCATCGACGCGATAGGCGATCTTCAGGCCTTCTGAATCAAAGAAATCCATAGCAAAACCTCTTTTCTACCTGACCAGAAGCACTCAAAAATAGCTTCTTCTACGACTCATTGTACGCGAAGGTGCTAAAGCTTGCGATACGAGGCCAGGGCGCGGTCGATGAATATATCGGTGCTGCCCAGGTAATTGGTGGGATCGAGCGTGCTGGCCAGCTCCTCGGAGGTGAACGCCGCCTTTACCTGTGCAGAGGCTTGAGTTGCCTGGAGCAAGGTTTGATCTGATGAGCTGACCTGCTTGCTCAATGTTTCCACCAGGCGGTATGCTTCGGGCTTGCCCAGGCGTCCCGCGAGGGCGGTGGCGAGCGCTTCGGCCATGATCAGGCCGCGGGTGATTTCCAGGTTCGCGCGCATGCGTGCGGGATCGACTTGCAGGCCGGCCAGCGCTGCGCGCATGTGTTCAACCGCGCTGGCGGTGTACTCGAACAGCGCGGGCAGAGCCTGCCATTCCGTCTGCCAGCCGCCGGCTGCGCGTTCATGTTCCTGGGGGAGCGCGGAGAAGATAACCGGGACCAGACCGAGAGCCAGGCGGGCCGAAGCGACTGCGGTGATCGAGTCTACAGGGTTGTGTTTCTGCGGCATGGCCGATGAGCCGCCTTTACCAGGGGCGCTACCCTCTGCGACTTCGCCGACCTCCGTTTGCGCCAGCAGAATGATATCCCTGGCGATCTTCGCCATGGAGCCTGCCACGATGCCCAGCGTCGCTGCGATCTCGGCCACGCGGTCGCGTTCCGTGTGCCAGGGCAGTTCTGGTAGCGTGAGATGGAGCTCTTCCGCCAGCAGACGCGCCACGCGTGGACCTGACGCGCCCAGCGCGGCCAGCGTGCCCGCGGCCCCTCCGAATTGTACTGCCAGAGTATGCTGGCGATGCGCGCGCAGCGCCCGTGCCTGGCGTGTGACCTGCGCCAGCCAGTGCGCGGCCTTGAGTCCAAAGGTGATGGGTAGCGCCTGTTGCATCAGCGTGCGCCCGGCCATCAGCGTGTGCCTGTGTTGCTCAGCCAACTGCGCGCAGGAGGCGCAGATGGCCTCGGCGCTGGAACCGAGCAGGTTCAGCCCTTCGCGCATCTGGAGCATCAGCGCAGTGTCGATTGCGTCCTGGCTGGTCGCGCCCCAGTGCACAAAGCGGCGTGCGGGCGCCTCTACCCGGGCTGTGAGCATCTTGACCAGGGGGATAACGGGCGTGCCAGCCAGGGCCGCTTGCTGGTAGAGCGTTTTCACGTCAAAAAGCTCCATGTGGCAGCAACTCGCAATCTCCTCCGCGGCCTCGACGGGGATAATCCCTGCGCGTGCCTCCGCGCGGGCAAGCGCGGCCTCAAAGACCAGCAGGTACTGGACGTGGGTTTCTGGCGCGAAAATCGCGGACATCGCTCCTGGTGTGGTTGTGCTCTGACCAGGTTCTGACATGTCTGGCCCCTTCCTCTACACGTTAAAAAAAGCTGTTTCATTCACGCCCTGGAGCACGATGTCAAAGCGGTACACGGTCACCCCTTCTCGTGTTTCGCGATGAGCCAGCAGTGTGGCGCGGCGCGCTTCTGGTACGCACTGTAGAGTGACATCCTCGACATTGGATGGTTCATCCACGAAGTACACACGTGTGACCAGGTGATTGAGCAGACCGCGCGCGAAGATTGTCACAGTGAGATGCGGCGCCTGTTTGATCTGATCATTGAAGGCCACGCGCCCAGGCTTGATGGTGTCAAACCAGTAGCGGCCCTCTTCATCGGTGCCGGAGCGGCCAGAGCCCGTAAAATCCGGGTCCAGCGGCGCCTCGCTCTGGTCTGCGGGATGGTTGTAGCGCCCGTGCGCGTTGGCCTGCCAGATTTCCACCATAGCGTCGGGAACCGGCACGCCAGCGCCATCGAGCACGCGTCCCTCGACGCGGATACGTTCTCCGGCGGTTTGCGGGTTTGCCAGGACATTGCGCTGTGCCGCGGGGTAGAGCAGGCCGAGCGAGAAGAATGGTCCCACGGTCTGAGAGCCGGTTAAAGGCAGAGAACTCATGCGTTTCCCTCCGCTTTTTCAAATGGCGTGGCGTTCGCACCGCGCAGCACAATGTCCCAGCGATAGCCCAGTGCCCATTCGGGTTCGGTGATCGAGTGGTCGTAGGTCGCGATCAGGCTCTGGCGCGCGCGCTCCGTGGGAATCGAGCGAAAGATGGGATCTTGAAAGAACAGCGGATCGTCGGGAAAATACATCTGTGTCACCAGGCGCGTGAGCGAGGTTGGGCCGAAGAGCGAGAAGTGAATATGAGCGGGCCGCCAGGCATTAGGATGGTTTTTCCAGGGATAAGCGCCGGGGCGGATGGTCAGGAAACGATAGACCCCCTCGGCGTTGGTCAGCGCGCGTCCCATGCCCAGGAAATTGGGATCGAGTGGACCTGGCCACTGATCGCGTTTGTGGAGATAGCGCCCGGACGCGTTGGTCTGCCAGATCTCTACCAGCGTATTGGGAAGCGGAGCCCCCGACTCATCGAGCACACGCCCGGTCAGGATGATGCGCTGGCCAACCGCCTCGCCTCCAGTGCCCGCGTTGCGCGTCAGATCCGCGTCCTCGGAAGTAATCGCGCTGATTGCGTGGCCGGGTCCGGTCAGTTCGGAAAGAGTCAGCGGTACATTGATCAGCGCCAGTTGGGGAGCGCGTCGGCGCGTCGACTGGTAGGCCTCATATAAATAAGGTGGAAATACCTCACGATCTCCACGCACAATCTCACCAATCGTCGTCTGTATCTGCTGCTGGTTCATTGATCAACCTCCTGACTCCTCTTCTGTGTTGAATCGGTCTTATTCGAGGCCTGATCTGGCCGGGCCAGCTTTTTTTTAGCCAGCGCGAAAGCCGAATTGGCCGCAGGCACGCCCACGTACACTGCCACGTGCAGCAGCACCTCCGCGATCTCGTGTGGATCAACACCGATATTCTGACTGGCGCGCAGGTGGAGAGCCAGTTCCTCGCGTCCCAGCGCCGCCAGGATCGCAATCGTTACCAGGCTGCGCGTGCGCCGGTCCAGGTCAGGCCGCGCCCAGACTCCCGCCCAGGCCGTCTCCGTAATAAAGCGCTGGAAATCAGCATCCAGCTCGGTAATTTGCGCCTGCGTTTGCTCCACATGTTCATCGCCCAGCACCTCCCTGCGTACCTTCATCCCCAGCTCATAACGGTCATCCATTGCTTGACTCCTTTGTGCCCTCTCGTTGCGCGTGGTCTACAGCCATCGCGTGCTCGCAAAAAGATGCCTTTAAATCAAGTATAAAGAACGCCCTGTGCCCTGTCTAATATATATTTCGCGGCAGTTAATACAATTTTTAAATTAAAAAGGCCGTTTTATATGTCCGACCGCTTCAATAGATGTGGTAAGATAAATTGTATTGCATCTACTGGAGAAGAGGAGATTACTGATGCCTGGCGAGTTCCAAGAAGAACATGCCGCCGCGCCCGCATGGCGGGAAGCGGTGGCGGAAGTGCGGCGTTTGTTGGGGGAAGATCTGCCTACCAGGGCGCTGTTAGAGCGCTACAGGCCAGAACGCGGCTGGTTTTTGCGGCCCAATCACATTGAGGATATTCATGGTGTCGATCACGAAGCGCGCGTGCTGATCTGGCAGGAATTACTGGCGCGTCTACTGATCAAAGATGGCGCGTTGCTGGATCAGGAGGCATTGCGCTGGGCAGCGGCGACGCATGATACACAGCGAGCATCTGATGGTGTTGATTATTCCCACGGCCAGCGCGCTGCTGCCTGGGTGAAACAGTACCTTGTTCAGCGTATTCCCGCAGGTTCGCTGGAAACCGTACTCTATCTCAATACCTGGCACGTGCCTTCTGACGACCAGGCGCCGGAGATGACGCCTGAACTGGCCGTTTTTAAAGATGCCGATGCCCTGGACCGCGTGCGCATCTACGATTTTAATCCGCGCTACCTGCGCTGCCCCTACTCAGAAACGCTTTTGCAATATCTGGCGCAGGAACTCTTTGAGCAGAGCGAAGCTAAACGCTGGAAGGAAGGCTATGCCGTTTTCGATTGTGTGTTAGAAGCGGCACAGGAAATAGGTCTGATTAATCCTGACTAACCGCGGCCTCTGTGAAAGCTTGAATTTTGGCGCGCGTGGCCATATCCGGGGTATAGATCACAATTCTGACATCGGAATCATTGACTACCTGCAAGGTGATATGCTCAAATTCCAGGCGGCCCAGCCTCTGGTGTTCAATTGTTTTATGGCCTTCCAGCGCGCTGCGCGCGTCGTGATGTGGCCACCACTCGCGAAATTCAGGGCTGACGCGTTTGAGATCTTCGATCAAATCCTCGAAAGAGCTATCACCGGGATAGCGCGCGTTGGCTGTGCGGAACTCGGCCAGCGTTCCGCGCGCCACCTGTTCCCAGCGCGGGCTTCGGCTCATTATTGGAGTGGTGAAGAGGCGCCAGACCATATTGTACTCGTGAGGGGGCGAGACCTGCGAGATGCCAAAGAGGCTTTCCGCGGTCCTGTTCCAGGCCAGATAGTCCCAGCGCCTGCCCATGACATACGCGGGTGTCGGATTGAGCTCGTCGAGCATCTGCTGGAGCGCTGGATTGACCATTTCTTCGAGGGAGGGCGCCTGCGCGGGCAGCGCCTGGCCCGCGAGAAGAAAGAGGTGGCGGCGTTCGTTCGGGGTCAACTTGAGCGCCAGGGCCAGGCTTTCCAGCACCTGAGCCGAGGGATGGACATCGCGTCCCTGTTCCAGCCAGACATACCAGGATGTGCCAATATTGGCGAGCTGCGCTACCTCCTCGCGGCGCAGCCCCGGCGTGCGCCTGCGCAAGCCCGGAGGCAGTCCCACGTCAGCCGGTGCCAGCAACTCGCGCCTCCTGCGCAAAAAATCCGCCAGCGCCAGGCGCCGCTCAGCCTCATTCATAGATTGTCCTTTCTTATAGCCATAAGATCTTCTAAAGATTTTCCAGGATGTTCAACGCAAACACAATGATATCGTAGCTAAGAGCCTGAGAATTCGTACAGCTGGCCTTATCCTGGTGGTCCCAGACCTATGATCAAGAAACACTGGTTCTGGTATCGCAAATAAAGCATACTTAAGAGGCAGGCTCACGTCAAGATTGCTTATGAATAGGGGAACTGAACAAATGGGCGAAACGATAGGTTTTATCAGTCTGGGGAATAGAGGACAGCCGATGGCGCTCAATTTGCTCAAGATGAACTCTTATACGATCTTCTTTTGTGAAATGCGTGTTTTCATTGGAGAGAAACGAGGAAATACTATATGGCTTTACAATTTGGGGTGTCTTTGCCACAGGGCTGGACAATGGAACTGGCGGGCATTCAAGATCCGCGGGAAGCGTACGAGGCGATGACACGGGTTGCCCAGACCGCCGAGGAGGCGGGTTTTGATTCGGTCTGGCTGGTCGATCACTTCCATACTATTCCGAAACCATCGCAGGAAATCACCTTTGAATGCTGGACCAGCACCGCGGCCCTTGCGCGCGATACAAAACGCATCCGCCTTGGTCAGTTGACCACCTGCAATGGCTATCGCAATCCCGCGCTGCTCGCCAAGATGGCCAGTACGGTCGATGTTTTGAGCCACGGGCGGCTCAATTTCGGCATCGGCGCGGGCTGGTTCGAGCACGAGTACCGCGCCTATGGCTATGACTATCCCGACACTCCCACGCGCCTGCGCCTTCTGCGCGAAGCGGTGCAGGTCATCCTGGCCATGTGGACGCAGGAAGAAGCGGTCTTTGAAGGGAAATATTACCAGGTACGCGGTGCCATAAATCAGCCCAAAGGCGTACAAAAGCCGCATATTCCCCTGCTGATTGCTGGCAGCGGCGAGCAGGTCACGCTCAAACTGGTCGCGCAATACGGCGATGCCTGTAACATCGGGGGTGATCTGCCAGCAATTCAGCACAAGCTTGCTGTTCTCAAACAGCACTGCGAAACCGTTGGGCGGGACTACGATAGCATTCATCGCACCATGACCGTCATGTGCGCTGTCGCAGAAACAGATGAAGAGGCCTGGGCCAGATTCCCTGAGGGCCTGCGGGGGCGCCAGGTGGCGCTCGGGGCGCTTGTTGGCAGCCCGGCTACCATTCGCGCGCGCCTGGCCGAACTGGAAGAAGCGGGCATTCAGGAGGTCATTCTCGGCATGGCGGACATCCTGAACCCGGAGACGCTGCGCTTCTTTGCACAGGAAGTTATGAACCGGTAGACGTTTCGCATCATACAAAAAGAAGTCAGGATCTCACATGTGGAGATCCTGACTTCTTTTAAAGAGGTTGAGCACTCAAGCTACGGCTTGCAGGCCCATTCGCGCCAGGTGTAGCCATCGCGCGCGAAAATCTCATAAGCGGCGCGGATGTTGACCTCGGGATTATAGACTGACTGGCCAGCGTATGAAGTGCTGCCGAAGGTGCCGGGGATGATCTGGAAGAGTCCAGCCGCGCCCAGAATGCCGTTGTAGGCATTGGGGTTCATGGTCGACTCGCACATTGCTACGCGCACAGCGCCCGCGCCATACTGGCCAAAGACCTGGTAGATCATATCCTGGTAAGAACCGCTCAACGTGCCAGAGGATGACGTGCTGGCAGAAGCGCCGTCGGGGATAACGAGAACCTGTCCTACATAAATTAAATCGGGGTTGGCAACGTGGTTGGCCGCGACCAGGCTGGCTACGCTTACGCCATACGTCTGGCCGATCCCGCTCAGCGTATCTCCGCTGACAACCGTGTACGTCTTCTGGCTCAACGGCGCCGCGTGTGCCTGCATGGTGGTTACACCCGCCAGCAGCGCTACCGCCATTACCGCCAGAGCGGCACCCAGACCCACTTTCAAAGCAAATCGTCGTCCCTGATGCTGTACTTCCTGCAAATTACTCCTCTGCTGGTTCAAAATAAAACAACCTTTCTTCCCTGGTCTCCTTGCAAAACTCTGCAATTCTCCAGCGCACAATATCCTATCCTGCCGCCATACCTCTGACGACAGTGCGTCGTATCCCGTTGGGGAATAACAGAAGAATACATTGAAACAATTAGAAACACAAATATATTCAATGGAATAGCCCAGATTTACTAATGGTTGAGTCGTTGGGCTGTCAACCCAACTGGCAGGTGGATGGAAAGGAATAGGAGTATCCAGCCAAAAATGGCTAGAGGCGGTGGAAGGGAGCATTACCTGCTCCTCAAAAGAGGAATAAAATGGGTAAGAACCCGCTCTTACCCATTTTATTCCTCTTTTGAGGAGCAGGTAATGCGTGTGGAACGAGAAACTCCTACAAAGTTGCGTAGAGGGTGGTGTATCCCGTACAATAGGGGACATATTCTGGGTGTCCTTCTCTGGACAGAAGAAGGACCATTTTCTTCCAAGGGGGTAAGGCGCTTGATGTATTGCCGGGGCATTCGTGGCGCGACCACGATTGAGCACAACGACCGTGAAGAGATTCTCTCCGCTACGGCAGAGCTTTTGCAGTTGATGATTCGCCAGAACGAGTTGCAGACCGAGGACATTGCCAGCGCGATCTTCAGCCTGACCGAAGACCTGGACGCGGAATTTCCCGCCGTTGCCGCTCGCGTGCTGGGCTGGACGGAGGTGCCGCTGATGTGTACCCGTGAGATACCCGTGCCCGGTAGCCTGGGGAAATGCATCCGTGTACTGCTTCATGTCAACACGACGCGGGGACTGTCGGAGATCCGGCACGTGTATATTCGTGGAGCAGTCAACCTACGACCAACTTTCGCCGTTCAACAGTAGTTTTTGGGCAAAGCACAGATGCAGTCATGACGATGATGTTATTGAGAGGCCGTGAGGCCGCGCTACTGGCTGGGAGAGCCAGATTACTTGCCCTCCAGTTCTGACACAAGGAGTTTTTCTTATGATTGTCGTCATGCAGCAGCATTGTAGCGACGAAGAGATTGAAAATGTCCAGGTTTTTCTGAAAAACCACGGCCTGAGCGGAAACCTTTCGCGGGGAGCGGAATTGACGGTGATCGGCGTGCTTGGCGCGGTGGGACCATCGGGTACGCGCACCAGCACTGGCGGCATCAACCCCTCAATTGGCGACGCCCTGGAGGGCTTGCCCGGTGTAGAACGCGTGCTGGCAGTCTCCAAGCCCTATAAACTGGCCAGCCGTGAATTTCATCCCGAGAACACAATTGTCGATGTGCCCTCGGCCTGCGTTGCTGGCGGCGTAGTGCACATTGGAGGTGAGAGCATCGTCATGATGGCCGGCCCCTGCACGGTGGAGAGCGAAAAGCAGCTCATGACCACGGCTGAGGCGGTGCGCAAGCAGGGCGCGGTCATCCTGCGCGGCGGTGCCTTCAAGCCATCGACCTCTCCCTACGGTTTCCGTGGCATGGGCGAGGATGGTCTGAAACTCCTGGCCAAAGCGCGCGACGAGTTTGGCATGGCGATCATCACCGAGGTCATGACACCAACCGATGTCGATATGGTCTGCGAATACGCCGACATCTTGCAGATCGGCACGCGCAATATGCAAAACTACATGCTGCTGGACGCGGTGGGCAAGGTTCAGAAGCCCGCGGTGCTCAAACGCGGCATGTCCGCGACTTTCGAGGAGTGGCTGCTGGCGGCTGAGTACATCCTTTCGCAGGGCAACCCCAACGTTATCCTCTGCGAGCGTGGTATCCGCACCTTCGAGAAAATGACCCGCAACACCATGGACATCAGCGCCATCCCCATGGTCAAGCGCCTGTCTCATCTGCCCATCATCTCAGATCCCAGCCAGGGTACTGGCCACCGCGACTTGGTCACGCCGCTCTCGCTTGCCTCTATCGCCGCGGGCACCGACGCACTACTCATCGAGGTTCACCCCAACCCCGACGAAGCCCTCAAAGATGGCGCGCAATCCCTGACCATCGAGCAGTTCAAACAGCTCATGCCCAAAGCCCAATCCGTCGCCCAGGCGATTGGACGCGATCTGATTAACGCGTAGTCGGGTCATTTCAGACATCTAGCAGAGAGCCAGGTAACACGTTGAGAAACATGTTACCCGGCTTCCTTATATATGCTCATAGAAACGTTTTTCTCCGAAGTTGGATAGAATCTGTTCAAGTTCAATTTCGTCGCGCAGAGGAATGCCATGTTCTCCTATCAGCGGAATTTGCGGCTTGAGTTTGAGCGATTGCTCGATGGCGTTACGATGGATCGCGACCAGGGTCATGCCCCACTTCTGATAAAAGCGCAGCGCGTTCAGGTTATCGTTGGTCGTAATCAGCCAGAGGCGGGTACAGCCAGCTCGCAAGGCTTCATCTTTGACGGCATTGAGCAACAGCGTCCCAATTCCCTTGTTTGGTCGCAGGCTATCAATGCTAACCACTTCACATGCCTGCCCTTCTTTCTGATAGGTCACAACCCCAACAGGCTCGCCCTGATCTTCAGCGATGAAACCCGGCAAAAGGGCTAACTCATACATAGTCCCACGGCTGACCACAAAAGAGGCTCCCCAGTGCTCATTGACAAACTGTGCTAGCCAGTCTCTGTCTGTTTCTCTTATCTCTCTAATCACAACAGGTGCGTCTTGATTGCTCAATCTGAAGTCCTTTCTCGGCCTGTTTCTTGCCTGTATAAAGCCAATCATTAGTATTATAAACGCTTCCTTGCTTGCCTGAACAAAGCTGACCTTTGCACAACCAATAGCGCGGAAATAGGACAAAAGCACCATGTTCTGTTGAGCCAGAACAGTGTATTCTTGCGGAAAGCATATATGAAAAATCGTCTATTAAAATCCGTCTCTTTCATATGAGAGGTGAGCAAGGGGAGTTGGTCTTATCCATGGCTCCAGAAAGGCAAGAAAAAGATGTTTCCGGTGAAAATTGCTGGTTCGGGCTGGTATCTGCCAGAGCGGCGGGTGACGAATGAGGAGTTGGAGGAGCGGCTACAGCTTCCGGCTCAGTGGATTGCGCAGGCGACGGGTGTGCATGAGCGGCGGTATGTTACTGATGAGACGACGCTGACGATGGCAGCGTCGGCCAGCCAGATGGCGCTGGCGAACGCGGGCCTGGAGGTGGACGCGCTGGATGCGCTGATCTGCGCGCAGACGGCTCCGTACCAGGCGATTCCCTGTACGGCGGCTCTGCTCCAGCGTGAGCTGCAGGCGCCGGAGGGTAAAAGCGCCTGCTTTGATGTCAATGCAACTTGCCTGAGCTTCCTGGTCGCGTTCCAGATGGCCGCGCACCTGGTGGCGGCGGGTATCTATAAGCATGTGTTAATCTGTAGCAGCGAGATTGCATCCTGTTCGCTCAATCCCAACGAGAGGGAGAGCGCGGTGCTGTTTGGTGACGCCGCGGCGGCTGTGGTGTTGACACGCAGCCAGGAGGGGGAGGCCAGCGCTTTCTGGCACGCGCATTTTGAGACCTACAGCAGCGGCGCGGATCTGACGGAACTGCTCGGCGGCGGGACCAACCACCACCCGAATGATCCAGCTACCACGCCGGAGATGAATATGTTCCATATGCGTGGGCCAGCCATCTTTCGCCAGGCTGCTGTGCTGATGGGGCCATTCCTGGATCGCTTCTTCGCAAAGCTCGGTTGGGAACGTTCGGAACTGGATGTGATTGTGCCTCACCAGGCCAGCCGCCACGCGGTCGAACAGCTTTCCAGGCGGCTCGGCTTCCACAATGACCAGCTTGTGATGAACCTGGCGCTGCGCGGCAATTGCATCTCGGCCTCTATTCCCCTGGCCTTCGCCGAATCCGTGGCCAATGGACGCATTCAGCGCGACCAGCGCGTTCTCCTGGTCGGTACTGGCGCGGGCCTGACGCTGGGGGCGCTGGCGCTGACCTATTAGACAAAGAGAGAGCTATGAACATTCTTATAACCGGCGGGACCGGTTTTCTGGGGCGGCACCTGGCGGCGGCTTTGCTGGAGCGTAGCGAGAAGATTTTTCTGCTGGGGAGGAACTTCGCGCCCGTCCAGGATCTGGTAGCCAGGGGCGCGGTGCCGGTGGAGGTGGATTTGCGAGATGGAGTGGCGGTGAAGGCGGCGTGCCGGGGAATGGAGTTAGTCTATCACGTGGGCGCGCTCTCGGCTCCGTGGGGCAGGCGGGCGGACTTTTTCGCGACCAATCTCGGTGGGACTGAGGCGCTGCTGGCTGGCTGCCAGGAATGGGGAGTGCGCCGCCTGGTCTATATCTCTTCTCCCAGCGTGGTCTTTGACGGCGGCGATCAGTTCATGGCCAGCGAGCAGGTGGTGTATCCGCACCGCTTTGCCTCGGTCTATTCACAGACCAAGAAGTTGGGCGAAGACCGCGTGCTGGCCGCCGCCGCGGCTGGTCTGGAGACGGTGACGCTGCGCCCCAAGGCCATTTTTGGTCCCGGCGATCAGGCGCTGCTGCCCCGCCTGATCGCCGCCGCGCGCAGGCAACGCCTGCCGCAGATTGGGGATGGCCGCAACCTGGTCGATCTAACCTACGTGGAAAATGTGGTTCACGCGCTGCTACTCGCCGCCGAGGCGCGCGAGGCCGTGGGCAAGATCTACACCATCACCAATGGCGAGCACCCGCCGCTCTGGGAGGTCATCCGCGAGGTCTTGCGGCGCCTGGGCCTGCCAGACCGGTTGCGCGCTGTTCCACTGCCCCTGGCGCTGGCCGTGGCCTCGTTGATGGAGGCGCGCGCGGTGGTGACCGGCAGCGAGCCGCTGCTGACGCGCTACTCCGTGCAGATCCTGGCGCGCACGCAGACCTACGATATCAGCGCGGCCCAACGCGAACTGGGCTATACGCCGCGGATCTCGCTCGCGGATGGCATTAACCGCACACTTGCTGCACTCAAAGAGGAGGCAAAGACATGAGCCAGCATCCCCTCGTTCTTGAGTGCCACATGCTGGATACCGGCTACTGTTTGGCCAGAGAAAGTCATATGCTCCAGGGCGGCACGCGGCGCATGGTCGCCTGTCATGCGCTGGTGGCCCTGCTGCGTCATCCCGAACACGGCTGGCTGCTGTGGGACACCGGCTACGCGCCGCGCATGCTGGAAGTCACGCGCCGTCTGCCCTTCGCGCTCTATCGCACCGCAACGCCGCTCTACGTGCGGCCAGAACTGGCGGTGATCGCGCAGCTTAAGCGCCTGGGACTCAAGGCCAGCGCGATACGCCGCGTATTGATCTCGCACTTTCACGCAGATCATATTGCCGGCCTGCGCGACTTTCCAGACGCCGAATATATCACCTCGCGCCTGGCCTATAGCGACGTGGCTGCCCGAAAGGGCTTCTCGGCCCTGCGGCGGGCCTTTATCCCGGCGCTGCTGCCCGAACATTTCGAGCAGCGTGCCACCCTGCTCTCGTCTTTCCAGGGGGCAGAGCTGCCAGCGCTGGGTCCCACACACGACCTCTTCGACGATGGTTCGCTGTTGCTGATCGAACTTCCAGGCCACGCGCGCGGTCAGATTGGTCTGCTGGCACACACCAGCAGGGGATACATTCTTTTCGCCGCCGATGGCTGCTGGATGCGCCGTGCAATTCGCGAAAACCGCCCACCTTCGCGCCTGACAAACTTCTTCGTGGATGACGCCGCGCAGGTGCGCTCGACCATTCAGCACCTGCACGACTTTGCCCTGGCGCGGCCAGATGTGATTATCGTTCCCAGTCATTGCCCGGAGGCTTTCGCGGGAGAAATTGCGTCTGAAGATGGCGAAGGTGAGGATCAAAGATGAGTGGCGTAAAAAAACTCTCAATTGCCGCGCATTTTGTGCGAGCGCGCTGGCGCTGGCAGCATCTGCGCGGGGCTGACCTGGAGCGCTATCAAGAGCAGCGGGCGCGGCTCGTCATGGAATACGCCCGCGAGCACGCGCCGTTTTATCGCTCCCACTGGTTCGGGCACGATCTCCGGGACTGGCGAGCGCTGCCAGTGGTGGATAAGCGCCTGATGATGGCCAGTTTTGACACCTTCAACACCCGCGGCATTAGGCGTGAGCAGGCCATGGAGATCGCTCTGCGGGCTGAACGCGAGCGCGATTTTCGTCCACAACTTGCCGGTCTGACTATTGGACTTTCATCAGGCACTTCAGGCCATCGCGGGCTTTTCCTGGTCAGTCCACGCGAGCAGGCGGCCTGGGCCGGGACCATCCTGGCCAGGGCGCTGCACACGCTTCCGCGTGGCACTCTGCGCGTGGCTTTCTTTCTGCGCTCAAATAGCAATCTCTACGAACAGGTCGGCAGCACCGTCATCCGCTTTCGCTATTTTGATCTGATGCTGCCCCTGGCCGAAGCCGTCGTTGCCCTCAACGACTTTCAGCCGCACTTGATCGTTGGCCCGCCCTCGCTGCTGGGCTTTCTCGCCCGCGAACACCAGAGTGGCGAACTGCGCGTTCGCCCGCAGCGCCTGATCTCGGTGGCCGAAGTCCTGGAACAACAGGAACAGCGCCGGATCGAAGCCGCTTTTCAGGCTCCCGTTCACCAGATCTACCAGTGCACCGAAGGCTTGCTGGCTGTCAGTTGTTCGCGTGGCTCGCTGCACATTCAGGAAGATGCTGTCGCGCTCCAGTTTGAGCCACTTTCTGCCGGTAAACAGGCCGAACAGCAGGCAGCCGCTTCCGCGCTGGCAGGAGCAGCATCCGCGTTTACCCAGAAGCAGAACGAACGGCCTGAGCAGAAGCAGGATGAACGTGTCATGCCCATCGTCACCGATCTCTGGCGAACCACGCAGCCCATCATTCGCTATCGGCTCAACGATGTACTGCAACTCGCCGCGCAGCCCTGTGTCTGTGGTTCAGCTTTCCGCGTGATCCGCGCAATTGAAGGGCGCTGCGACGATGTGTGTTATTTCTCGTCGCGTGCGGGCGGGACGCGTCTCTTCTATCCTGACACCATTCGCCGTATGATCCTGCTGGCCAGCCAGGAGATAGCCGATTACCAGGTTATGCAACGCCAGTCCGGCCATCTCACTGTCGCGCTGACCGTCGCACCCGGAGCCAGCTTCGCCAGCGTCTCAGCTTCTGTGCTAAGCAGCATTCAAGCCACTATAGCTTCTTACGACTGCCAGCCTGCGCTGGTAGAAATTGCCGAAGGCATTCCCTCACTCGTTCCCGGCGTCAAGCGCCGCCGCGTCCAACGTGTCGACCAGGGAGAAGGTTGATGTTATAGAATAGCTACAAGGCCTTTATTCTATCTGGTAGCTTTATGAAAGTGAATGTTATGGACAATGAACTGAACGACCTGGGCGAAAGCCTTGACAATATAGATAACGCGCTGATCTTTTTGCTTTTCCAGCGAGCTAATGATATATTTCTAGAGAGACTCAACCTTTGGGATGGGAGAGTCCACAGATCATAAAGGTACTAAAAAAAGAACCATGAAGCATCCAAGAACGCAGGACCGCCGGGAAGAACTTTTGCGCGCCGCGCGGGAAATCTTTGCTGAAAAAGGGTTTGAGGCCGCGACTGTCTCGGAAATTGTCGCGCGCGCCGGCGTGGCTCAAGGGACCTTCTACCTGTATTTCCCCTCGAAGTTTTCTGTTGTTAAAGATCTCACACATGAAATGCAGGGTAGAATTGAGCAGGCGGTGCGTCTTTCTTCCGCTGAGGCTGCTGACCTGGGTGAGATGATTGACCGCAGCGTTGAGGCTTCCTTTCGCATTCTGGGCGAATATCGCGATGTTCTGGCTCTTCCCAGCGCCAGCCAGCGCTGGCTGGTAGGGGGAGAGAACAACATTTCTTTCTTTACTCCCTACCACATCCTGATCGCAGAAACGATCTGTAATGCCCAGGCGGCAGGCACGGTTAGCTCTGCAATCGATGCTCAGGTGACCGCGATGTTAATCATAGGTATGATTTACTATGCCGCCAATCAATGCTATGTCTATCAATCGACCATCTCCGCTGAAACCTATATCAAGGAAGCCGCTGGCTTCATCCGCCGCGCCCTTGGCATTTCTTAACGTTATTGCACCTGTTAGCAAATTGCTTTTTCATTGCTCGTCGCTGCGCGACGTAACTATTCAGGTTTTCTCGCTCTGTGACTCCTCAGCGCCTGCGGCGCTTCGCCATGGTTAGGAAGGAAGAGTT